>CAZGRM010000241.1:0-4672 GCA_964528295.1 uncultured Lachnospiraceae bacterium
CACCAGGTTGGATTCCCCCGCCATGGAAAAGGCTT
Organism: uncultured Lachnospiraceae bacterium; assembly: GCA_964528295.1. Classification (GTDB taxonomy): domain Bacteria; phylum Bacillota; class Clostridia; order Lachnospirales; family Lachnospiraceae; genus Choladousia. The sequence goes on from CAZGRM010000241.1 coordinate 36, forward strand.
CCATAATAATGCCGGGCTTTGCGTCAGAATAAATGCGGGAGCTTCCCGTAAGCTGCTCAGGATCGTTGATGGAGCTCATATCCAGCGTCGTCCAGGGCAGCTTCAAAATCCTGGCCACCGCATAGGCCACCTGGGATTTCCCGGTGCCCGCAGGGCCGCAAAGCAGCAAACCATAAGCCGGAAGCGTATGGGTACGGTTGATCTGGATGATGGTCTCGATGATCCTCTGCTTCACCCGCTCCATCCCATAGAGCTCCTCGTCCAGGATCCGCCGGGCCTCCCGGGGATCGATGGACTCAAAATAATTGTTTTTCCACTGGATATTCATCATGATGGAGAGGGCCCTCTGGGCGTGGCGGCGCTCCTCGGCCGTGACCTCATGGGACCGGGACACCGCCAGATTCCTTCTGGCCCAGAGCCGGATATTGTCCGGCAGCGTCCTCCCCGCGCAGGTGATAAAGTCCGTGATGCTCTGGAGGCTGGTGAGCTTCATGCCGTCGCCCGTCTCCTCCTGATCATCGTCTTCCTCCTCCAAAGCGGGGGCGCTGCTGGCCAGCAGCCGCTCGATCATAAACTGGAGAAACCCGTCCTCGGCGGAGAGCTTGGTGCCGCCTCCGAAGGCGATCTCCCGGATCCGGTACACCGCGTAGCCCTCCGGGCGGTTCTGTCCCGACAGCCGCACGTTGATACGGCTTTCCCCAAGCCACCGGAGCAGGCTCACAAAGCGGGCGTCGATTTGCAGGATATCGGCGCTGACCGTTCCGCCCTCCTCGTTAAATTCAAAGGCCGTCCGTTTGCCGGGATTGGTGAACACACCGCAGGAATGGTGCTTCCACGCCCGCTTATGGTTGTCCAGAATCAGAATCGGCTTTTCCGGCGAGGCCTCCCCCTCATCGGACCGGAATACGGTGTAGGTGCATACGGAATCGTGTTTCTCCTCTGCTGTGTTGCTGAAATCAAATACTGGCATGATCTGTACTCCTCATTTCCGCAAAATTCTATGGATCATCGTTATAAAATGTCATGTCCTATCATACCATATTTTTCATCCAACACAAGAAAAACCTGCCGTGAATTTTCGCAACCCTTGACACCGCGGGGAAAAAAGAATACACTAAGGTAAATTTTTTTACCGAAACGTAAGGAGCCGCTTTATGATGAATGAAACGCAGGATGAGCGATACTCGGTGGCCGACGAGGCCATCTATGACGCATTTTTTTTGATTCTGAAGGAAAAGGAATTGGATAAGATCACCGTGTCGGATATCATAAAGAGGGCAGGGATCGTGAGAAGCACCTTCTACAACCATTATGAGAATGTGCCGGCCCTGGTCGCCGCCATTGAGGACAAGACTCTCCGGGATATCTTCGCTCTCATGGAGACCTTTCACCCGAAGAATGACCGGGATCTGTGCCGGTCCTATTTTCTGACCATCTGCGAGTACACCAGGACGAATCCCTTTCTGGCCAATCTTCTCCGGGATCCCAGGGGGAATGAGTTTTTCGGGAATGCCCTCACCATGCTGCACCGCTATGCCGCGAAGGTGACCCAGAGCGCCGCGCCCTCCCAGCACAGCCCAACGGAGTTCTCCTACACCATCGCCTGCGCCATCGGCAGCACCATCGGCGTGCTTCACAAGTGGACCCTGGAAAATTTCCGGACTCCGCCGGAAGTCATCGCCGATATCCTGACCAACGCCTTTCTGGCAGGTATGTTTCCCTTTATGCTCTAATCAATCAATGCCTCCTGCCGCTTGATCTTTTTCGTGGAATTTCTGATAAAGGGATTTTTCCGCACCACCAGGCCCGTGATCTGCCGGTAGGTGGGCTGGGCCTTATTGTACTGATCCAAAAAGGACTGCAGCTCTGCCCGGACGGCCTCCTGGTCCAGCTCTCTGGCCGCCACCTGCTCCTGGTCCGGATAAATCCTGGCGGTCAGCCCGTTGTTCTCCCCGGTCACGATCACCTCGCCCACCAGCTCACCCAGAGCCAGCTTATTTTCGATCTCCTCCGGGGAGATGTTCTCTCCGTTGGAGAGGATAATCAGGTTCTTCACCCGGCCATTGATAAATAAGAAGCCATCCTCATCCAGATATCCCTTGTCCCCCGTATGGAGCCAGCCGTCCTTCAATGTCTCGGCGGTCTCCTCCGGCATATGATAATATCCCTTCATGACGCTGGTGCCTCTGACCAGGATCTCTCCGTTGTCAAAGGCCAGCTCCACATTGGCCAGGGGCCGGCCCACCGATCCCGCCTTGTGATCCCGGGGTGTGTTGGAGCTGATCACCGGGGAGCACTCTGACATGCCGTAGCCCTCATAGATCTCCACCCCGTACTCCGCGAATTTTTCGATGTAGTAGGGATCCAGATGGGCGCCTCCGGTGAAAATGATCTCCAGTCTGCCCCCAAACACATGGGCGGCCAGAGCCTTCTTCGGGATGGCCGGGTCCGCGCTGGACAGCCTCTTGTAGATGGTCTCGATCATCATGGGAACCATCAGCATCACCTGGGGCTGAAAGATCCCCATATTTCGTACCATGTGGAGGAAGGAATCATTGACGCACACCGTGGTCCCAAGGGAAAAGCCCTTCAGCCAGTCCATCACCAGACAGAAGGCGTGATGGATGGGAAGCACGCTGAGCAGCACGCAGCCCGGCTCCTTCCAGTAGTCCACCGCCTCCACGTTGGCGGCCAGATTGCTCTGGGTCAGCATCACTCCCTTGCTCTTTCCCGTGGTGCCGGAGGTAAAAATGATGGTGGCCACCTGATCCAAAGCGGGGCGTTCTCCATCCTCCTCCCCTGAGGCCACCTTCAGCTCCGCCAGGGACGTCACCTTCCCCGACGCCTCCTCCGGCGCCTCCTCCTGGAGCAGCCACACCCGTTTCAGCCCGGGGCAGTTCGCCAGAATTTCCTCCAGCAGTCCCTGATTCTTCGGACTCAGGAAAAGGCCCTCCGCATCGGACCGGTTCAGCAAATCAATCAAATCCTCACCGGGAAGTCCCGCGTCCAGCGGCACGGCGGCCGTGCTTCCGGTGATGATGCCCAGATAGCTCTCGATCCACTCCACAGAGCTGGCGCCGATCAGCGCGATGTGCTTTCCCGCAAAGCCCTCCGCCAGCAGTCCTCCTCGCACCGCCGCCACATTCTCCAGCAGCTCCCGGTAGCTTCTCTCCTGGATGTCCTTCTTTTTCAGCCATCTGACCGCCGCGATCTCTCCATAGCGTCTTCCGCTTTCCTCCAATATATCCCGAATCAACATTTCCTTCTCCTCCTTTTTACAGCCGGTCCAAAAGCTCCAGCGCCTCTCCCAGGGTCAGCACTCCCAGGGCGTCCTCCTCCTCCAGCTCTACGCCGAAGGTATCCTCCAGCTCTCCCAGAAATGACATGAAATCCAGAGAGCTGAATCCCAGGTCCTCCCGAAATCTCATATCATCTGTCATCTCCTCCGGTGACACCTGGCAGTACTCCGCCACAATCTCCTTAAATTCCATTTCCTTCGTCATTTTTCTATCCTCCATTATTATACTTGTCTCATGATTTCGCCCACACTCATATCCGGCTCCGCGATGCCCTTGAAGAGGATGCGCATCAAATAATAATACAGAAGCTCCATATCATGCTCCTTCAGACAGGCTGTCTGATAGTGGAAGGAGAAGCACATTCCTCTGTTTCCGGTGTGGGATACGGTCAAATACATCTTTTTCGTGGCCGCTCCGTTGGCAAACCATTTCCCATGCTGAGGAATGTCCGCCAGGTGGGAATTGTCCAGCCGGACCGGCATGGGCTGGTAGGTGAGGTAGCAGCTCTCATAGGTGGTATGCTCCGGCGTGTGGTACCGCCTTCTCATCTCCTCCTCGATCCGCGCCGGGTCATAATTGCTGTGCATATAAATCCGGTTCTGCACATTCTGGATCTCATAGGCCGCCGCCATAAATTCTGTGTCCCCGGAGATCACCGTCCTGCAGGGAAACATGATGGTCCTGCTGCCCCCCGAGGTCCACTCGGCGTGGGTGGAGCGCCTCGAAATGAAATTTTCGATGGTGATATCCTCCTGGCCGCCGTTTACCTTGGACAGATAGGTCCGAATCCCCAGCAGCAAAAGATTCGTCATGGAGAGCTGATGATTCATGCAGAAATCCATCAGATTTTTCGTGGGCTCCGGCTCCAGATAATAGTCCTTCACCGCCACAAACAGCCGCTTCAGCTCAATGTCCGCGGCCCGAAGTCCGGGATCTCCGTGACGCCGTCTCGCCTCCTCCAAAACAGAGGGGCCCTGGATATCGGAGTAAAGGGGCTCCCCCAGAGCGTCCAGCTGGTCGTCCCAGAACTTTTTGTCCTTGGCGAAACGCTTCTCGCCCCCTGCCCGCTTCAGATCCTTCGCCAGCACCTCCTCATAGTCCGCCAGATCCTCAGGATACTCCGTCCCGAACCGGAAATGGGTGTAGAGTCCCATCAGATCATTGATCATCACCACCAGGCCGCAGGAATCGATGAGCCTGTGATCCATATGGATAAAAAATCCGTTGTAGCCCTCGGGCAGCTTTACCATGCTCACATCGCACAGGGGGATATCGTCCCCCTCAAAGGTCTCATAGGCCCACTGCTGCATCCGCTGGTCCGCCTCCGCCAGGCTCATG
>CAZGRM010000242.1:0-4617 GCA_964528295.1 uncultured Lachnospiraceae bacterium
CAACTATTGAAACCGCCGTGTACCGAACGGTATGCACGGTGGTGTGAGAGGACGGCGGCTAATCACCGCCTCCTACTCGATTGTTAATCAGATTTTCTGCCAGGTATAGCCGGTCCTGCTTACGGTCACCTTGTATTTTTGGCCGATGAAGCGGATCTGGAATTCGATCGTTGCGCTCAAATCAATGTTGACAGATTCCGTCAGCCGGAAGAAGGTGGTTCCAAATCCTGCATTGCCGTAGGGATCGCTGGATATGGGCGTAGTGGAGGTGGCGGAGCTAACTAAAAGGCCGGTGTAGGTCTTGCCTCCTGTGGTAAGCTTGCAGACATTGCCGTTTACGAGATCCTCCTCAATTCCAACGAAAAGTCTTTGAGGATTGATATTCATCAAGGTGTTATTGATAGCAACTCTTACTACGCTGGTGGGGCCGCCGAACTGGCTGATGTTCATGGAGAAGAAATCCGTCAGCCGGACAGTACCGCAGTTGTAGCTGCAAATGCCGTTTACGTAATTGTGTTCAATATGGGCGATCAGAGTGCCGCAGCCGTATTGACAGTAGACATCATGGGTACAGCTGGCTGTATCGCCAATGGCTGCGCTGTGTCCTACCGTCTGAAGCACCTGTCCGCATCCATATGCGCATACCTTGGGGGCCTGGCAGGTGGCGTCGGGACCATTCCAGTTATGGGACAGTACGGAGCCTGATGTGGCGCCGCACGTGGTACAGGTCTTGGGCTTGGTACAGGTGGCGGGGGCCCAGCTATGTACATGCTTTACCGTCACCTTTGTGGTGATTTTTACGGAACCGATCTTTCCGGTAATGGTGGCTGTTCCGTTGCGCACGCCAAAGACTGTCACCTTGCTGCTGTTTGTACCGCTGGTCTGTACAATCTTAGCTACAGCCTTGTTGCTGCTGGTCCAGGATACTTTTTTTCCTGCGTTCTGTGCGGTCAGTGTGATGGCGGAGCCTTCGTTCACGGAGGCTGTCTTTTTGTTCATAGAGAAGCTTTTTACCGTGACGGTGGCTTTCAGCTTTTTACTGCCCACCTTTGCGGTGATGGTTGCCTTGCCGGATTTCACTGCGGATATTTTGGCCTTTTTCTTATTGGCGCCGCTGGTGGATTTTACGGAAACAACTTTTTTGTTGCTGCTGCTCCAGGTGACCTTCTTTGTGGCATTTTTTACCTCCAGGGTGTAGGTTTGCCCCACCTTCAGAGAAACGGATTTCTTTTTCAGGGATGGGGTGGCCGCTTCAGCCGTGATGCCCTGGAAACAGCATGTGGCGAAAACGAAGGTCAGAGCCACAAGCAGGGTTTTGAAGAAGCTTTTTCGGGTTGCTTTCATACATTTTCTCCTTTCTTCCCGCTTAATTTGTAATAGATAAAATCATTCTAACATAAGATATGGAGAAAAGAAAAAATCCCAAATTTCTTGGGATTTTTTAGATTTATGAATGATTATTTTGTTCCCGCCATGATTTGAAATACGTGGAGCAGATCCTTTTTGTTCTCCAGCCCCAGCTTGTGCAGGATTCGGGTGGTTTGGTTGGCGATGGTTTTCGGGGAGGACTGAAGCTGGACGCCTTTTCCCATGAGATTCTGGAATACGGCCATTTCAGCCTCTGAAAGGCAGGACAGAGCCGAGGAGGCAATCAGGTATTCCTGGGCGGTGTGACCCTTTGACAGCTCGAGAATATTTTCGACCAGGAGAGAGGGCTGCCCCTTGAAGACGTAGCCGGAGGCGAAGGCCTCCCGGGATGCCTTCAGGATCACATCCTGGGTATCGATGGCTGTGAGGATCAGCACCTTTGCGTCGGTCAGAATCCGGATTTCCCGGGAAATCTGAATCCCGTCAGAGGAGGACTCGCCCAGATTCAGATCCATCAGGACAATATCCGGTCGGCTGGCGCAGGCCATGGTAACAGCGTCCTTTTTATACTGGCAGCAGCCAACAATTTCGAAGGATTTCTGCCGCTTCAGCGTTTTTTGGATGAGATACAAAAAGTCGGGATCGTCATCCACCACTAATATTTTGACTGGATTTTGCATGATTATTCTCTCTTTCTGTTTCGGATTGGCAGACAAATCGTAAAGACAGTACCTTTTTCCGTGTCATCTGCCGGAGATTTGACCTGAATATACCCTCCGTGTTTGCCGATGACCTTCTGACAGTAGGAAAGTCCCAGACCCAGATGGGTACTGTCCTGCCATTCTGTGTAGTAGGGCTGAAAGATGCGGGAGAGGGCTTCCTTTGAGATGCCGGGGCCCGTGTCTGCCACGTGAATCAGGGCAATGCTCCTGCCGCTGATTTGGAAGCTGAGAGTCAGCGTTCCCTCAGTCCCCATGGCCTCGACGGCATTTGACGCCAGATTACACAGGACCTCCTTCAGGTGATGGTAATCGCAAAACAGGATGGGAGGAGGCGTCTCCTCCAGCTTTATTTCAATCTGTCCCGTCCACTTTTCCATCCATTCCTTTTTTACCTCCTGAAAAAGTGCGGTCATATCCACGTACTCCCATGCCAGAGTGATATCTTTAGAGTATTGGCTGCTGCGGCGGACAAATTCTTGTATATGCTCCACGGAACGGTCTATGATATCCAGCTCGGGAGAAAGCTCAGAAAGCCCCATGGACCGGATGGAATCGGAGCACCAGGAAATTTTTGCGGTTTCCCCCTTCAGCATATGGGTGATATAGGGGATATTTTCAGGAAGGGCGATACTCTCCTCGGACCAGTCAAAATATTCCCGGTTTAGCCGCAGCCCCCAGATACCTCCCCCGAATAGCTGTCTGACATAATATATGAAGAGAAACAGGAGAATAAATACGTTTCCCTGCCATAATTTGTATAGTCGTTCCAGCTTTAGGAGATGGAATAGAAATAGCGTGATCAGCCAGTACCACAGGGGCAGCAGGGCAATGATGGACACCAGCCTTCTCTGCCGGAACTGATGTCCTTTTCGCTCTCGGATCAGGGTGGCGAGGATGGGAACAGTGGCTGCCGCACCGTAGAGCAGGTTGTATATCGCCACATAGTGGAAGGCCATGGGGCTTTTTTGGGGAATTTGCCGGGTCTGGCTCCAGGGATACACCGCTCCGAAGGCGAATACCGGAAGGAATACGAGAATCCGGCAGAGGGAAAAGGCCCCGGGGAATCGTTTGTCCATATGGCAGAAATACATGCTGAATACCATGACACAGGGCATGGAGATGTAGTAGAGGACCGCCGTCAAAATGGAATTAAGAAATTTCTCCAGGTTATACTGTTTTTCAAAAATATGTATTTCAGTGCCGGAAAAGAGTCCGGCTGCGACGATGTACTCCTTTAGCACCCCGATGCTTAGGAGCAGGCCGCAGATACAGCACCACTGATTGACCTTATTTCTGGGGCTGGACAAATAGACCATCAGATACATGACCCAAATCAGTGTGGTAAATAATAATAAAATTTCCGCTTGAAATCCTTGTATATCCATAGCTTCTCCCGGGTGATCTCCGTTTTTGTAGTATAACGAGGTTACCATATTTCCATCACAAAAACAAGACTTTGGTTGCGGAAGGCCGAAAATATGACGGGGTTGCCGGGAGGGTGAGGGAGGAATACAGAAAGTTTTAAGGAAAATAAGGTTGCGCAGGCTGGGGGAGAGGGGATAAAATTTTTAAGAAATACAGGATTTTGAAAGGCGGTGCGGTTATGAGAAAGTGGATTGGATGCGGGATAGGCGGAGCTGTTTTTCTGGCAGTGGGAATGTGCCAGGGAGGATGGAGCGCCGGGGCTGCGGAGACGGAGAATGTGGTTGAATGGAATGTTGGGGAGGAAGAGATGGGGAATACGGGGAAATTGAGCACTGAGGCGGAAGAGTCAGAGGGTGAGGGCAAAACAAATGCCGGAGTGGAAAAGATAAAAAATGCGGGTAAATCCAGTGCTGGGGCGGAGATATTGGAGCCGGGGACCGTTCTGACCGGAGAGCTGGCGGAGGAGCTGGCGGCCGCGGAGGCGGCGGGAGAGGTAGGAGTTTATTTTTATGCCGAGGAGATCGGCGAAGAGGTGCTGGAGCGGATCAGCGGCAGGACCTATCCGATGGATTGTGAGCTGGATTTGGGGGAGCTGAGATATCTGCGAGTTCTTCATTTTAATTTCGATCATGAGCCGCAGGTGGGAGAGCTGATCGTGAATCAGGTTCTGGCGGAGGAGTTCCTGGAAATTTTCCGGGAGCTGTTTGCGGCGGAGTATGAGATCCAGTCCATGTATTTGGCGGACAATTATTGGGACACGGACGCGGAAACCACGGATACCATGTCTATGCTGGCGAACAATACCTCGGCCTTCAGCTACCGGGTGATAGAGACCAGCGGGAATTTATCGAACCATGCGGCAGGGCGGGCAATTGACATCAACCCCCAGCAGAATCCCTACGTTTTGCCCAACGGGGACGGGACGTATTACTGTGAGTATGAGAATGCGCTGCCCTACGTGGACAGGGGGAGCGGCCTGGATCATATGATTGACCATGAGGATCTGTGCTACCAGGTGTTTGCGGAGCATGGGTTTACCTGGGGAGGAGACTGGAATTATCCGGTGGATTACCAGCATTTTGAGAAGAAGGAGTGAGGCCGC
>CAZGRM010000243.1:0-4612 GCA_964528295.1 uncultured Lachnospiraceae bacterium
CCTGAAAATTTAAAGAATATGATGGCGGCCTTGTACGCCAACAAAGCAAAGAAACGGTTTCTGGGGATTTTTATGGGATGCTCGGCGAAAGAGAAAAACGACCGGTTCTGCGATCCGGAGTTTATGAATGAGTATGCCTTTGTAAAAAATAACATTGAACATACGACCAAAATATCCGCTACGATTTTCAATCAATTGGGGAGTGCGGTCATTACAGTGCTCTTGGGCGGGATTTCCATAGCTGGTATCAGCGCTCTGGCAATGCTTTTGATTGTTTTTCAGGCCCTTCTGATCTTTTGGGTAAACAGTGTACTGGTAAAGGAAAAAATGGATTTATACAGCAGGCAGATTCAGGAGGAGCGGAAAGCGGAGTATTTTAAAAAAATTCTTTCCGCGCCAGAGTATGCGCGGGAGATTCGAATTTTTAAAAGCCAGCCCTTTTTCCTTAGAAAGTGGGAGGATTCCTTCCTGGGATTCAGAAAGGAACGGTATGGGCTGGATAAAAAAATTCATTGGGTGCAGGCTATTCCGGCGCTGGTCCGTCAGGCCAGCTATGTGGCGTTGATTTTGTACTATATGTATCTGGTATCGCAAGGACGGATGCTGGTAAGTGAATTTGTGCTGGTGAATACGGTGGTATGGATATTGGTGGCCAGGATTAACCAGGTGGCGGCGATACTGAGCCAGGATCTTCAGGAGGATATCCTTCATATCGATCGGTATTTTGCTTTTGTGGAGAAATATGAGAACTGGACCAGCGGGCTGAGTCTGGCGGATCAGGAGACCGGGGATGTGTACGAGCCGGGAAGTGTAGAGGAAATTGAGCTGAGGAATGTGACGTATTCCTATCCGAATCAGGAGAGCAAAGCTCTGAGGGGCATCGACTTAAAGCTGAGACGGGGGGAGGTACTGTGTCTGCTGGGATATAACGGAAGCGGAAAGAGTACCCTGTCTAAGATTCTGTGTGGGGTATTGGAGGATTACAAAGGAGATATCTATATCAATGGACGCCGGATGGAAAAAGGGGAATTGAAGCGGTATTCCAAGGATTGGGGGGTGACATTCCAGGAGTTCACCAGGTTTTGCATGACCGCTTATGAGAATATCGGCGTAGGCTGTGTGGAGAAGCTGGAGGACAGGCGGGAGGTACATACGGCGATGGAAAAAGGAAATCTGCTCCAGTTTGTTGAGAGTCTTCCCCAGGGAGAGGAGACGCTGCTGGGTAAGGCATATAGTGAAAAGGGCCAGGAGCTGAGCGGCGGACAGTGGCAGAGAATCGCTCTGGCTCGGGCCTATATGGGTACTCCGCATCTGGTGATGCTGGATGAGCCGACTGCTTCCATTGATCCCATTGAGGAGCAGCGGGTGGTGGACGAGTTTAAGGAGATCATAGAGGGAAGAACGGCGGTGATCATTTCCCACAGAATCAGCTTTGCCAGAATTGCGGACCGTATCTGCATTATGAAAGAGGGAAGGCTGGTAGAGGAGGGAAGTCATGAAGAGCTGATGAGCTTAGGCGGTGTGTATGCTGAAATGGTGAGCGCCCAGCGAAAGCTGTACGGCACAGAGGCCGCGGGAGGGATGGGAGTATGAAGACAGAGAAGAAAACAAGTTATTTTGAGGCTTTGAGGCTGGCGAACAGTCTGGCTGTGAAAAGCGGATTGGGCGTTTATCTGAGCTATCTGGCTGTGAGACTGTTTTCCGTGGCGGGGGTGTATGTTAGCCTGACCTTTACTGAGTTTGTGACAGACAGCATTGTTTTGCTGGCGAGAGGAGAGCTGGAGTTTAGGCGGGGAGTCCGCACATTGTTCATGTTTTGTTGTCTGCTCCTTCTGTTTGAGCTAATCGCCGCGGGAGGAAATATTCTCTGGGATAAGCTGAGTCTTCAGGTGAGGCATTACTATGAAAAAGAGCTGTATGCCCATGTGTCAGGGATAAAGGCGGATTATTACGAGACGCATCATGGAAACCTGATCATCTTTGAGGCCAGTGAAAAAAGTCTGGACGCATATCTGAATTTTATAAAAAGCGGCGTGGAGCTGGCGGTGCTGGTTCCTACAGGAATTTTATACGCTTATTATTTGCTTCAGGTGAACTGGGGTGTGCTGGCGGTTTATCTGGTGATGCTGGCGTTTTATTTAAAGTGCTCTGGCTCTATCTATCAGCGAATGGGGCGGTGCTGGGAGGAGATTCAGCCATATAGCCAGAGAGAGAGCTACTTCATGGGGCTGGGATCGGAGCGGAGCAGTCATCAGGAGTGTCGGTTAAACCGGCTGTTTCCCTTTGTTTTCCGAAAATGGGAGAGCGCCTATGATGAAGAATATAAGATTCGGATTCGAATTTTCCGGCGGTATGAGGTGACGATGCAGGCGGTACGGTTTGTGTTCAATATTCCTTATATTATGATGCTGGCCCTGACGGCTTATGAGATTTTGATAGGAAAGCATACGTTGGGATTTCTGACTTTGATGAATGAGCTGCTGAATTATGTCATCAACACGCTGGACGAGGTACAGCAGTACGTGGCGGAAAATCAGTCACAGAAAAGCTTCCTCTTTAGCCACCGGGAGGTTATGGAGCTGGCCAGGGAGGAAACGGAGGCTCTGCCGGGAGGCACCTTTGACCTGACGGTGAGGGGGCTGAAATACCGATACTTACAGGCGGAGTCCTATGCGCTGAAGGGGATGGACTTGCGTATCCGAGGAGGGGAAAAGATTGCTCTGGTGGGGATCAATGGCAGCGGAAAGACAACCTTTTCCTCCATATTAGCCGGACTTCTGACGGAATACGAAGGGCAGGTTGCCTATGGGGAAGGACCGGGAGTTTTGAAAAATTCGGTTTCCTGCATCCAGCAGAATTTTGCCCGGTATCAGATGACCATTCGGGAAAATATCCAGGTGGGGGCTGCGGACAGAGAGCTTGGTGAGACTGAGATATATGATATTCTGGATCGAGTGGGGCTGAAAGAGGCTGTATCCGCTATGCCGGATGGATTGGAGACATCTTTGGGACAGCTGGAAGAAGGCCGGGAGCTTTCATCGGGCCAGTGGCAGCGCTTGGCTGTGGCGCGGCTGCTGGCAAATAAAAGCGCGGGATTTTGGATTTTGGACGAACCTACGGCTTACCTGGATCCTTTGGCGGAGATTGAGATCTATAGGCTTATTCAAGAGGTGGCGGGAGACCGAACGGTTATTTTCATCTCCCACAGGCTGGGTTTTGCCCGCTGGGCGGATCGGGTTCTGCTGTTTGAAAACGGAAGGGTTCTGGAGGAGGGAAGTCATGAGGAGCTGATGAATCAAGGCGGAAGGTATGCCGGAATGTTTTTGAGTCAGGTTCAGGCATATGAGTGACGAGGGACTTTGGTCATACAGGTATTTGAGGGATTTATTTATATCCAGATAACCAAAATGAAATGAATGTGCCAGGAAAATACGATTGTTTTGTATTCTCAGTACCATATCATTGCGCAACGAGGAGGGAAAATATGAAAAAATATTCACTATGGGATAATCTGCGTTTCCTGCTGGGCTGCATCCGCAGGTTTATTCCCCAGTCCTTCCGAATGGTTTTTGTGGGAGCGGCCTTAAAGGTGCTGCTCCCCTTCATCGGGATTTTAATGTCCAATATTGTGGTGAGGGCGATTACGGAGGAGGGGGATTTTCAGAGTCTGCTGCTGGTGGTGGGCGGTATGGGCCTGGTGGAAATCTTGGGCTGCTATCTGGAGCAGAGAAGCAGCGGCATCATCAATGCGCAGGCCGGTGCGTTTAGCCAGGCGCTGGATGATTTGCTGACGGATAAGCTGATGACCTGCGACTATGAGAACCTGGAGGACAAAAAAATTTCCGGACGGTTCCAGGAGGCCACCATGTACGTCTGGGCGAACCAGCGGTATCTTGCGATTTGCTGCCAAAATCTCATGCTGCTGATTTCCGGCGTCTTTGGCTTTGTTGTCTATCTGGCGGTGCTGCGGCGTTTTCCCCTGCTGCTGGTTTTGATGGCAGCCGCCACCTGCGTGAGCTTCCGGTTTTCCGATATGGGCGAGCGGGAGAGAATGAAGAGAGAGCACTACCTGGGCGAGGCGGTGCAAAAGATGTCCTATCTTCAGGCAAGCTCTGCGGATCCGCAGACGGGGAAGGATATTCGGATGTACCAGATGTATTCCTGGATCGAGGAGCGGTTCGCCGGGAGATACCGGGAGATACGAAAGGACTATATGTCCGTCGAGAAAAAGAATTTTCTGTCGGCGCTGATCACGACGGCTGTGGGGATCGGGATGGAGCTGGCCGCCTATCTTTTGCTTACAGGAATGGCGATGAAGGCGGAGATCACCCTTGCGGAGTACGTGCTTTACATTGGCGCGGCCCTGGGGTACTCTGGCTGGGTAGGGCAGATTGCGGAGCAGGTGCGGAAGCTGTGGATGGTAAACGGAGATTTGCGCTGTTACCGGGAATGTCTGGACATGGAGGACCGAAGCAAAAGCAGGAGAGGAGACTGTGAGAGCCGATCGACGGCGGAGGTGGAGCGCCGGGGCCTGCCCTGTGAGATCGAGTTTGACCAGGTGTGCTACCGGTATCCGGCCAGTGAGACGGATACGATTCATGATCTTTCCTTC
>CAZGRM010000244.1:0-4578 GCA_964528295.1 uncultured Lachnospiraceae bacterium
GACGGAGCATGAGCGCTATCTGACGGAGCAGATTTATAAGCGTCCCCTGTTTGTCACCGATTACCCCAAGGAGATCAAGGCCTTCTATATGAAGCTGAACGAGGACGGAAAGACGGTGGCGGCCATGGACTGCCTGGTGCCGGGCATCGGGGAGATCATCGGCGGCAGCCAGAGAGAGGACGACTTTGACAAGCTCCAGGCCAGGATCACCGAGCTGGGAATGAGGGCGGAGGATTACAAATATTACATGGATCTGCGCAAGTACGGCTCCACCCGCCACGCGGGCTTTGGGCTGGGCTTTGAGCGCTGCGTGATGTATTTGACCGGAATGTCCAACATCCGGGACGTGATCCCCTATCCGAGAACAGTGGGAAACTGTGAGTAAAAACCATAGAGGCAAAGCATAGGCGGGGCCTTCCGGGGCCCTGCCGGGATCAGGGAAAATGAATAATAAAATACTAGTATTGGATGATGAGAAGGATATTGCGGAGATCATAGCGCTGTATCTTCGGAACGAGGGCTATCAGGTGGAGCTGGCCTACACCGGCCGGGAGGCGCTGCAAAAGATCGGTCAGGAGCCGCCGGATCTGGCCCTCCTGGATGTGATGCTGCCGGACATCGAGGGATTCCGGGTGCTGCAAAAGATACGGGAAAGGTACAAATTTCCCGTGATCATGCTGACCGCAAAGACGGAGTACAGTGACAAGATCAACGGGCTGACCCTGGGGGCCGACGACTACATCGGAAAGCCCTTCAATCCGCTGGAGCTGGTGGCCCGGGTGAAGGCTCAGCTTCGCCGCTACACGAAATATAACGACAACGTATCCGCGAGGCAGACCGACAGTGTCATTGACTTCGCGGGCCTGGTGATGAACCGGGATACCCATGAGTGCCGCTTCAACGAGAGGGAGCTGGTGCTGACTCCCATTGAATTTGACATTCTCTGGCTCCTGTGCGAGAACCGGGGGAAGGTCATCAGCTCCGAGCAGCTTTTTGAGCAGATCTGGAAGGAAAAATATTTCAAAAACAGCAACAATACGGTGATGGTTCACATCCGTCACCTGCGGGAAAAGATGGGGGATGGAAGGCGAAAGAGCGACTTCATCAAGACCGTCTGGGGAGTGGGATACAAGGTTGAAAAATAATTACGGGAAATTAAAACATACCATTCTCGTCCGCACACTGCTGATCACGCTGCTGGCGGCCGCCGTGGGGTACGGGATCCTCACCTTTGTGGTGGACGGAATTTTCCAGGACAGCTTTGCCAATCTGATGGTGAGGCTGTTCCAGCGGTTCGGCATGGACTATTGGCAGGCCGTGACGTGGTACAACCGGATTTTCATTTACAATAAATCCCTGTGGGTGATGGGGGGCTTCGGGGTTCTGTTTCTGTGCTTTTTCTATCTGGCCGTGGGCCGGATGATCCGGTATCTGAATGATATCAGCGACGGCCTGGAAAAGATTCTGAACGCGTCGGAGGAGCCCATTGTGCTGGTGCCGGAGCTGGCCCCCATGGCGGACAAGATGACCACGCTGAAAATGAAGCTGATGCGCAGGGAGCAGCAGGCGGCGGAGAGCGAGCAGAAAAAGAATGAGCTGGTGGTCTATCTGGCCCATGACCTGAAGACGCCGCTGACCTCGGTGATCGCCTATTTGACCATGCTGGACGAGCACCCGGATATGCCGGTGGGGGAGCGGGCCAAGTATACCCATATCACGCTGGAGAAGGCCTTCCGGCTGGAGGAGCTGATCAACGAATTTTTTGATATTACCAGATTCAATCTCCAGGATATCGTGCTGGAGAAGGAGGAGGTCAATCTGTCCATCCTGCTGGAGCAGCTGGCCGATGAGAGCTATGGAATGCTCAGCGAGAAGGGCATGACCTGCGGCGTGGATGTGGAGGATCATTTGATGTTTCTGGGAGACCCGGATAAGCTGGCCCGGGTTTTCGATAATTTGCTGCGAAACGCGGCGGCCTACGGCTACGAGGATACCCAGATCCTGATTCAGGCCAGAGGAGGCAGGGACAGGATCACCATTATATTTACCAATGAGGGGCCCCAGATCCCCCAGAAAAAGCTGGAGATGATCTTCGAAAAGTTCTACCGGGTGGATGACGCCCGTTCCAGCAAAACAGGGGGGGCGGGTTTGGGACTTGCTATCGCGAAGCAGATCGTGGAGCTGCACGGCGGCACCATATCCGCGGCCAGCGATGTGAAAAATACCAGGTTTATTGTGACGCTGCCCATAAGAAATGAATCCCAGCCCAGATGGCATCAGCGCCGTCCGGGTTAAGCGGAAAGGGGGAAACGCGGTGGGAAGCAGATATGAGGATAAAAGAAGGAAGCCAAAGAAGAAAGGAGTCACCTTCGGGGACGTGATCCGGTTTGTGCTGATGATCATTGCCCTGGCGGTGTTTGTATATTCCGGCTGGACTCTGTACGGGTTTTACAGGGAGTACAGGAAGGGCACGGTGGAGTATGATAATCTGGAGAGCAGCTACACCGTGGCGGAGAGGGAGTCGGAGAATCTGGATTCCCTGGAGGACGACGAGGCGCTGCTTCAGTCGGTGTCAGGCCGGGAGGTGGTGACGACTCTGGAGAACGGCGCGGAGGTGACGCTGCCCACCATGACGAATCCCATTGATTTTGAGGAATTGACGAAGGTGAACCCGGACATCGCGGGCTGGCTGAAGATACGGGCGCTGGATATCTCCTACCCGGTGGTTCGGGGGGAGGACAATGACTATTACCTTCACCGGACCTTTGAGAGAGAGGACAATTTTGCCGGCTGCCTGTTCATGAATTATGAGAATGAAAAGGATTTCACGGACCAGAATACGGTGATTTACGGTCACAATATGAAGAACGGCTCCATGTTCGGAAAGCTGAAGCAGTTCGGGGAGGCGGAGGTCTTTAACAAGAGCAAGTTTTTCTGGATCTTCACGCCGGATTTCATATACCAGTACCGGATCTTCTCGGCCATGGTGGTGGACAAGGTGGGGCTTACCTACCAGATCGCCTTCACGGAGGATGAGTTCCGGGATTTCGTGGAGGTGGCCTTTGAAAATTCCCAGGTGGACAACACGGGAGTGCAGGTCACCGGGGAGGACCGGGTGGTGACGCTGTCCACCTGTACCGGGGACGACGCCACCAGGTTTGTGGTGATGGGAAAATTGGCGCAGATTTACGCGGCGAAATAATGGAACATAGGCGCGGGCTTATGCGATGAAATAGCGCAGGGACAAAATAGGACCAGGCTTTGCGGCAAAATGAGGCGGACGCTGGGAGGCCGCCCATGGGGATTCGAATGAAAGGAGAGGTGTGTTCGGATGGAAAAGAGCAGGGAGAAATTGCAGGAGATTGTGGATGAGTGCGGCAGAATTGTGTTCTTTGGCGGCGCGGGAGTTTCCACGGAGAGCGGGATTCCGGATTTCCGCAGCGTGGATGGGCTGTATCATCAGAAGTACGATTACCCGCCGGAGACGATTCTGAGCCATACGTTTTTTGTGCGCAATACAAAGGAGTTTTACCGGTTTTACCGGGATAAGATGCTGTGCCTGGACGCGGAGCCCAACGCCGCCCACCGGAAGCTGGCGGAGATGGAGGCGAAGGGAAAGCTGACGGCGGTAGTGACTCAGAACATCGACGGCCTTCATCAGAAGGCGGGAAGCAAAACGGTGCTGGAGCTGCACGGCAGTGTGCTGCGCAATTACTGCCAGCGGTGTCACCGAAGCTACTTGGCGGAGGACATCCTGCATAGCCAGGGCGTGCCGACCTGCCAGTGCGGAGGCGTGATCAAGCCGGATGTGGTGCTCTACGAGGAGGGGCTGGATCAGAAAACGATCCGGGAGGCGGTGCGGCACATTTCCGAGGCGGACGCTCTGATCATCGGAGGCACCTCCCTGGCGGTCTACCCGGCGGCGCTCATCGACTACTTCCAGGGAAAATACCTGGTGGTGATCAACAAATCCCCCACTCCCCGGGACAGCCACGCGGATCTCCTGATCTCAGACAGCATCGGCCAGGTGCTGGGAGAGCTGAAGGTCTGAGAGCGTTTGGCACATCATCCGCCCCGGGAGGGGCGGATTTTCAGAAGGAGGGAAAATGGAATATAAGGTAGGCGATATCGTCAAACTGAAAAAGAAACATCCCTGCGGCAGTCAGGAATGGGAAATCCTCCGGGTGGGCGCCGATTTCCGCCTGAAATGCATGGGCTGCGGCCACCAGATCATGATCGCCAGAAAGCTGGTGGAGAAGAATACCAGAGGGCTTAAAAGCGCGGCGGAGCAGCCCCGGCCATGAAAAAAATGTCATGCCAAATCTAAAAAATGCTTGTTTTTCCCACTTTTTTATGTTAGGATAAAAAACTGTGATATATCAATTTCCTTGCTCCTTTCACAGAAAAGGGGCCAGAGACCACAAGGAGGTGCGAGAGCATGAACAAGTATGAATTAGCAGTGGTTGTCAGCGCAAAGGTAGAAGACGAGGACAGAGCCGCTACAATCGAGAAAGTGAAAGAGTACATTACCCGTTTTGGCGGTACTGTAACAGAAGTAGACGAGTGGGGCAAGAGAAG
>CAZGRM010000245.1:0-4576 GCA_964528295.1 uncultured Lachnospiraceae bacterium
GAACATGGGCTGGATGCATGATTTCCTGGAGTACATGAAGCTGGATCCCTATTTCAGGAAGGATAATCACAACAAGATGACCTTCGCCATGACCTATGCCTATTCCGAGCGGTATGTGCTGGTGCTGTCCCACGATGAGGTGGTACATCTGAAATGCTCCATGATCAACAAGATGCCGGGACTGTACGATGATAAATTTGCCAATCTGAAGGCGGGCTATTCCTTCATGATGGGGCATCCCGGAAAGAAGCTGCTCTTTATGGGCCAGGATTTCGGCCAGTTCCAGGAGTGGAGCGAGGAGCGGGAGCTGGACTGGTATCTGCTGGATGAGGACAAAAACAGCCAGCTCCAGAACTATGTCCGGGCGCTGCTGAAGCTGTACGCGAAAACGCCTGCCCTGTATCAGGCGGACTGCGATCCCAAGGGATTTGAGTGGATTAACGCGGATGACTGCTTCCGGAGCATTTTCAGCTTTGTGCGCCACTCCGAGGATGAAAAGAGCAATCTGCTGTTTGTCATCAATTTCACGCCGGTGGCCAGACCGGATTACCGTGTGGGTGTGCCGAAGAAAAAGCAGTATAAGCTGATCCTGAACAGCGACGCGGCGGAGTTTGGCGGCAGCGGTAAGGAGCAGCCGGAGATTTACAAGGCGGAGAAGAGTGAGTGTGACGGGCGTCCGTTCTCCTTTGCCTACGATCTGCCGGCCTACGGCGTGGCGGTGTTCAAATTTTAAGAAATGCGCTTTTGCTTGCCAATTTCGGGAAAATAGGCTATACTCACAAAAGAGGAACCAGCCAAAACATAGAAAAAGGACGTGAGAGCAGATGATATCCAGCCAGATTTTACAGAATACCATTGATGAATTGCATTCGATTACGAGAGTTGATTTTGCGATTATGGATGTGGAGGGAAATGAGATTGCCTCCACTATGCAGGATGATTTCATAAAGTCCCAGGCGGTGGCGCAGTTCGCCGATTCCCCGGCGGACAGTCAAGTGGTGCAGGATGCCCACTTTTTCAAGATCTATGATGAGAAAACACTGGAATTTGTGTTGATTTCCAGAGGAAGCTCCGGAGACGCCTATATGCTGGGACGGGTGGCTGTCAGTGAGATTCAGAATTTGATCATTGCGTACAAGGAGCGGTTTGACAAAAATAATTTCATCCAAAATCTGATCTTGGATAACATGCTGCTGATCGATGTTTACAACCGGGCGAAGAAGCTCCATATCGACACGGAGGTGCGCCGGATCGTTTACCTGATCGAGACGAAGTACGAGAAGGACAATACGGCAATGGAGATCGTGAAGACCCTCTTTGCCACCAGGACAAAGGACTTTATCACGGCGGTGGACGAGAAGAGCATTATTCTGGTCCAGGAGCTGCGGGAGCAGGAGGACTACGATTTTGTGGAGAAGACGGCCAGGATGCTGCGGGATATGCTGAATTCCGAGGCCATGTCCAGCGTCCGCATCGCCTACGGCACCATCGTGGGGGAGATCCGTCAGGTGTCCCGCTCCTACAAGGAGGCCAAGATGGCTCTGGATGTGGGAAAAATTTTCTACATGGAGAAGTCCATCATCGCCTACAATACATTGGGAATCGGCCGGCTGATCTATCAGCTCCCCATTCCTCTGTGCCAGATGTTTATGAAGGAGGTATTTACGGAGGCTTCCCCGGAGAATTTTGACGAGGAGACGCTGACCACCATAAATAAATTCTTCGAGAATAATCTGAATGTGTCGGAGACGGCCAGACAGCTGTACATTCACAGAAATACGCTGGTATACCGGCTGGAGAAGCTGCAAAAGAGCACGGGTCTGGATATCAGGGCCTTCGATGACGCGTTGACCTTCAAGATCGCCATGATGGTAGTGAATTATATGAAATATATGGAAAATGAGCAGTAAATGCTCAGATTGAGAAAAAAAGAGACTGTCCGGGACGGAATCGGCCGCCCCGGGCGGTCTTTTTTTGCGTTTTTTCGTGAGTTATCCACAAAATTTAGTCTGTGAAACCGAAATATATTTAGTGAAATTGATAAACTTAATAAAATAACACAAAAACTATTTACAAATTTATAAAATGTGATATACTACAATCTATAAGAAATAAAAATTCGGAGGTAGAAAGGATGGCGGGAAGTGAAAGAAGTCCAAATGATAGCGATGGTGTTTCTCTGTACGGCGGCGGTACTGACAGATTTAAGCTTCGGGAAGATACCGAACGGGATCACTGCGGCGGGGCTTGCCATGGGGTTCTCGTATCAGGCGGCGGATAAGGCCTGGCTGGGGATTCCCCTGTATCTGGGCGGTGCGCTGCTCCCGGTGGTTCTTCTGGGTATTCTGTACTATTTTCGGATGATCGGAGCCGGGGATATTAAGCTTTTGTGTGCCATCGGGGGATTTCTTGGGCCCGCGGACTGCTTTTCCTGCCTGACGGCGGCGGTACTTTTCGGCGGGGTGATGGCCTTGACAGTGATGCTGGCGAAGGGAAATGTATGGAAGAGATGGCTCTATTTTACCGAGTACGTCGGTGAATATTCCAGGACCGGAAGATGGAGGAGCTATTTGGAGGGGACGGAGAAGGACGCGAGATTCTGCTTCTCTGTGCCGGTGCTGCTGAGCGTGCTGTGGTATGTCGGCAAAATTATTTAAATTGGGAAAGAAGAGGAGAAATTTTGAAAAAGAGTATATTTGCGGTCTGTGACCTGGAGTCGTCCTACGCCTGCAATCTCATGGACTATCTGAATCAAAAGAAAAACACGCCCTTTGAGGTGCAGGCCTTTACCAATGTGGAGAATCTGATCAGCTTTGCCAGGGAGAATCCCATCGAGATTCTGTTGATCTCTACCAGGGCCATGTGTAATGAGATACGGGAGCTCCCCATAAACCGGGTGATTATTCTGTCCGAGGGGGAGAAGCTCCAGGATTTTGATTTGGAGGAGTATCCCTTTGTCTACAAATATCAGTCCTCGGATCAGCTGGTATCTGAGGTGATGGAGTATTATGCGGAGATTCACCCCCACACCTATCTATTTCCGGCCGCGGCGCAGACGAAGCTGATCGGTGTATATTCTCCGGTGAGCCGGGCGAAGAAGACCTCCTTCGCGCTGGCGCTGGGAGAAATATTGGCGGAGACGAAGCAGGTGCTGTACCTGAATCTGGAGGAGTATTCCGGCTTTGAGGAGCTGTTTCACACCCAGTACCGGACCGATATCACGGATCTGATCTATTTTGCCCGGCAGAAGGAGGAGAGCCTGGTCTACAAGCTGAATTCGGTGGTGGAGACCTTTCACAGTCTGCAATATATTCCTCCGGCCCTGTGTCCGGCGGATGTGCGGGATGTGACGGCGGAGGAGTGGCTGGCCTTTTTGCGGGAGGTGGCAGTGTGCGGCGGATACGATGTGCTGATTCTTGATCTGGGCAGCCAGGTGGACGGATTGTTCCAGATCCTGCAGAAATGCGGCCGGATCTATATGCCGGTGCGGGAGGATCTGATTTCCGAGGCAAAACTGGCCCAGTACGGGAAGCTCTTAGGTATGCTGGATATGGGAGAATTGGAGGAGCGGACAAAGCGGCTGCTGCTCCCCGTCCAGGCGCTCCACAAGGGCGAGGGAGACCTGACCCAGCAGCTGGTGTGGGGAGAGATGGGAAACTATGTGCGGAAGCTTTTGTGGGAGGAGGAGGGAGGCGGAAGAAAATTTGAATGAGCAAAGGTTTGTCTTTCTCCGGGGAAAGCTGATGGAAAGTCTGGATGATTACCAGGAGGTGCGGGATGAGGAGATCTATCAAAAGATCGATGAGCTGATTTTGCAGACCAGCTTTGATTTCTACATTCGTCTGGCGGAGCGCAATGAGCTGCGCCAGGAGCTATTTAATTCTGTGAGACGGCTGGATATCCTCCAGGAGTTGATCGATGACAACACAGTCACAGAGATCATGGTAAACGGGACCGAGGGGATTTTCATCGAGAGGGGCGGAAGAATTCAGAAGTGGAGCAAGAATTTTTTTACGGTGGAAAAGCTGGAGGACATTGCCCAGCAGATTGTGGGAAGGTGCAACCGCATCGTGAATGAATCCGTCCCCATTGTGGACGCCAGGCTGGAGAACGGCGCCCGGGTGAATATTGTGATGCCGCCGGTGGCGCTGAACGGTCCCGTGATCACCATCCGCCGTTTTCCGGATCAGCCTATTTTGATGGAGCAGCTGGTGCGCTGGGGCTCCGTGTCCCGGGAGGTGGTGGAGTTTCTGGAAAAGCTGGTGCGGGCCGGGTACAATCTCTTTATCTCCGGCGGCACCGGTTCCGGCAAGACCACATTTATGAATGCCCTGTCCAATTTTATTCCGAAGGACGAGCGGATCATTACCATAGAGGACAATGCGGAGCTACAGATACAGGGAGTGAAAAATCTGGTGCGCATGGAGGCCAGGAACGCTAACACAGAGGGAAAGATGGCGGTCACGATCCGGGATTTGATTAAATCGAGCCTGAGAATGAGGCCGGACAGAATCCTGATCGGCGAGGTGCGGGGCAGCGAGGCCATTGATCTTTTGCAGGCGCTCAATACGGGCCA
>CAZGRM010000246.1:0-4576 GCA_964528295.1 uncultured Lachnospiraceae bacterium
AGGGGCTTGGTCAAGTGGTATGACAGGAGTCTCCAAAACTCTTAGTGGGAGTTCGATTCTCTCAGCCCCTGTTTAATGGAGTCTGTACTTCAGACTCCACTTTTTTTTATTTAAGTCATCAACCACCAGTTCAACTGGTGGTTTGCGCTCTCCCTGGAAGAAAGTAGTGCAAAAAAGCGAAATTACTGGTATACTGTAGGAGGAATGGAAGTTCCGATGGATAAATACAGTGACAGAGAGGATGATAGTAAATGACAGTGAAAGAAAGAATTGCGGCGCTACGGGCACTGATGCGGGAAAAGGGGATCGATGCCTACCTGGTGCCGACGGATGACTATCACAGCTCCGAGTATGTGGGCGAGTTTTTTAAGTGCCGGACTTATATGACCGGTTTTACGGGATCCGCAGGGACGGCAGTGATCACCCAGGATATGGCAGGCCTTTGGACCGACGCCAGATATTTTATCCAGGCGGCCTATCAGATTGAGGGCAGCGGCGTAGAGCTGTTTCGGATGAATGAGCCGGGGGTGCCCACCGTGGAGGAGTTTTTGAAGAAAACGCTGAAGGAAGGCCAGAGGCTTGGCTTTGACGGAAGGACTGTGGCGGCCGGCGAGGCGGAGAAGATGGTGAAGGAGCTGGGAGAGCAGGGAGTGACCGTGTCCTGCAAAGAGGATCTGGTGGGGATGATCTGGCAGGATCGTCCGGCCCTGTCCTGTGAGCCTGCCATGGATTTTGACGTAAAGTGGGCCGGAACATCCCGGGAGGATAAGATCGCCGAGGTCCGGGAGGCCATGAAAAAGGAGGGGGCGGACTGGTTTCTGCTGACCTCCCTGGATGATATCGCATGGCTTTTGAATATCCGGGGCAACGATATCCACACCTGCCCGGTGGTGCTTTCCTATCTGCTGATGAGCCCCGAGGAGATCCGGCTCTACGCCAACGAGAAGGCGTTTTCCGAAAAGCTTGCCGGGACGCTGGCCCGGGCCGGAGTCGCACTGCGGCCCTACGATGAGGTGTACCGGGAGGTGGAAAAGCTGAGCGGCACGGAGCAGGGGGGAACCATTCTCCTGAATAAGTCCAAGGTAAATTATCTGCTGGTGAGGAGCATTCCTGAGGGAATGACCGTTCTGGACCGCCAGGATCCCACCCTTCTGCCGAAGGCCATCAAGAATCCGGTGGAGGTGGAGAATATGCGGACCGCCCACATCCGGGATGGGGTAGCTGTGACGAAATTCATCTATTGGCTGAAAAAGAACGTGGGAAAAATGGAGATCACCGAGATGTCCGCCGCGTCTCATCTGGAGGAGCTGCGCCGAGGGCAGGAGCATTTCATGGGAAACAGCTTTGATCCCATTGTGTCTTACGGTCCCCATGCGGCAATGAACCATTATTCTCCCACGCCGGAGACGGATGTGCCGGTGGAGCCCCATGGCTTTTTGCTGGCGGACACTGGCGGACACTACCTGGAGGGGTCCACGGATATCACCAGGACCGTGGCCATGGGTGAGACGACCCAGGACCAGAAGCTTCATTTCACCGCTGTGCTGCGGGGAATGCTGAATCTGGCGGCGGCCAGGTTCCTCCACGGCTGTACCGGACTGAATCTGGACTATCTGGCCCGGCAGCCCCTCTGGGAGATGGGGGAGGATTTCAAGCACGGCACCGGCCACGGCGTGGGCTATTATCTGAACGTCCACGAGTCCCCCAACGGCTTCCGCTGGAGAGCGCTGCCGAATCGGAATGAGATGGCGGTGCTGGAGGAGGGGATGATCACCTCTGATGAGCCGGGCTACTACGTGGAGGGGGGCTACGGCATCCGCCACGAGAACATGATCGTGTGCAAAAAGGCGGAGAAGAACGAGTACGGCCAGTTCATGTGCTTCGAGCATCTTACCATGGTGCCCTTTGATCTGGACGCCCTTCTCCCCCAGGAGATGACTGCCCGGGAGAGAAACCTGCTGAATGAATATCATGCCCAGGTGTACGAGAAGATTTCCCCGTACCTGGAGGAGGAAGAGCGGCAGTGGCTGCGGACAGCCACCAGGGAGATCTGACCGGCCGGTATGCGTAAAAAGGCCCGGACCTTCGGAGGTAAATCGAAGGTTCGGGCTTTTTTTAGCCTTATTAAAATTCTTCAACGCATCGGGATTATTTTTCCTTGTTTTTGTTGTAAATGATCATGAGGCCCTTCAGGAGGAGCTGGTCGTCGATGATGATATCCCGCTTGCAGTAGGGGATAATGGTCTTGGCCAGGCCGCCGGTGGAGATGACGGTGCATTTCTCCCCCAGCTCCTCCTCGATTCGCTCCACCACCCCGTCGATGCTGGACGCGGTGCTGTAGATGATGCCGCTGCGCATACAGTCGATGGTGTTGGAGCCGATCACCCGTCGGGGCGGATCCAGGCTGATCTTGGGAAGCTGAGAGGTCCGCATGGTCAGGGATTCCAGGGAAACCCGCAGGCCGGGAATGATCATGCCGCCCAGGAAATTTTTTTTGCGGTCGATGGCGGAGATGGTGGTGGCTGTCCCCATATCGATGATGATCAGAGGGCAGGGGTAGTCGTGGATGGCGGCCACCGCGTCGGCCACCCGGTCGCTGCCCAGCTGGGCCGGATTGTCCAGCATAATCTTCAGCCCGGTGCGGATCCCGGGGCCCACCACCATCACGGGCTTCTGAGTCAGCCGGATCATGGCGTCCTGCACCGTGTGGGTCACGGAGGGAACCACGGAGGAGATGATGCCGCCCTGGAAGGAGGTGTGGCTTAAATTGTTCAGCTCCAGGATGTTTTTGATTATGATGGTGTATTCCAGCGCGGTGGAATTCTGATTCGTAGAGAGACGCTCAATAAAAAGAATTTTGTCATTCTCGAAGCAGCCGAGAACGATGTTTGAGTTGCCGATATCGACAGCCAGGACCATTTTGTTACCTCCTTAGAAAAGCGGCCCGCCTGGAATGGATCCGGGCGGGCAGATGTTTTGATTGTATGGATCGTTTTACGCGGCCCGGGCCTTGCCGGGGGCCGGTACAAACCGGGCCTTATACAGCGCCGCGCCGACAGCTCCCGTAATGAGGGTGGATGACGCCATCTCGCACACCGCGTTGATTCCCACGAAGCCGCAGATGAAGAGGAGGACGTTTTTGCCTCCCATCAGCTCCTGCATATAGCTGGTATTTCCAAAGAGCAGCACCAGCGCGCTCATGAAAAACGCAGTGTTCAGGAACGCGGAGAAGAATCCGGTGATGATGCTGGCCACATAGGCGTTGGTGAACCTTCTGGCCCAGCGGAAGATGTAGCCGAGAAGAAAGCCGTCCAGCATGCGGGGAACAAAACGCTGGATGAAGGCCAGAACCGGATTAATGCCGAAAAGGATCGCTCCCATCTGGCTGATACCGCCCACGCCGACGCACTGCAAAAAGCTGGTGGTTCCGAAGACGGCTCCCGCCACGGCTCCGCCCACAGGCCCTAAGGTAATGGCGGAAATCGCTACCGGTATGACATTGAAGGTGATGGCCAGGGGACCAATGTTCAGATATCCGAGAGGGGTGTAGGCCATCAGCAGAAGAATTGCTGTCATCAGGCCCAGGATCACGAGCTGCGAGGTGTTGAATTTTGTTTGCATGTTTTTTTCCTCCTTGTTATTATTCCCTTTGTCACGCCGGGGGCGCCGGAGCGCTTTTTTCTGCCGCTGCCGCCCAGCCGGTGCGGCGCCGCTAAAGTCTCCTTTGTCCTCCATACGTTCAACAGACGGGATACAATACAATTACAGAGGCAGTATATCATGTTCCGGTCTTCCGCACAATAAGGGAATGACCTTGTTTGAAAAGAAAAACATTGTTGTCTTTCTTTCCGGTCTGGCTTATACTGTGGAATAAGGAAAAGGGATCAGGGGATCAGCAGCCCGTTGACCAGAATGAAATGATGAGGCAGGCGGCCCTCCTCCATCCATTCCAGGTGAAGGCCCATCAGCTTGCTGATGCTGAGCCCCACGTTTCCCCCCAGAGACTCGACGGAGTAGCGCATTTCTCCGGGAAAACGGCAGGGTAGGCCCTGGGGCCGGGTGCAGCCGCCCCGGCAGATCTGGCAGCTGCCTCCGGAGAGGCTGACGCTGCCGGGATACAGCTCTTCCTTTTTTGACAGTTCATCCCGGAGCTTTTGCTTTTCCACCGGAAGGACGGCGTCCAGCAGGGCATCCAGCTCTTCTTTGGTGTAGGTGCGGGTCAGGTATTCCTCCTGAAACAGGATTTTGGTGGCCAGGAGGTAGAGGGTTTCGTAGCGGCTCCAGTAGGAGACCACATCGAAGTCGTAGGGCGGGCAGGACCAGACCTGTCCGTAGTTGGGACATGCCTTACAGGCCTCCAGGAAGGTGGGGATATCCACATAGTCCGCAAGGTACTGCCGTACCGGGACCGTGGTTTCAAAGCGCTGAGTGGTGTACATGGGAGTCCTCCTTTCGCGGATCAAAGCGATGTAATAATTTCATTATAAAGGGGAGAACCGGAACGCGCAATAGTTTCTGTTCCCTCGGACGCCGCCGTGTCGGGTAGAAAACTTTCCAAAACCGGGCAACGGCACGG
>CAZGRM010000247.1:0-4521 GCA_964528295.1 uncultured Lachnospiraceae bacterium
GAGGAAAAGCAGTTGACGTTTTCAGGAAAAGATGGTAGTCTGAATGCATAGATTGAATATCGTATACGATATTCAAAATACGAAACAAAAAAGGAGGAAGAACTATGCACGCAATAGAAAAAATTCTTGCGAAAAACAGCGGGAGAGCCCAGGTGCGGCCCGGGGAGATCGTGACCGCGAAGGTAGACTTCGCGGAGATCAATGACCTCTACCTCCAGACCGTGTACTCATTTTATGAGATGGGAGGGGAGAAGGTCTGGGACAGCACCCGGGCGGCCTTTGTGTTTGACCACTATGCCCCGGCGCCGGACATGGAGAGCGCGGCCAACCAGGCAAAGATGCGGGAATTTGCCAGAAAAAATGGCTTCAAGTATCATTTTGACACCAACTGCGGCGTCTGTCACCAGGTAATGCCGGAGGCGGGAGTGATCTATCCGGGGATGATCGTGGTGGCTACCGACAGCCACACCACCACCCACGGGGCCTTCGGGGCCATGGGCACCGGCTGCGGCGCCACGGACATGGCCACCATTTTGATGACGGGAGAGCTGTGGTTCCGGGTGCCGGAGATCATCGAGGTGCGGCTGGAGGGGGAGGCTCCTCTGGGCGTTTATCCGAAGGATGTGATTCTCAGTGTCCTGGGCAGGATCAAGGCGGACGGCGCCGTGTACAAGGCCATCGATTTTACGGGAAGCTACGCGGAGGGGCTGAATGTGGCGGGCCGCATGGTGATCTGCAATATGGCGGTGGAGATGGGGGCAAAGACGGCCTACATGCAGCCCAATCAGGACGGGCTGGATTACGTGGCCCGGCGGGCGGTGCGGCCCTATGAGATACAGGAGACGGATCCCGGCTTTGTCTATGAGGAGACCTATGTGTTTGACGTGTCCTCCCTGGAGCCCCAGCTGGCCTGTCCTCACAGCGTGGACAATGTGAGGCCCCTGTCCCAGGTGATCAAAGAAAAAGAGGTGAAGCTGAGCCAGGGCTATATCGGGAGCTGTACCGGAGGAAGGGAGGAGGACATCGCCGCCGCCGCAGGGATACTCCGGGGCAAGCATATCCCGGAATACACCAGGCTGGTGGTGGTGCCCGCCTCCGCCCAGGTGATGATGGACTGCATGGAGAAGGGCTATATCCAGGAGCTGATGAGGGCCGGAGCCACCATCACCTCGCCGGGCTGCGGAGCCTGTCTGGGCGCCCACGAGGGAGTGCTGGCGCCGGGGGAGGTATGTATCAGCAGCACAAACCGGAATTTCCCGGGAAGAATGGGTTCCACCAAGGCGGAGATCTATCTGGCCAGCCCGGCCACTGTGGCGGCCAGCATTTTGAACGGGCGCGTCACCGATCCCAGACCCTACTTGCAGGAGGAGAGAAGATGAAGACAAAGATTACAGGAAAGATCATTGTAGTTGGAAATAATATTGATACGGATCAGATTTATCCCGGGCGCTTTCTCGCCATAATGGATCCGAAGGAGATCGGCTCCCACTGCCTCTGCGGTGTGGATGAGTCGATCGCGGGGAGCTTTCCGGAGGGAGGTATCGTGGTGGCCGGGACGAATTTCGGCTGCGGCTCCAGCCGGGAGCACGCCCCCATCGCTCTTATGAACATGGGAGCGTCGGCTGTGATCGCGGACTCCTTCGCCCGAATCTTTTTCCGGAATTCCATCAATCTGGGGCTGCCCCTCATCGTCTGCCCCGGTATCAGCCAAGAGGTGGAGGCGGGTCAGACCCTGGAGCTGGACATTGAGGCGGGGACCGTGAAGGTGCTGGAGACGGGAAAGAGCTATCCCTGCGACCGGCTGGGAGACCAGGCCATGCGGATCCTGGAGGCCGGCGGAATCAAGCCCATGATGCGGGCCAGATTTTCCGAAACCCGGGAGGGCTGATCAGCCGGAGCTGTTTTTCCGGTATTTGATACAGGGCCGTCCCCCGGTGGTATAGTCGATCTGACTGGTGATCTCCTGGTTTTCCAGAAGATAGTTCATGTATCGCCTCACGGTGATCCGGGAGAGGGAGACGGCCCGGGAGACCTCCTCACAGCTTAGATAGCAGTCCATATTGTTACCTAAATACTCCTGGATGCGGGCCAGAGTCCGCTGCTGAAGCCCCTTATCCAGAAGGCCTTCCTGGGGGGAGGCGGAGGGAGCGTAAGAGTGGAGCTGGGTGAGCTTGTCGATCTCATTTTGCTCCATGGGCCGTTTCGCCCCGATGGCCTCCCGGCGATCCAGAAATTTGTGGAGCGCCTGCAGAAACCGCTGGCGGGTGAAGGGCTTTACCAGATAATCAATGGCTCCCAGCCGCAGCATCTCCTGGATTTCGCCGGAGCCGTTGGCCGCCGTGATCATGATAAAATCCAAGCCAAGGTGGGCATCGTGGCATTTTCGGATAAATTCATCCCCGTTCAGCACCGGCATATAGTAGTCCACAATGGCCAGGTCCACCGGGTGGTCCTTCGCGTAGAGGAAAGCCTCCTTTCCGTTGCGGAAGCTTCCGGCTATGTGAAGCCGGGGGATGGCCTGGAGATACTGGCCATTCACCGCCGCCACCATGGGATCGTCCTCAACAATGATTATTTCGTACATAAGCTTCCCCCTTTCCTAAAAGCCGCGGCCGGACAAGAAGCCGCGGCTTTTCTCTACACCTGGAGAACAATCTCCACCGAGGTGCCCTCTCCGGGCTCCGTGTCAATGTGAAAGCTGCCGTGGTAGCGGTCCACGATCTCCTTCATCAGGAAAAAACCGCTCCCGTGGCCGGGTCCCTTTGTGGTGGTGTCCCGGTCATAGATCCGCTCCAGAATCTCCGGCGGAATGCCGCCTCCCGTGTCGTCACAGCAGAAGATCGTCACACCCTCCCGGGAATAAATCCCCAGCTCGATCTTTTTTACCGGGAAAGGACCGGAATTCAGCTCGTCCATCGCGTTTTCCACCAGATTGCCGATGAGAGTCACGTAGCAGTCGGCGGGCAGATGGCTGGATTTTGTATAAAAATAGCTGTCGGGCTTCAGAGAAAACTGGATGCCCAGCTCGCTGGCCCGGATCAGCTTTCCGATCAGCAGGGCCGCCAGGTTGGCAATGGGCACCCGGTGGGTGATATCGCTGACCGCCTGGCCGGAGACCAGACTGGTCTGAAGGATATAGCTCTTAGCCCCCTCGATGTTTTCCATTTCCAGCAAGCCCAGAATCACATGAAGCTTGTTCATAAACTCGTGGTTGAAGGCCCGCAGCGTATCCACCATGTACTTGGCCCCGGTCAGCTCATCCGCCAGCCGGGTCACCTCCGTCTTGTTTCGGAAGATAGAGACGGCTCCGATGATTTTGCCCTGACTGCGCACCGGGATTCGGGAGGAGATGATGTTCTGGTTCTTGATGACAAAATTGATATTGTGCTCCGCCACGCCGGTCTTCACCGTATTTGGCAGCTGGGTCTCAGGGTAAAGCTCTGTCAGCAGCTGTCCCTCCGTGGGCTCCTCCGGGTCCAGCTCCAGCATCCGCTTGGCGGAGAGGTTCATCAGAATCACCTTACCTTCGGTGTTGATGGCGAAAATCCCCTCCTCCAGGGCGTCCATCACCTCAGTCTGTTCCATATATTTGTCAGAAAATTCCTCCGGGGCGTAGCCCATCAGGATCCGCTTCAGCCGGTAGACCGAGGCGGCGGATACCAGAAGGCTGATGGGGAGCAGAAGCAGCACCATCAACAGGCAGGAGGAGATGACCTGCAGCCGAATCCGGTCAATGTTGACGGTCTGGATGGAGGCCATGACAAAGCCCATCACAGCGCCCTCCTCGTCCTTGATGGAGTGAAAGGATCGCTGCTGCAAGCCCATGGTGCCCGTGGCCCGGGAAATGTAGGGATCGGCCCCCGCCAGGATGGGCCCCTCATCCCCTCCCTGGAAATGCTTGCCCAGCTGCTCCGGATTGGTGTGATACAGCCGGATCCCATTCTTGTCACAGATGACCAGAATATCCACGTAATCAAAGGAATTTACCAGATGGTTCAGCCAGGAGGTCAGCTCCTGATTGATCTCACCCTTTTCCAGACCCTCCCGCACCGAATCCATCTCAGACACCATCTTGGAGAAATTTTGGATGGTGGTATTCAGGTCCGCCTCCTTGATGGAGATGGCGGAGTAGAGGTAGAGAAATCCGGTGAGGAGCATGGCCAGAAGCGTTAGCAGCACGTTGGCCAGATAGATCCTGGCAAAAAATGAGGGCTTGAATTTCTTCATGGGGGCGCTCCTTTCCTGTTTCTACTATATTAATATGGATTTTGGGAGGGAACAACCGGTTCATTTATTTTTTTTAGTTACAAAAGAAAAATTTTAGTTTCTTAAGATTTTATTTATAAAAAAGATGGAATAAACTAAAAGCACTACTTAGAGGGTGTTCCTCAATTTGCGGAAAACAATGTTCAAACACCCTCCGAACGAAAAAAGAGAAGGAGGAAAATGCAGTGAATTATGCGGAGGAATCCCTTCGGCTCCATGAGCAGTGGAAGGGAAAAATTGAGGTGGTGGCAACTG
>CAZGRM010000248.1:0-4497 GCA_964528295.1 uncultured Lachnospiraceae bacterium
TCTGGCAGTTACATATCCGCCGATTTCAACAAAACTGTTCTCATCAAGTAAAGAACTGATTCTTGTACTTGCCAAGCTTTGTGCTGTATTACTCATTCTTTCAGCCCTCCATGTTATATTATTAATGTTTATCCAATTTCTGCCGAGTATATAGTACCCTGTTTGACACAAAAATGCAAGCTTTTTCGTCAATTAATTAACGGTAAATTAGCATTAGAAAGCAGATACTTTTCCAGTATTTTTTTGAAGCAGTATAAAAAATCAATCTTCTCCACTCCCTCGCTGGTCACAACAGGATATTGGGCGTACAGGGTGCCGTTCACCAGATATTGTATATTTCCCACCTGCTGCTCCGCCTTCACCGGGGCCGCAAGAGAGCCGGCCAGCTCCGTCCTCACCTCCACCGTCTCGTCCTTTCTCAGGAGAAGCTCCGCCTTTTCCTGCGCGGGATGGGTGGAGACGGACTCCCGCTGCCCCCGGGTCACCGGGATTTCTCCGGTAGTCAGGGAGAGGTCGGTGAGCTCCCGTTTCTCGTAGTTGTTCAGGCCGTAGTTCATCAGCTTTTTCGTATCTACCCACTTGTAGCCCTTGTTGCCCGGCCAGCCGCAGGCCAGCAGCGCCACGATCAGCAGCTTGCCGTCCCGCTCCAGAGCCCCCACATAGCAGTATCCCGCGTTTCCCGTGAAGCCTGTCTTTCCGCTGATCGCTCCCTCCATCAGATTCAGAAAGGTATTGTGATTCACACAGCTGTAGCTGCGGGTGCCGGAAAGATTGGAAAAGGAGTAGGAGATCGTCCCGGTAATCTTTCGGAATTCCTCCGCCTTTGGGGACTGGGTGACGCAGTAGCGCATGACCCGGGCCAGCTCCGCCGCCGTGGTGTGGTGGATCCCCTCCTCATCCTCCGCGTCCAGACCGTTGGGGGTGATATAGTGGGTGTCCTGACAGCCCAGCTCTCTGGCCTTTTGGTTCATCCGCCCGGTGAACTCCTCCACACTGCCCGCCACATTTTCCGCGATACAGACCGCCGTGTCGTTGTGGGACTCCAGCATCAGGGAGTAGAGCAGATCTTTTAAATAGAAGGAGTCCTCCTTCACCATTCCCAGCTTCACCGGAGGCTGGGAGGCCGCCTTGGAGGAGACGGCGCACACCAGCTCCGCCTCCCCCTCCTCCAGCGCCACAATGCAGGTCATGATCTTGGTGGTGCTGGCCATAGGCAGCGGAGTATTCTCCTCCTTTCCATACAAAATACGCCCGCTGTCTCCGTCCATCAAGACGGCGCCGCGGGCATACAGGGTGAGGCTCTCCTCCCCCCGGGCGGTCCCCGGCGGCAGAAGGCGGCAAAACAGCAAAACGAGGCTCAGGCAGACGGCAAGGCGTTTCCTATTTTTTTTCGTGGGAATATTCATGGAAAGGCTCCTCCAAAAAGAATGAGACAGCGTCCCCCGCTGCCTCTTTTGTCCTTCTATGTATATGCCTGTCCGGAGCTGTTCAGAACCGCCCCTTCCGCCTATACCTCCAGCTTCATCTGAACCTCTTCCTCGGCCTCCGCCTTGAAATCCTCCACCTGCACCGGATTGATCACCGGCAGCTCCTCCAGAGAGTGGATGCCGAAGTGTCTCAGAAAATCCTCGGTGGTACCGAACACCAGGGGCCGCCCCGGAGCGTCCAGCCGCCCCAGCTCCTTCACCAGATTATATTCCACCAGCTTGTTCACCGCATGATCGCTCTTCACGCCCCGGATCTTCTCGATCTCCAGCTTCGTGACGGGCTGCTTGTAGGCGATGATGGACAGGGTCTCCATCACCACATCGGTGAGCACCATCTTTTTCGGCTGCTTCGCCACCCGGATCAGGTACTCATACAGCTCGCTCTTGGTACAGAGCTGGTAGGAGTCCTCCAGCTCCACGAGCTGGATCCCCCGGTCCTCGTCCCGGTACCGGTCCATCATATCATAAATCAGCTTTCTGGTGGTCTCCTCGTCCTGTCCGATGGCCTTCGCCAGCCTTCCCAGCTCCACCGAATCCCCCATGGCAAACAGAATGGCCTCAATGGCGGCCTCCGCTTTCCTTCTATCCACTTGCGATACGCTCCTTTACAGAGATTCTTTTTCCAATTCCGTCACTCATAGTCCCGGGTCAGATCCACCTCTTCTCCCGCCTTTCCGGTATAGACGATGTGGATGTCGGCAAAGGTTTCCTCCTGCTCCACCTCCACCTTTCCGATCTTCATCATCTCCAGAAGGGTCAGGAAGGTGACGATCTTGTACACCTTTCCCCGCTTCAGAGCCAGCAGCTCCCGGAACATACATTCCCCTCGCTCCACAATGTACTGCTCCACAAACCGCATGGTGCCGCTCAGGTCGATCTCATCCCGCTTCAGGCTGCCGAATTTGCTGCGGATGGGGTCGATCCGGTTCTCCTGGCGCCTCATCATATCCCGAAACAGGGCGTGGAGCTTCTGAAGCGTCACATCCGAGAGCAGCTCCTCCACGTCCACCGGCTGGCGGTAAGCCTTCACCGCCTCCGGGATGGTGGGCTCCTTGAAGAGATGGAAGGAGGCGTCCTCCTGGCGCTCCCGCAGCTCGTAGGACATGTATTTGTACATTTTGTACTCCAAAAGCTTCTGGACCAGCTCCTCCCTGGGATCGATCTCCTCCCCCTCCTCCGTCACCTCCGGCGGCAGAAGCATCCGGGACTTGATATCCAGCAGTGTGGCGGCCATCACCAGAAACTCACTCATCACATCCAGGCTCTCAGCCTGCAGCTGACTGATATACTCCATATACTGGGCCGTGATTTCCACGATGGGGATATCGTAAATATTCACCTTATTTTTTTCGATCAGATGGAGCAGCAGATCCAAAGGCCCCTCAAAGGCCTGCAGCTTCACAGGTATGGCCATAGTTCTCCCTCTCGCTTATACAAAATCTATCACCACCAGCTCCGGCGGATTGTTGATCCGAAGCTTGACGGTATGGCTGCCCAGCCCCGCGCTGGTGATCAGCTTCTTCTCCCCCTTGGAAAACAGTCCCTTGTCATAGCGGGGAAACAGCCGCATCTGGGGGCTGACCAGCCCGCCGAAAAAGGGGAGCCGCACAATGCCGCCGTGGAGATGGCCCGACAGAGTCAGATCGGCCCCCCAGGCCGCATAGGTGTCAAAATAGAGGGGATTGTGGGCCAGCAGGATATTCAGCGTGTTTTTTTCCGGCGTCCCCAGGGTGTCCTCCATCTGCATGGGCAGAAGCTCCATCCTCCGCCCCCTGCGGTAATACTCCATGGGCAGCTCATAGCCCCACACAGTCATGGGAAGCCGCTGAAGCTCCAGCCGCTCGCAGCCGTTCTCCAGCAAGTGGACTCCGTAGCTTTTGATGGCGCTGGAATATCTTTCGTAGGCGTCGCCGTAGCGCTCCGGGTACGCCTTCATCCTCTGCTCATGATTTCCATTTCCGTAATAGACCGGGTACTTTTTCGTCAGCTCCCCCATAAGAGCCATGGCCGCGTCCATCTCCGGCTCCGCGCCGCCTGTCAGCATATCACCGGAAATGAAAACCACCGCCGGATTCTGATTGCGGATCTCCGCCAGCAGCTCGCCGTTTTGCTCCCCGTAGCTCACATTGTGAAGATCACTGAGAAAAACCGCGGAAAAGGGAGTCTCCGCGCTCCGGCCGAAGTCCCCTGTCCGCAGTTTATATCGCGTCACTTTAAAATCTGGCATCTCGTCTCTTTGTCCTTTCACGAATCTCGGAACAGTATATCACATTTTGTTCCTCGTGAAAACCCTTTTCTTTTACCAGAAATTTTCCCGCCCTTTACAGCGCTATTGTTCACCCGGGCGCCGCCTGACTTACAGCTTTTCCAGCTCCTCCAGCTTCTGCCCGTAGGTGGTGTCCAGACACTCCTCAAAGGCCGCCGCCTTTTTCATCTTTTCCAGGGCAGCTCCCGCCTTCTTTACGGACTGGACGGTACCGGCTCCGGCGATACAGCCGCCGGGACAGGCCATGCCCTCCAGCAGATAGCCGTTGTATTTTCCGGCCTTTGCCAGCTGCATCATCTTTTTGCAGTTCTGAAGACCGTCGGCGCTGACCACCTTCACCTCCCGGTTCGGCTCCAGGCGCTTGACAGCCTTCACCACCGCGGCGGCCACGCCTCCGCTGACCGCAAAGCCTCTGCCGTCGCCGCTGGCCTCCTTCAGGGGCTCCTCCGGCAATGCCTTGAAATCCACGCCCTTCGCCTCAAACATGCCCTGTACCTCCTCAAAGGTCAGCACGAAATCCACATAGCTGCGGACAGACCGGCGGCTGGCCTCCAGCTTTTTGGCCGCGCAGGGTCCCACAAACACGATCTTGCAGTCCGGCTCCTCCTTTTTGATCAGGCGGGCCGTCAGCACCATGGGAGTCAACGCCATGGAAATGCACTCCGCATAGTCCGGGAACAGCTTCTTTGCCATCACGGACCAGGCGGGACAGCAGGAGGTCCCCATGAAGGGCAGCTTCTCCGG
>CAZGRM010000249.1:0-4485 GCA_964528295.1 uncultured Lachnospiraceae bacterium
GCCGCCATTTCCCGGCGTCTCCGTGACATCCGTTTCGCCGCCATTTCCCGGCGCTTCCGTGACATCTGTCTCACCGTCATTTCCCGGCGTCTCCGTGACATCCGTCTCACCACCGCTCCCCGGTGTCTCCGCGTCTCCGGTGGTCTCCGCCTCCCCGGTCTGATCCTCACTCGCAAAAGCACCGTTAGCCGCCGCTGTCTCCAGCTCCTCCAGGTGGGAAAGGTTAGTCACCTCCTCCCGGGCCGCCGTAGTCAGGGAAGCGTACTCCTCCCTGGCCTCAGTCAGGAGCTCCGCGATATTCCCGGGGTTATCCGGATCCAGCTCCTGAATCAACAGGCGAACATAGGCGCCATGATACGTCTCCATCTGCTCCCCGTATTTTTCCAGCTCCGCCGACGCTTCCTCGCCCAGCGCCTCCTTCACACTGTCCTTCAGCACATATTTCCGCGCCTGGACCGTGCCGCCATTCTCATCGGTCTCCTCTGTGGTTCGCTCCTCCGCCAGATTTTTCCGGTAGTAGGAGACCGCCTCCTTCACCGCGTCTCCGATCTGATTTGCGGTAAGCTCATCCCCGTAGCCGCGAAACAGACCGTCGATGGACGCCATCAATATTTCATACCGGTTCACTCCGTCAAGCAGAGCCTGCCGCTCCTGCTCCCGGCGCTCCTCCTCCTCTGAGACGGCCGCCGACCCGGGGACCTCTCCGGTTTGTACCTCGATATTCTCAATGAGCCCCCCGGTCCCGGTATTTCCATTCTGAGAATCCTCGCCCTCAGAACC
Organism: uncultured Lachnospiraceae bacterium; assembly: GCA_964528295.1. Taxonomy (GTDB): domain Bacteria; phylum Bacillota; class Clostridia; order Lachnospirales; family Lachnospiraceae; genus Choladousia. The sequence continues at coordinate 781 of CAZGRM010000249.1, forward strand.
GCTCTCCTCGACCACGGCCGGATCATTATTTGACGAGGCGGTGTCCCCGCCGCCCTGACCCGCGGTTTCGTCCTCCATCTCCAGGATCTCCGAATCCGCCGCCGCGGTGCGTACTATTCTGTCGCTCTCCAAGGACGCGGTGGCTCTCGTATTTTTCAGCTTTTCCAGCTCCTTCTCCAGCCGGACCATCTCCAGCTCCGAGGTCTGCAAAGAAAGCTGCTCCATCTCCAGCTCCAGCTCCTGCAGCGTCATATCATACGCGAACAGAGGATCCCCGATCTTTACCTCGTCCCCCGCCTGCACATAAATCTCCGCGATCTTATAATCCTCCAGCAGATTCACGGTCTGAGACACCTGCGAGGTCACGCTGCCGTAAACAGAGCTGTCATCCCAGTATGTGGTGTTCACATTCATCACCGGCACCACCTCCACCGGGCTTTCCTTCCCCTTCATGGTGTAATACGCTCCGTATCCGGCTCCGCACACCAGCGCCGCCGATACCACCACGCTGATTACCGCTGTCCTGATTTTCATGACAACACCTCCCCGTGCTTCGAAATCTCTCCGTCAAAAATATCCATGATCCGCTTTGCGTGTCCCGCAATCCCCGCGTCATGGGTAATCATGATGACAGTCACTCCTTCTTCATTCAGCTTCTGAAAAAGCTCCATCACCTGCTTGCTGGACTTGGAGTCCAGCGCTCCGGTGGGCTCATCCGCCAGCAGAATCTTGGGGTTGTTCACCATCGCCCGGGCGATGGCCACTCTCTGCTTCTGGCCGCCGGAAAGCTGGGTGGGATTGAAGCTGGTCCGGTCCTCCAGTCCCACCCGCACCAGGGCCTCCCTGGCCCGCTCCCTGCGTACCCGTTTTCTGACACCGGCGTACACCAGGGGCAAAGCCACATTGTCCAGCGCCGACATCCTGGGCAGCAGCTGGAAGTTCTGAAATACAAAGCCCACGCTGTTCAGCCGGACGTCGGCCAGCTTCGTGTCATTGAGCCCCAGCACATTCTGCCCTGCCAGCTCAAAGCTCCCGGACGTGGGCCGGTCCAGACAGCCGATGATATTCATCAGCGTGGACTTTCCGGAGCCCGACGGTCCCATGATGGCCACATACTCGCCCTCCTCCACGTGGAGGGTCACATCCTTCAGTACAGGGACTGTCATCTTGCCCTGGATATAGTCTTTATATATATGATCTAATTTCAGGATCACAGAAAACCCTCCCCATCTCAATCTTCATTCGCCGCGTCCGCGTCAAAATACTCCTCGTCGTCCTCGTATGTGCCATCCCACTCCTCGTCGAATCCGCCCTCGTCCTCATCGTAACCGCTCATATCCACATCCCCGTCATTCCAGTCCGCCTCATCCCAGGCAGAGTCAACCCCTTCCGAGTCATCCCAGCCCGCGTCATCCCAGCCCGAGTCGTCCCAGGCTCCTTCCTCTCCGCCCATATCAATAGAGCCGCTGTAATCATTGTAGATGACAGGCGCCCCCTCAAAGACGCTGTCCTGTGGGATGGCGATATAGTCCTCCGCTTCCAGACCCTCCAGGATCTCATACTCCAGAGTCTCCTCATCGTAGTCTCCAAGCGTTACCTCATGCTTTTCAATCACATTGCTGGCATTCGCGTACCATACGTAGGCCTTCCCGTCCTCCTCCGTAATGTAATATTCCTCCAGCCACAGGCCGTCCTTCGCCTCGCTCTGTCCGGAATCCTTCTCCATGTAGACGTGCTGTCCCAGCAGCAGTCCCTCGGAGCTGTCCAGCTCCACATAAAAGGGATAATTGGAGGAATCTGAGCCGCTGCCGTAATAATAATTGTTGTCGTTTTGTTCCTCCGGCTCCGATTTGATCTCGGACACCTCACCGGTCCAGGTCAGACTGCTGTCCACCCTGGAATACACGATCATCCGCTCACCGATATCAATCGTACCCATGTTCTGCTCATTCAGCGTTCCCTTTACCCGGAAATCCCCGTCCGAGAGAATGGTGATATAGGCCGACGAGGAGTCGCCGCCGTAATAGCCGGAAGAGCCGGAGCTGTCGTTGGGATCATTGATCTGCTGCACCGTCCCGGCCATCTCCGCATACACGGTGGCGTTGGAGATGGACTCCTCCAGGCTGGTCATCTCCAGCTTCTTCGTCTCGATGGCATACTCCTGCTGCTTGATCTCATTCTGAGCGGAAAGAATCTGGGTGGCGTACTCCAGCTGGTCGTCTGAGCTGGCCTGGGCCTTCTGCTTCTCGTACTGCTCGATGTATTTCTCCTGGATCTCAATCTCTCCCTCGGCCTTCTCTATATCAATCTGGGCCTGGGCCAGCTTATCCTCGTCCTCCCGGGTTTCATAGACAAAGAGGCGCTGCCCCTCCTCCACATGGTCCCCCTCCTTGACGAAGCACTCCTTCACGGTGCGGTCCGACTCCAGCTTCACCTCCAGGGTGGACTGGGGCTCAATCTCTCCGCCGTACCGCTCAATCATCCCGCTGCCGCTGCCATATCCGGTAATGTCAGAGACCTTATCCACGTAAACCGCGTCCGCGCTGTCCGAGGAGACACGCCCGCCTGACGCCGCCCCATTCTCAAAAAAATGATGGTATACCCCGTATCCTCCCGCTCCGATCAGTCCAATCACCAGGATCGCAATCACTACCTTCTTCATCTCTCTACTTCCCTTCAATATAGACTCAAAACTTCTTTACCACTATACCACAACTTCCCTCAAAAAAAAGAGAAAATTTCTTAATACTTACGAAAAACACTCTTTTTTCACATTCTCTTCAAAATCAAAGAATCCCGGAGCATGAAACGCAAAGGGCCGCCGCGGATACTTCCCGCGGCGGCCCTGGAGCGCGTTTCTTCTTATATAAATCAGCCTTAAATAAGCGGATACTTGTCGGTCAGGGATTTCACCAGAGCCCTGGCCTTCTCCTCGCAGTTCTCCTCGTTCTTCAGCATGGCGGTGATGGCCTCGGCGATCACATCCATATCGGCCTCGTTCATCCCCCGGGAGGTGACGGCCGGCGTGCCCAGACGCACTCCGCTGGTGACAAACGCGGACTTGGGATCATTGGGGATGGTGTTCTTGTTGCAGGTGATGTTCACGCTGTCCAGAAGATGCTCCACTTCCTTGCCCGTCCGGTTCACACTGGTCAGATCCACCAGCATCAAGTGATTGTCCGTGCCTCCGGATACGATCTTCACGCCCCGGTCCATCAGACCCTTGCACAGCGCCTTGGCATTCTTTACCACATTCTCCTGATATACCCGGTATTCCGGCTGCAGCGCCTCCTTGAAGCATACCGCCTTCGCCGCGATCACATGCATCAACGGGCCTCCCTGGATGCCGGGGAAGATGGCCTTATTGAAGTTGGCCTCCTTGGCGAACTCCGCGCTGGAGAGAATCAGGCCGCCTCTCGGTCCCCGCAGCGTCTTGTGGGTGGTGGTGGTGGTCACATGGGCATAGGGAATGGGGCTGGGATGCTGTCCCGCCGCCACCAGTCCCGCGATATGAGCCATATCCACCATCAGATAAGCGCCCACCTCGTCGGCGATCTCACGGAATTTCTTAAAATCAATGGTTCTGGCATAGGCGCTGGCTCCCGCCACGATCAGCTTCGGACGGCACTCCAGCGCAATGCGGCGCACCTCGTCGTAGTCGATGAATCCCTCGTCGTTTACACCGTAGGGCGTCACCTCAAAGTA
>CAZGRM010000250.1:0-3129 GCA_964528295.1 uncultured Lachnospiraceae bacterium
TGGCGGACTATATGGTACTGTTTGCCGGGGAAACGGCCATCTACGCCACACATGGACATGTTTATAACGAAAAAAATCTTCCCCCCATGAAGCCGGGTGACGTGCTGCTTCACGGACACACCCACGTGCTGCGTGCCGACCGGGTGGGGGATATTCTGATTCTGAACCCGGGCTCCGTATCCATCCCAAAGGAAGGCAACCCGCCTACCTATGCCCTTCTGGAGGAACGTGTCTTTCAGATCAAGGATTTTGAGGGCAGAGTTGTAAAGGAGGTGGCACTATGAGGGCCCGGTATGAGCTGATGGCCCCCTGCCATTTCGGCCTGGAGGCGGTGCTGAAGCGGGAAATTCAGGATCTGGGCTACGAGATCAGCAGTGTGGAGGACGGGCGGGTGACCTTCCAGGGGGACGATGAGGCTATTGCGGTGGCAAATGTGTTTCTGCGCAGCGCCGAGCGGATTCTGCTGAAGGTAGGGAGTGTCCATGCGGAGACCTTTTCGGAGCTGTTTGACCGGGTGAAGGACCTGCCCTGGGAAAATTATCTGCCGAAGGATGCCAAATTCTGGGTGACAAAGGCCACCTCCATCAAGAGTAAGCTGTTCAGCCCCTCGGATATCCAGTCCATCGTGAAAAAGGCCATTGTGGAGCGGTTGAAGGGGGTGTATGGCCTCCAGTGGTTCCAGGAGGACGGGGCGGCCTATCCTATCCGGGTCTCTTTTATGAAGGACGAGGCGGTGATCGGGCTGGACACCTCCGGGGAGTCTCTGCATAAAAGGGGCTACCGGAAGCTGACGGCCAGGGCGCCCATCTCCGAGACGCTGGCCTCCGCCTTGATTTTGCTGACTCCCTGGAAGGGCGACCGGATCCTGGTGGATCCCTTCTGCGGCAGCGGCACCTTTCCCATCGAGGCGGCCATGATGGCGGCCAATATCGCCCCCGGCATGAACCGCGGCTTTATGGCGGAGAGCTGGAAAAATCTGGTGCCAAGAAAATGCTGGTACAATGCGGTGGAGGAGGCCCAGGATCTGATGGATGTCAAGGTGGAGACGGACATTCAGGGCTATGACATTGACGGCGAGGTGATAAAGGCGGCCCGGGAGAACGCCAGGCTGGCCGGGGTGGATCATCTGATCCATTTCCAGCAGCGGGGCGTCAGCGAGCTGAGCCATCTGAAAAAATACGGATTTATTATCACCAACCCGCCCTACGGCGAGCGGATCGAGGAGCGGGAAAACCTGCCGGTCCTGTATCAGGAAATCGGGAAGGCCTTTTCCAGGCTGGACAGCTGGTCAGAGTATGTGATCACCGCCTATGATCAGGCGGAGAAATACATCGGCCGCAAAGCGGACAAGAACCGGAAGATTTACAACGGCATGATCAAGACCTACTACTATCAGTTCATCGGTCCCCGGCCCCCGAAAAAGAAAGTGGAGAGATAATTTGCTGAAAAGAAAGAAAATGGAAGGTTTGCTTCTGACCGCTGCCCTGGCGGCCTGCTGTTCAATGCTGGCAAAAGATCCGGCGACCAGAGCCTCAGAACAGGACAGCATGCCGCCGGAAGTAGGAGAAACTTTAAGTCAGAGCGGCTTGTCCGCGGAAGCGAAAGAGACATGGGAGCAGAGCGCCCCGTCCGCGGAAGCGAGGGCAACGTGGGAGCAGAGCGCCCCGTCTGCGGAAGCGAAAGCAACGTCGGGACAGAGCGGCTTGTCCGCAGAAACGAAAACAGCGGCGGAACAAAGCAATCTGTCCGAAAATACGGACAAAACTGTGGACAAAACCGCGGCCTGGACCGAATCCCCGGCGGCGCGGGGGCTGGCTATTGCGGATGCCGCCCTGACATTGTCCATGCCCGACACCGCCCCCGCCCTCACCAGCACTTGGACCCCGCCCCTGCCCTCCCGCTGGAGCGCCCTGGAGGAGGGGCGGGCCCCGGTGGTGCGCAGCCAGGGCAAATACGGCACCTGCTGGGCGCTGACCGCCGTGTCCGCTCTGGAGACAGCGCTCCTTCCCAAGGAGCGTCTGGTCTTCTCCGCGGACCACATGGCGCTGAACAACGCCTACACCGTGGACATAAACGAGGGCGGGGACTATCAGATGGCCATGGCCTATCTCAGCGGTTGGCAGGGCCCGGTGCTGGAGGAGGAGGACCCTTATGGGGACGGCTATTCCCCGGAGGGCCTGGAGCCCGCCGTCCACGTCCAGGAAATGCGGATCATGGAGCGGGCCACCTTGGAGGAGCTGAAGGAGGCGATCCACACCTACGGGGCCGTCCAGGCCTCCCTGTACATGTGGAAATCCATGACAGAAGGCCGGACCGCCTACTACAACCCGGACGCCTCCGCCTTCTACTGCCCGGAGACCATGGAGGAGTGCCACGAGGTGCTGATTCTGGGCTGGGATGACAGCTTTTCCCGGTTCCAGTTCAGTCAGATCCCCGACCGGGACGGCGCCTTTATCTGCCAGAACAGCTGGGGGGAGGAATTCGGGGAGGACGGCATCTTTTACGTATCCTACGCCGACGCGAACCTGGGCGTAAAAAGCATCCTGTATACCCGGGTGGAGCCAGTCACTAACTACGACAGACTATACCAGACCGACGACTGCGGCTGGGTGGGCCGCCAGGGCTACGAGGAGGAAAGCTGCTGGTTCGCCAACGTCTACACCGCCCAGGACAATGAGACGCTGGCGGCAGCGGGCTTCTACGCCACCGGCCCGGATACCGCCTACGAAATCTATCTGTCCAGGGATGTCTCCGACGGTTTCCGGCATCGGGAGCCGCTGGCCTCCGGCACCCTGCCCCAGGCCGGCTACTACACCATCGATTTTCCCGCCGGCGCGGAGCTGTCCGCCGGCGAGTCCTTCGGGATTTTGGTAAGAATCCACACCCCCGGCGCCACCAGCCCGGTGGCCGTAGAATACCGGGCCAACGAATACACCCAAAAAGTTACCACCGAAAACAAATACGGCTATATCAGCCAGGACGGCCAGCTATGGACCCACACCGAATCCCGGTACGGCACCAACATCTGCCTCAAAGCCTACACCCGGATCCGGTCCCTGCGCTGATCCCTCCCCCGTTTATCATAATTCACTGTCATATATCCGCAAACCAATACCCAGCCGCCTGGCC
>CAZGRM010000250.1:3229-4437 GCA_964528295.1 uncultured Lachnospiraceae bacterium
CCCCAAGGAATCCGCCAAAAGCCCTCAATCCCCATTTACACCGCGGCAAAACCTGTGCTATAATACCCCAAAAGAAAACAGAAGCGAGGTGACCAAAGTGGAAAAAAGAATCATATTCGCCACGGGAAACGAAGGGAAAATGCGGGAGATCCGTATGATTTTGTCAGACCTGGGCATTCCGGTAGTATCCATGAAGGAGGCGGGGATCACCGCCGGGATCGAGGAAAACGGAACCAGCTTTCAGGAAAACGCGGTCATCAAAGCCAGAGCCATCATGGAAAAAACGGGAGAAATAGTATTGGCTGACGATTCCGGCCTGGAGATCGATTATCTGGACGGAGCTCCCGGGATTTACTCCGCCCGGTTTATGGGAGAGGACACCTCCTACGATATCAAAAATCAGGCGCTGCTGGACAAGCTGGAGGGCGTGCCGGAAGAAAAGCGGACCGCCCGCTTTGTCTGTGTCATCGCCTGCGCCCTGCCCGACGGTCGTATCCTCACCAGCTGGGGCACCATGGAAGGCGTCATCGGCCACCGCGTACAGGGCGGTAATGGCTTCGGCTACGATCCCATTTTCTTCCTGCCCGAATACGGCAAAAGCTCCGCCGAGATCACACCGGAGCAGAAAAACCAGCTGAGCCATCGGGGAAAAGCTCTGCGGGCCATGAAAGAGCAGCTTCGCGCGCTGAACGGCTGAGAAAATTCTGAACAGTTCAATTTCAGAAAAGAAGGAGAAGAGAAAAAAGAAAAATGAAAATTCTTGTTGTGAGTGATACCCACGGACGGGAGGAAAATCTGAAAAAAGTGCTGCGGCTGGAGGGAACGCCGGACTACATGATCCATCTGGGAGACTCAGAGAGCGGCGAGGCCTGCATCCGGGCCATGGTGGACTGCCCGGTGTACATGGTGGCCGGCAACTGCGACTTTTTCACCAATCTGCCAAAAACAGCGGTGATCACCATTGACGGCCGCCGCATCATGATCACCCACGGTCACTATTACTACGTATCAGTGGGGACCAGGGACCTGGTGGAGGAGGCGAAGGCCAACAATTGCAGCGTAGCCATGTTCGGCCATACCCACCGCCCCTTTGTGGACGAGAGCGACCCGGAGCTGACCGTGCTGAACCCGGGCAGCCTCTCCTTTCCCAGGCAGGAGGGACGCCGTCCCAGCTATGTGATGATGGAGACAGAAGGAGAGAAGGGCGC
>CAZGRM010000251.1:0-4419 GCA_964528295.1 uncultured Lachnospiraceae bacterium
ATAGGGGTAGTTTGCGCTTTTTTGGCTACCCGGAAGTTAATGTTTCACAGTAAAGTAGTGATTATTGATGATGAGCCCATCATTGTGAAGGGATTGTCAAAAATGGTACTGTGGGAGAAATATGGATGTAAGGTGGTGGGGACGGCGGAGGACGGCCAGGAGGGCCTGGAGCTGATTCGGAGGATCCGTCCGGACATTGTCTTTTCGGATATCTATATGCCGAGGATGAACGGGCTTTTGATGGCGGCGGCGCTGAAATCGGAGTTTGAGGATATGGAGCTGACGATCCTGACAGGATACCGCGACTTTGAGCTGGTACAGGAGGCGCTGCACATCGGCGTCACCCGCTTTATCCTGAAGCCATCCAGCATGGAAGAGCTGGAGGAAGCGGTGAAGGCGATGACGGAGAAGCTGAGAAAGAAGGGGCTGTACGGGGAGGCCGAGGACGCGGCTGAGGCGGAGCCCCAGGCGAATACCCCCGCCGGTAGCTTCATCGTAAAGAACGCCCTCGCCTTCATACGGGCCAACTATAACCGGAAGATTACCCTGAAGGAGGTGGCGGACAGCGCCTATGTCAGCCAATGGCACCTGAGCAAGCTGCTGAACCGCCATACGGGGCAGAGCTTTTCCGAAATTCTGAATACGGCCCGCATCGAGGCGGCCAAGGAGCTGCTGAGGGACCCGTCCCTTCGGATCGGGGAGATTGCGGAGCAGGTGGGCTTTCTGGATCTGCCCCACTTTTCCAGAGTGTTTAAAAAGGTCACCGGAGTCTCCGCCAACGAGTACCGGAATCAGCTGCGGTGACGGATCGTCCTTGCCGGAGAAAAAAACGGCCGCCCCATCTCTGAGATCAGGATGGGCGGCCGTTTCGATAGGAAGCTGGCAATTAATGAAAGAAGCGGAATACGCCGAATACCTTGCCGAGAATCTGGAGCTCGTCCACGAAGATGGGATCCATGGTATCATTCTCGGGCTGGAGACGGTAATGGCCGTCTTCCTTATAATAAGTCTTTACCGTGGCGGAATCGTCTATGAGAGCCACCACCATATCGCCGTTGCGGGCGGTGGACTGCTGCTTCACCAGGACGCAGTCCCCGTTCAGGATCCCGGCGTTCACCATGCTGTCGCCCTTTACCCGCAGGATGAAGGACTGATCGTTGGGCATATACTCGGCGGGGATGGGGAAGTAGCTCTCGATATTCTGCTCCGCCAGTATGGGCTGGCCCGCCGCCACTGTGCCCACGATGGGGACATTGACCATCTCCCGGCGCACCATGTTGAAGGATTCATCCAAAATCTCGATAGCCCGGGGCTTGGTGGGGTCCCGGCGGATGTAGCCGTTGCGCTCCAGGGACTCCAGGTGTGAGTGTACGGAGGAGGTGGACTTCAGACCAACGGCCTGACAGATCTCGCGGACCGCAGGCGGAAAACCTCTCTCCAGAATTTCATTTTTTATATAATTTAAGATCTCTTCCTGTTTCTTAGATATCTGTCCGTTTCCCATATTTTGTGTCCTCCCGTACATATGTTTCACTAAGTATAGCACAATTTCCCTCAAAAGGCAAACAAATGTTTGAGAAAAAGCTTTGGAAATATTTAATAATTCTATTCCTTTTGTTTCCTTGTATTCCGGAAAATCCGGTGTTATAATGAAGCAACGCTAAAGAACTTCCAGATTCAGGACCCTTTTTGGCAGGATGAGGCTGTGGTTCTGGACAGATGGAGCAGAAAGAGAGGATACAGGTATGAAAAGAAAATGGATCGCGTTAGTAATGAGCGCTTTCTGCCTGGCCGCCTCCGTGTCATCTACGGTGGTGCTGGCGGACGGACAGAAGGTGGTTACGCTGGGAGCGGACCTGTCAGAGGAGCAGAAGCAGGCGATTCTCCGCTACTTCGGCGTAGCGGGGCAGAATCTCCAGACATTGATCATCACGAACCAGGATGAGAGAAATCATCTTGGCTCCTACGTGCCTCTGGAGCAGATCGGCACCCACACCTACAGCTGTGCGTTGGTGAATCCCACCAGCAGCGGCGGCATTCAGGTAAAGACGGCAAATCTCTCCTGGGTGACCAGTAATATGATTGCCACCACCCTTTCCACCTCCGGTGTGGTAAACTGTGAGGTGCTGGCCGCCTCCCCCTTTGAGGTGTCAGGTACCGGCGCTCTGACCGGTATTTTGATGGCTTACGAGTCGGCGGTGGGGCAGACGCTGGATCCGGAGAAGAAGGAGATCGCCACCCAAGAAATGATCACCACCACCACCATCGCCAATACCATCGGGCAGCAGCAGGCCACTGAGATCGTGAATGACAGCAAGATGCAGGTCATCCAGGGGAACCAGGTGACTCAGAATGATATTGATGTGATCGTAAATGAGGTGGCGGAGGAGAAAAATATCGCTCTCTCCGATGAGGACAGGGAGCTTTTGTATGAGCTGCTGGCGGAGATTGCGGAGCAGGATTACAATTACGAGGAGATGAAGGAGACCCTGGAGCGGGTGGAGAACAATATGGATGAGCTGTCCTCCCAGATCGAGGGCGCCAGCACCGTTGATACGGACGAGGCGGAGGAGTTGTATCTGGGCGAGGATGAGACGGAGACACCGGAGACTTTGGCGGCGGACAGCATCCTGGTAAATACGGATGATACGGCCCTGGGGCAGGCGGTGACCTTTGACGCCACCGATGAGTCGGCTCTGACCCAGACGGAGGCACCGGTACAGACCGAGGCTCCCGCGCAGACTGAGGCCATCACCATTACCACCTCGGACTCCTACTCAGAGGGAGACACTGGGACAGATACTCCCGACGGCCAGATTGAGGGAGCGGAGACGGTGGATCAGGGAGATGCCGGGACAGATATCACGGTGGCTCCCGCACAGACCGACGCCGCGGTGGTGCCGGCGGAGACGGAGCCCGCGGTGACACCGGTGGAGACCGACGCCGCGGTAGTGCCGGCGGAGACGGAGCCTGCGGTGACACCGGCGGAGGATGGGATCGTTTCGGATGAGAACGGCGGCGAGGATTTCGGTGAGATCCCGGATGAGAACGGCGGCGAGGAGCTCGGTGAGATTCCGGACGACGGCCTGACCGCTGAGGAAGGGGAAGAAGGCGACGGCGGAATGACCCTGGAGCTGGAGATGATCCCCATCAGTGATTTTGTTCTTGCGCCCCAGACCTCGGACGCCACCTCCTACGAGGTATATCCGGCGGGTCTGAATGAGCTGACCATCAGCTTTGAGAGAGACGATATTATAGCAGGGTCCGGTACACTGACCGTTTATGACGCGGCGAATTCCACGACTTATGAGACGGTGAACATGAGCGATTCCTCCAAGGTAGCTGTGGTGCCCCTGGATAGTGAGGAGCTGAGTGAGCTGGGATGGAGCGGCGGAAATAAGGCTGTGATCTCTCTGAGCAATCCTCTGGCCCAGGATTCCACCTACTTCGTGATTCTCTCACAGGATGCTCTGGCCACAGAGAATGGCACAGGCACCTCCGAGGCCATCGGCGACAGCTCCGCCTGGATGATCCAGACCTCCGAATACGGATTCTTCCTGAACCGGACGGCGGCTGGCTTTAGCGCCGGATCCACGGTGTCCGGTGAGATCCTGATGGACGATACGGCGGCCAGCTATGCGGACATCGAGAACGCGGATTCCTCTATGGTGACCTTCGATCAGACGGAGTTCTGGGCGACCGGCAGTCTGACCGCCACCTTCCAGCAGCCCGGTGAGACCACCTTCCAGGTTGTATTTTACGACGATGCGGGGACGGTGCTGAAGACCATGGACTACACGGTGGAGATCAGCTGATACGATTTAATCGAATGAAGAGGGAAATCACAAATTTCAGTTGAATCTGTGTCCGTTTTGGACTATAATCGAGGTTAGAAATTTCTAACCTCGATTTTTCTATGTACTATATTAATGATATCAGGAGGAAGACAAGATGTGGAAAGTGACAGTGAAGGTGGATGGAATGATGTGCGGCATGTGTGAGTCCCACGTCAACGACGCGGTCCGGAAGGCGTTTCAGGTAAAAAAGGTGACCTCCTCCCACACCAAGGGTGAGACGGTAATTATCACAGAGGAGCAGCTGGGGGAGGACGATATCAGAAAGACCATCGACGACACTGGCTACCAGGTACTCTCGGTGGATCAGGAGCCCTATGAAAAGAAGGGATTTTTTGCGTCTCTTCGGAAGAAAATATGACTTTTGCCAGGCATACGGAAAAATTTAGAGGATTTCACGGCAGCGGGAAATCCTCTAAAATACGGGATTTAAGACCGCGTTGTAGCGACGCGGCAGTTTTATAAAGTTTTTCTATAGTCTATTCGATATCCAATCCTTTGATTCTTTTTATGACAGCATGATATTTTTCCGGTATTTCGTTTTCTGGCATCGTTTTATGAACAG
>CAZGRM010000252.1:0-4405 GCA_964528295.1 uncultured Lachnospiraceae bacterium
GGAGCCGTCAAAGGGATGCTCCGCGATGCCGATCAGCTCTACATGGGTGTAGCCCATATCCTTCACATACTCCACCAGCTCATGGGCGAATTCCCGGTAATTATAAAATCCGGGATCCCCCTCTTCATGAGGATGCTTTCTCCAGCTGCCGGGATGTACCTCGTAGATGGAAACGGGCCGTTTGTCCTGTTCAAATTTTTTCCGGCTGTTGAGCCAGGCGGTATCGGACCATTTTATTTTGGTGATATCCACAATCTTGGAGGCCGTGCCCGGACGGACCTCCGCATGGTTCGCAAAGGGATCTGATTTATAAAGCTTTTCTCCGCTTCCTGTCTCCACCAGGAATTTGTACATCTCCCCCACGCCTACACCCGGGATAAACAGCTCATAGATACCCAGGGGCTCCAGGCGCTTCATTTCATGAAGCGTTTCATCCCAGCCATTGAAGCTGCCGATCACATGGACGCTCTTCGCCGAGGGCGCCCAGACAGCAAAGTGGGTACCCTCCTCCCCATTCCAGGTAGTTGGATGGGCTCCCAGCTTCTTAAAAATGTCGTAATGCGCTCCCTGACCAAACAGATACTGATCCAGCTCTGAAACGAAAAGATCAGGGATGGTTCCTTCCTGTACCGCAGCCTTTGGGGCGGTACTTTTCTTTTTAGCTGCCATTTCTTTTTTCTCCTCTGAATGTTTATTTTTGAATTAATTTATTTTTAAAAGGATGGCGCCGCCCGCTTCCACGTTCAGCACTGCCTTTCCATTTTCCAAGCTTACCTGACTGCCGGTGGCCAGATCTATGACGGAGGATGCCTGAATAGGCAGCGGAACCTGGACGCAGGCCTCCTTTTCGTCATTATTGACCGCCACGATCACCGCCTCCCCCTCTCCAATCCTGGCAAAGGCATACTGACGATTTGTCAAAAGCAGCTCCCGGTAGCGTCCCGTTCCGATGACAGGATATTTTTTCCGGCAGTTTCCCAGGAAGGTGATGTACTCCGTAAGAGCCCCCATGGGAGGATTTTTCTCCATCTCCTCCAGCTTCAGATGAGGTCTCAGAGCCGGATCACCGCCATTTGCCTTCCGTCCCTCTATTCCCCACTCAGAGCCATAGTAAATAGACGGAACACCGGGAAGCGTGTACAGCAGGGTGTAGACAGGCTTTAAATGGCGTTTATCGTTCAGCTTTGAGGCAATCCGGTCCACATCATGATTATCCACAAAGGAGTACAGCACCCTGCCCCGGTAAATGCCCCCGTTCTCATCAAACTGCCTCCTTATGGTGTGGGCGATCTCGAAATAATTGTGATCATTGTGGCCGGAATAAAGGCCCTTGTGCAGCTCATAATTCGTGACAGAATGGAGCATATCACCGTTGGCCCATCGGGCATAATCTCCGTGAATTACTTCCCCCATAAGCCAGAAATCCGGCTTCTCCTGGGTAGTGATCCAGCGCGTCTCTTTCATAAAATCAAAATCCAGGCAGTCCGCACAGTCCAGCCGGATGCCGTCAATATCAAACTCATGGATCCAGAATCGGATCACATCAAACAAATAATCCTTCACTTCCCTGTTTTGAAGATTCAGATTCACCAGCTCAAAGCAATTTCTCCAGGCCTCATACCCGAAACCGTCGTTGTAGGGATTATTCCAGCCAAAATTGACGCCCTTATACCAGTCGCGGTAGCGGGATCCCTCTCTGTTTCTCTGAATATCCTGAAAGGCGAAAAATTCACGCCCCGTGTGGTTGAAAACACCGTCCACCACGATCTTGATCCCCAGCTCATGGGCCGCCCGGACAAAATCCTTGAAGTCCTCATTGTCCCCCAGACGCCGGTCCACCAGCTTATAATCCCTCGTATCATATCCATGGGTGGAGGACTCAAACAGGGGTCCGATATAAATTCCCTCACACCCGATCTCCCTGATATGGGGAAGCCATTTTTTCAGCTCCTCAAAGCGGTGCGTCACGGTTTCCTCCCGGTTTTCAAAGGGAGCGCCGCTCATTCCCAGGGGATACATATGATAAAATACTGTATTTTCATACCAAAAACTCATTTTTCCAAACCTCACTCTGTCATCTTTTTTTATCCTTCGCGTCTGTATATTTATCCCCGCTTTTTACGAGAAAATCCCATACATAAACTGACGCACCAGGCTATCCACATCCTCCTGCTCTATGGCCTTTCCGCAAATCCCTTCCTGTTCAAACCGCAGCATCAGATAATGGTTAATCGTGCCGATAAAACCAATGGCAAACTGTCTCTGACGGCCATTCATATTTCCAAGCTGACCGGATGCCCGCTCAAAAATCTCTACCGTAATTTCATAATATTCCGTTACGTACTTTTTTACGGCCTGGTATGCCTCATTTTCCCTGGCTGAGTAATACAGCGCCATAAACAGCATATAAAACTCCCTGTCATTGTCAAAAAAAGAACTGTAGGCCTTTGCCAGACGATATAGGACATCTTCGATCCTCTGGTCCATCTCCGCCACCTGCTGTATTTCCTTGCGGAAATTACGGACCTTCACTTCTATCATGGTCTTCAGAAGACCCAGCTTACTGCCGAAATAGTAGTACAGTGTGGGCTTTGTGATCCCCACCCGATCCACGATCTCCTGAACACCCACCGCATCGTACCCTTTCGCGTAAAAAAGAGACTTTGCGCTCTCCATAATCAATGTCTTATTTTCCATATCCTCCTCCGATCTTTTTCTATTATACCGTTCGGTATACAGTTTGTCAACCGTGTTCCTTGCGTCAACCTCATTCTGAAGAAATAAAAAAAGAGATAGCCTGACAGCTATCCCTTCCCGCAGATTCTATATTTATATGTTTTATTCTATCACATCAATCTGGCACATTTTCATGGCCTCCAAGGCGTTTTCGTGGCTTTGGGGCGTCACTCCGGCACAGCAGGATGCCTTCACCGTCACCGGCAGCTCCGGTATCCCGGCCTTCAGCACCATGGCGTTGGAGATCACACAGATATCCGTACAGAGGCCGATCAGCTCCACAGACTCCAGCATCCCCTCTTCCCCGCACACTTTGGCAATTCTTTCCGCCAGCTCCACGGAACCGAAGGTAGGCTTGTCGATGATCGGACACCCCTCCACATACAGCCCCTCCCCAATCTGCCAGCCCGGCGTTCCCTTCAGACAGTGAACCACGGGAAGCTTCCTGCCTTCCTGGGTCTCCAGATAATTTTCCTGGTGGGTATCCCTCGTATAGAAAATAAGATCCCCATTCTCTCTGTACCGGTCAATTTCCTTCCGTACCGCCTCCAGAATGCCCACCGCCTCCCTGGTTCCCAGAGCTCCGTCAATAAAGTCATTCTGCATATCAACTACCACCAAAGCCTTCATATCCTCTCTCCTCTCATAAAAGGTTTGTATTAAAAAAACCGGAATTCCTTCTTCTTTCTCTGTCCCCTGGTCACGAAATCCCTTATTATATACAAAATTCAAAATTATAATTAATTTTTCTTATCCGCAATACTTTTTATCGTATTCTCACAAAACTCTTTTAAATCAGGTATATTACCCTCTATTACTTCCCAAACTGTCTCACTATCTACTACACCATAGTGATGCGCTACTATATTTCTCATAGCTCTTATTTGCTTCCAGGGAATATTATTATTCTTTTCCTTGAAATCGTCCGTAAGATTATATACCAATTCTCCTATTTGAAGAATGCACAAGGCACATGCGTCCCTATGAAGCTCACTTTTAACAAAATCACTATATGACATACCTTTCGTATAATCTAACAACTTATTGCAATAATCAATTATATGTTTTAAAATACTACAATCCCGATCTTGCATATAATAAAATCTCCTCACCCCTGATAGCCGCCAGAAAATCCTCATCTAAACATTTTGTAGAAAGTAAATCTACCTTCTTCCCCAAAGCTTCTTCTACATCCAACAAAAAGCTCCCCATTGATAGACCTTTTATTTTTCCTCTATCTATTCTTAAATCAACGTCACTGTCAGATGTTGCCTCACCTCTCGCATAAGAGCCAAACAAAAATACCCTGTCCGCACCATACTCATATCCGATCTTCTGTACAACCTTCTGTATATCCGGTACTTCTAAAATTTCGCTCATGCCAACACCTCCTCTTGTTATGCAGTTAAATAATAACATAAATTACAGTACAATGGCAATAAGCATATAAACAAAAGGCTTCCCAAAAGAAGCCCCGAAAAACTCCACTGATTTCCGTGACGTTCTGATTACTCAAAAGACAAAAAAGATTTTGGACGCAATCCTTACCCTCAATCATAATTTAAAAAATAAAAAAAGCGGAGAGCCTTTATTTACGGGCTTTCCGCTAAACAATTCATGAGACATCGGGGATTCGAACCCCGGACAACTTGATTAAAAGTCAAGTGCT
>CAZGRM010000253.1:0-4354 GCA_964528295.1 uncultured Lachnospiraceae bacterium
CTCTGTAATGGAAAGGTTGTAGCACCGGGAGATCATGCCGGCGTCCTCAATCCATTGCAGGCTGCCAGCGTACCTGGAGGCGGTGGAGCCCTTCTTTATAACCGAATACTGGAATTTTTTATTCTCTTTGCTGAGCTGTTTTGGTATCGACTGGAAACACTCCCTGATTCGGGATTTATCCTTCCTCTCCGCATATTTTACCATGTCATCTTCGTAAGCCCGGACAATATCCCGCTGGATACGCAGCACCTCATCCATCTGCTTCGTATCCACAAAGGTCTGCACCGCGTCCGGCATTCCGCCCACCACTATATATTGCGTAAGCAGCTGCTTCATGCGGTCATGGAGTGCGTCCGGAACCGGCGATTCTGTTTCCAGACTTTTTTTCAAGACCTCAATGACCGGAGCGGCAATTCCATTCGCCCACAGAAACTCCTCAAAGTCCAAAGGGTACATGTCAATCACGGTTTCCGAACCTACCGGGATGGACTTCGGTTCTTTTCCATACCCTTTCACACCCAGCAGAGAGCCGGTTCCAATCACGTCATACCTTCCGTCGACGCGGAAAAATTTCAGAGAGGTCCTTGCGTCCGGACAGTCTTGGATTTCATCCAGTATAAGAACGGTTTCTCCGGCCTCAAACACAGCCGCTCGGCCAAGCAGGGCAGACAACAGCATAACAATATGGTCAATCTCCAAAGAACCGGAAAACACAGAGGCATAATTCGGATTCTCAAAGAAATTGAGGTACACCACATTTTTATAATTCTTCTTCGCAAAGTCCAGAACGGAAAAAGTCTTACCGCACTGTCTGCATCCCTTTATGATCAACGGTTTGCGGTTCGGTGTATTTTTCCATTCCGTCAGGCTTTGCTCGATTTTTCTTTTCAGCATAGCAATCAACCTCCTTATGCGGTCATCGCTTTGATTATATTTAAAACAATCAACTTTTTCAAGGGAGTTTTAAGACAAAACGCAAACTTTTTCAAACGACTTTTTCCGCAAAATATTAACTTTTTATGGATTTAAAGCAAAACCTGTGATTTACTGTCTGGCTTTGCTATGTAAAAATTGCGGGTTTTCATCCGCCGCGTTCATTGCTGACGCGGAAATGGTATTGTTCCCGCGTTTTTTTTGTGTTATGATAAACAGGTTAAGTTCGTATATAGTAAGCGTAGAAGACTTCAGAAAGGTGTATGGTATGTGGGATATTGTGTTAGACGGAGTGATTGACTGCCTGAAGATTCTGCCGTTTTTGTTTTTGTCTTACCTGGCGGTGGAGTATGCGGAGCATAAGATGAGCGGCAGGACGAAGGAGCTGATTTACCGGGCGGGCAAGGCGGGACCGGTGGTGGGAGGACTGATCGGGATTATTCCCCAGTGCGGCTTCTCGGCGGCGGCGGCCGGGCTGTACGCAGGAGGGATTCTCTCGCCGGGGACGCTGATCGCCGTGTTTTTATCCACCTCGGATGAGATGTTGCCGGTGATGATCTCGGAGGGCATTTCCCTGGGACTGGTGGGAAAGATCCTGGCGGTGAAGGCGGTGACCGGCATGGTGATGGGGCTGCTGGTGGACCTGGGAGTGGAAAAGCTGCTGGGAGGCCGGAGAAAAATACCGGAGCACCAGAAGATGTGTGAGCATCATCACTGCGGCTGCGGGGAGCACGGCATCATCCGGTCGGCCCTGAACCATACGGTGCGGATCGGGGCCTTTCTTCTGGTGATCTCCATTGTGCTGGGATTTGTGATGGAAGCCCTCCAGGACGGGGCCGGGATGGCCTCCTTCCTGAAGCTTCCGGGACTGGAGGAGGCGGCCGCCGCCCTGGTGGGGATGGTGCCAAACTGTGCGGCGTCGGTGCTGATCACCCAGCTCTATATCACCGGATTCCTTGGAGCCGGAGCGCTGTTTTCCGGGCTCCTGTGCGGAGCGGGTACCGGGCTTTTGGTGCTGTTTCGGGAAAACGAGAGCAGAAAGGAGAGCCTGGGGCTTTTGGCGGCGCTGTATGTCTGCGGCACGGCGGCGGGGATTCTGATCGGGCATCTTGGAGTGATTTAGCGGGTCCTCAGGTATAAAGGGGAGGCAGAGATGGAAATCATAATTGTGAGAGATAAGGAACGAATGACAGAAAAGAAAGGATGAGAAGGATGGATTACATTGTAAGAGCTACGGCGGCGGATCATCAGATCCGGGCCTTTGCGGCCACCACGAGAGACACGGTGGAGACGGCCAGACAGTATCACAATACCAGCCCGGTGGCCACGGCGGCCCTGGGACGGCTGCTGACGGCGGGCACCATGATGGGAGCCATGATGAAGGGGGAGAGGGATATCCTGACACTCCAGATCAAGGGCAGCGGCCCCCTGGGCGGTATCACGGTGACGGCGGACTCCTCCGCCAACGTAAAGGGCTACGTCCAGAATCCCGGCGTGATGCTCCCGGCCAATGCGAAGGGAAAGCTGGATGTGGGAGGAGCCGTCGGCATCGGCATCCTGAACGTGATCAAGGATATGGGGCTGAAGGAGCCCTACATCGGCCAGTGTGAGCTGAAAACAGGGGAGATCGGGGACGACCTGACCTACTATTTTGCCACCTCAGAGCAGGTGCCCTCCTCCGTGGGCCTGGGCGTTTTGATGGACAAGGGAAACACGGTGCGCCAGGCGGGAGGCTTTATCATTCAGCTCATGCCCTTCACCTCCGAGGAGGTGATCGACCGGCTGGAGCAGAAGCTTTCCCAGGTCCACTCCGTCACCGCCATGCTGGATCGTGGCATGACGCCGGAGCAGATTTTGGAGGAGCTTTTAGGAGAGTTCGGACTGGAGATCAATGATACGCTGCCCGCCCAGTACCGCTGCGACTGC
Organism: uncultured Lachnospiraceae bacterium; assembly: GCA_964528295.1. Lineage (GTDB taxonomy): Bacteria > Bacillota > Clostridia > Lachnospirales > Lachnospiraceae > Choladousia. The sequence goes on from CAZGRM010000253.1 coordinate 2,860, forward strand.
TCCCGGGAGAGGATCGAACGGGCGCTGATCAGCATCGGAAGGAAGGATTTGCGGGAAATGATCGAGGACGGGGAAACGATCGAGGTGAACTGCCAGTTCTGCGATAAGAAATACCAGGTGACGGTGGACGAGCTGAGGGACTTGCTGAAAAAGAGCAGCCGGTAGATCGGGACAGATACTTTTTATTGAAAGAGAAAAGGAGCGGACCATGAAGGATGGATTTGTGAAGGTGGCGGCGCTGACCCCGAAGATTCGGGTGGCGGACTGCGGATACAATGGGGAAAAAATCCGCGGGATGATCGATGAGGCCTGCGAGCAGGGAGCGAAGCTTCTGGTGTTCCCGGAGCTGTGTATCACGGGCTATACCTGCGGAGACTTATTCTGGCAGGAATCCCTGCTGTCAGCGGCCCGGCAGGAGCTGCATCACATTATGGAGCACAGCAGGGGGAAGGACGCGCTGATTTTTGTAGGCCTGCCCTGGCAGAAGGAGGGGAAGCTTTACAATGTGGCGGCGGCCATCTGCGGCGGCCGTCTGCTGGGACTGGTGCCAAAGCGCCATCTTCCCAACTACAATGAGTTTTACGAGCGGCGCCATTTCACCCCGGGACAGCCTGAGGTGGACTGGGTGGAGGTGGAGCAGGTCCCGGTGCCCTTTGGCATGAACCAGCTTTTCTGCTGCAAGGAGCTGCCGGAGCTGGTGGTGGCGGCGGAGCTCTGCGAGGATCTGTGGGCGCCCAACCCGCCGGGGGTGGCCCATGCCCTGGCCGGAGCCACGGTGCTGGTGAACCCATCCGCCAGCGACGAGGCCACCGGGAAAAATCTGTACCGCCGCTCCCTGATCTCCTCCCAGTCCGCCCGGCTTCTCTGCGGCTACGTCTACGCCAGCGCCGGGGACGGGGAGTCCACCCAGGATCTGGTGTTCAGCGGCCACAATGTGATCGCCGAGAACGGCCACATCCTCCGGGAGTCCCCAAGGTTTGGCCACGGTGCGGTATACTCGGAGCTGGATGTGCGCAGGCTTACGGCGGAGCGGCGGAGAATGACCACCTTTGAGCCCCGGGGAACGGAGTTTTATGAGAAGAGCGGCTTCCATCTGGAGCTGACGGATACGGAGCTGACGAGGATCTTTGATCCGGCCCCCTTTGTGCCCTCCGGCAAAGCGGACCGGGAGGGACGCTGCCAGGAAATCCTGATGATGCAGGCCTGCGGCCTGAAAAAACGTCTGGAGCATACCGGGAGCCGCCATCTGGTGGTGGGGATCTCCGGCGGCCTGGACTCCACCCTGGCCCTTCTGGTGATGGCCCAGGCCTGTGACCTGCTGGAGCTTCCCAGGGACCGGATCACCGCGGTGACCATGCCGGGCTTTGGCACCACGGACCGGACCTACCAGAACGCCTGCGAGCTGACCAGGAGGCTGGGGGCGGAGCTTCTGGAGGTGGACATCCGTCCGGCGGTGAACCAGCATTTCCGGGATATCGGCCATGACAGCGCCGTC
>CAZGRM010000254.1:0-4319 GCA_964528295.1 uncultured Lachnospiraceae bacterium
GCCTGGCCAGCACCCAGTTCTGCGACCGGATTTTCTTCCTGGAAAACGGCAGGATCGCGGAGACGGGCAGTCATCAGGAGCTTTTGGCGCTGGGAGGAAGGTATGCGGAGGCCTTTGCGGTGCAGAGCCGGTATTATAAGGAAAAACCGGAGGAGAGCGGGGAGAAATTCGAGGAGTTTTGTCTGAGAGAGGAGGCGGCGCTGTGAGAAAGGGAGAAAAGCTTTCGTTTTGGGCCAGTCTGAAATCGGTGGGGAAGACCAGCGCGGTGATTTTCAGGCTTGACTGGAAAAATATTCCAGCCTTTGTGGGCAACCAGCTTCTGAAGACGATACAGCCCTTTGTGGTTTTGTTTTTCTCCGCCCGGATCCTGGACGCGCTGGCGTCGGGAGCGGGGCGGGAGACGGTGATCCGGTGGATCATTGCCTCTCTGGCCTGCAATTATGGGATTTATCTGTTGGAGCGTCTGACGGCCTGCATGGACAGTGTGGAGGGGATCGCCCTGTACTGGCAGCTTTACCAGGAGATGAGCCGCACCCTCATGCGGGCGGATTATAAGGAGGTGGAGGGCGCCGCCATCCGGCAGGCGAAGGAGCGGATCGAGCGGTCCACCGGGTTGTTCTGGTACGGTCCCTGGGAGGTGCCGGGAGTCTGGATGCGGCTGATGGAGGGGCTGGTCACCACGGTATCGGCGCTTCTGCTGGCCTGGCCGGTGTTCCTTCCGGTGAAGGGAGAAGGGATTCCCTGGGGAAGCGCGGGAATGGCGGCGCTCATCGGGGCTTCTCTGTGGTACGCCGTATCCTCGGAGGGCCGGCTGTACCGGATGAAGGAGGACAGTCTGGACGGGCTGGCCGCTGAGCACCGCAGATGGGGGTATTATAAAAGCTATTCGGAGGAAGGAAAGGGGGCGAAGGAGATCCGCCTCTATCGTCAGGCGGAGACGGTGAAGCGCCGCTGTGACCAGGCAGGTGAGATGATCCAGAGTGTGACGGACAGGCAGGCAAAGCTGCAGGCCCGGTCCTTCGGGATTCGGGGCGCCATGGCCCAGGCCGTGGGGTGTCTGGCCTATCTGGTCGTGGGCGCCAGAGCGCTGGCCGGGATCTTCGGCGTGGGCAGCGTGGTGCAGTATGTGGGAGCCATTACAAAGCTGTCGGACGGCATTCGGATGCTGGTGTACGGCGTCCAGCATCTGATGATGCAGGGACCCCACTGTCAGGAGTATCTGGACTTTATCGGAGAGGGGAAGGACCCGAGAGCCTACTGCCATGAGGAGAATGGAAGTGAGCCGGTGGAGCCCTCCGGGCAGGGAGGATACCGGATCCGGTTCGACCATGTGAGCTTCCGGTATCCCGGGACGGACGCCTGGGCGCTGCGGGATCTGACGTTGGAGCTTCGCCAGGGAGAGCATTTGGCCATCGTGGGCATGAATGGCAGCGGAAAGACCACCATGATCAAGCTGCTGTGCCGCCTCTACGACCCGGAGGAGGGCCGGATTTTGCTGAACGGACGGGATATCCGGGAGTACCAGAGGGAGGATTACCGGAGGCTGTTCGCGGTGGTGTTTCAGGATTTTCAGCTTTTGGCGCTGCCGCTGGGGGAGAATCTGGCCGCCGGGACAAAATATGACGAGGCCCGGGCGTACGACTGCCTGGACCGGGCCGGGATCGGAGACTGGGCCAGAGGACTGCCAAAGAAGCTGGAGCAGCCCCTCTACCTGGTGGACAAGGAGGGAGTGAATGTCTCAGGAGGCGAGGCGCAGAAGATCGCCATTGCCAGGGCGCTCTACCGGGACGCGCCCTTTGTGGTGCTGGATGAGCCCACGGCGGCGCTGGACCCGCTGGCGGAGGCGGAGATCTATTCCGGCTTCCGGGATATGACGGATAAAAAAGGAGCGATTTATATTTCCCACCGCTTGTCTTCCTGCCGTTTCTGTGATACGATTGCAGTGTTTGATGGGGGAGAGCTGGTACAGCTTGGAAGCCATGAGGAGCTGCTGGCCCTGGCCGGGGGAAAATACCAGGAGCTCTGGAATGCCCAGGCCAAATATTACAATTGAGAAAAGCAGGAGGAGGTATGCCTATGAGGTATTTTGAGGAAAGAAACGGAAGCCTGATTTTCCGGCAGGATGGGGAGACGGTGATGGTGTCTCCCTGGGGAGCCAACAGCCTGCGGGTGCGCTCCCGTATTTTGGAGGATATTTCGGAGGGCGCAGGGGCCCTTTTGGAGCCGGAACGGACTGAGGCGGAAATTGTGCTGGGGGACGACCGGGCAAAGATCGTCAACGGCGGCATCCGGGCGGAGCTTTTTGTTCAGCCCTGGGGGACGGCGCTTCAGATCACCTTCTACAACGAGAAGGGGGAGGTGCTGCTAAGGGAGATACCAAACGGCGGAGCGCTGCAAAAAAGAGCCCGTCATTTCAGGCCCCTGCCTGGCGGCGGTTTTGCCCTGAAGGCCAGCTTTGAGGCCAATCCGGGGGAGAAAATCTACGGTATGGGTCAGTACCAGCAGGAGCGGATGGACCTGAAGGGCTGTAACCTGGAGCTGGCGCACCGGAATTCCCAGGCCAGCGTGCCCTTCTATATTTCCAGTCTGGGGTACGGCTTTTTGTGGAACAATCCGGCCATCGGAGAGGTGCATTTCGGTGAAAATACGACCCAGTGGGACGCCTTCTGCACCCGGCAGCTGGATTACTGGATCACGGCGGGAGATACGCCGGCCCAGATCGAGGAAGCCTACGCCAGCGCCACCGGAAAAGCGCCCATGATGCCGGAGTACGGCCTGGGCTTCTGGCAGTGCAAGCTGCGCTACTATAATCAGGAGCAGGTGCTGGAGATCGCCCGGGAGTACAAGCGCCGGGAGATTCCGGTGGATGTGCTGGTGATCGATTATTACCACTGGCCCCGGTGCGGCGACTGGCGGTTCGACGAGGAGTATTTCCCGGCCCCCAAGGAGATGATCGGGGAGCTTCACGACATGGGGATCGAGACTATGGTGTCTGTGTGGCCCCAGGTGGATTGGCGCAGTGAGAACTATGAGGAGCTGAAGCAGCAGGGGCTGCTGGTGAAGAGCAACGCGGGCATCGACGTGCAGATGCTGTTCCACGGCAACAATGTGTTTATGGACGCCACCAATCCCCGCACCCGGGAGTACGTCTGGGACAAGTGCAAAAAGAATTACGGAGATCTGGGAGTGCGGACCTTCTGGCTGGATGAGGCGGAGCCGGAGTTTACCACCTATGAGTATGAACACTACCGGTATTACGCCGGTCCGGTGGCGGAGATCGGAAATATTTATCCCAGGGAGTACGCCCGCCTCTTTTATGAGGGGCAGAAGAAGAGCGGCCAGGAGGATATCGTGAATTTGATCCGCTGCGCCTGGGCCGGGAGCCAGCGGTACGGAGCCCTGGTGTGGTCCGGGGATATCATGTCCACCTACGAGGACTTCCGCAAGCAGATCTGCGCGGGCGTCCATATGGGGCTGTCCGGCATCCCCTGGTGGACCACCGATATCGGCGGCTTCCACGGCGGCGTGACAGAGGACCCGGATTTCCGGGAGCTTCTGGTGCGCTGGTTCCAGTTCGGCGCCTTCTGCCCGGTGATGCGCCTCCACGGCTGCCGCCAGCCGGTGGAGCAGATCGTCAACAAGGCCGGAGAGGTGCGGGAGCAGACGGGAGCGGACAATGAGATCTGGAGCTTCGGCGAGGAGGCCTACCCGATTCTGGTGAAATTTATCCGTCTCCGGGAGCGGATGAGGGACTACACCCGCAGCCTGATGGAGGAGGCCCACGAGAAGGGCACACCCGTCATGCGGGCCCTCTTCTACGAGTTCCCGGAGGATAAGCGGTGCTGGGACATCACCGACGCTTATCTCTACGGCCCGGATATCCTGGTGGCCCCCATCTGCCATCCCCATGCCGTCAGCCGTTCGGTTTATCTCCCCGGGGGAGCATCCTGGGTGGACGCCAATACCGGGGAGCGTCACCAGGGCGGCCAGACCCTGGAGGTGGAAGCACCCCTTTCCACCCTCCCCGTATTTCTGCGGGACGGACGCCAGGAGTGGATGGTCGGAACGATTTAAAAGAACACCGGAAAACACGCAAAAGCTGGCGAACAGCGTCTCTAAAAAAGCAGGCCTCCTCAGGAAGCCTGCTTTTTTCCGTACTATGTAGTGAAAGGAGCGAATCCTTCTATTTCGTTTGGACGCGGTGACTTAGGAGAAAAGGGGCCGCAGCGCCGCCGCCAGCTCATCCTTGGCGGCCTGGGCCGCCGCCAGATCCTTGCCCAGGGTGGTGAAGTAGGTCTTGATCTTGGGCTCGGTGCCGG
>CAZGRM010000255.1:0-4062 GCA_964528295.1 uncultured Lachnospiraceae bacterium
AGAATTATTTCCGCTGCCGTGCTCCATGTGGAGAATCAGCGCCACATCCAGAGCCTTGGCCTCCAGGGGGGTGAAGTTCATATCCGGCCGAAGCAGCCGCAGAAAATTCTCCGCGGTGGACAGCTCGGGATCCGGTCTGTGGATGTACATACTTCCATCGTTCTCATAGTGATTGTAAGCATGGTAGGCATACACCGCCAGCATGGAGAAGATACTGATCAGCATCATACTCTGGCGCAGCACATTGTCCAGATCCAGCACCGTGGCCTGCCTGTCATAGGAGGCCAGGGTCAGCACGCTCTTTGTCATGGAGTTCATGATATCGGCGCTGGGCGCCTTCATGATCACGTCCCTGGTAAAGTTGGTGGGAAGCTCCCGCACCTCCGCCAGCATCTGTTTAAACTGCTCCATCTCCGATTCACTAGGCAGACAGCCAAACAGCAGCAGATAGGCCGTCTCCTCAAAGCCAAAGAGCTTGGCGCCCCTGCCGGAAATCAGCTCCTCCACGTTATAGCCCCGGTACCAAAGCTCCCCGTCGCAGGGAACCCGCCTGCCCCCTTCTCCCTTAAATGCCACAATATTCGAAATATTGGTCAAACCGGCCAGAACCCCGGTACCATTCAGGTCCCGCAGTCCCCGCTTTACTCCATACTCCAGATACAGCTCTTTGTCAATCTCATCTGTCCTCGCGCAGACAGGTGCCTTCATCGTCACGTATTCTTTAATATCCATACCATCCACCTCCGGAATTCAAAAGCCGGGACCGCAAAGCCCCAGGCCCGCCACTGGTTTATCTCGCAGTACGAGTTTTCCCCATTTTACCACCAGAAAGAAGATTGTCAAGATATTATCAAACATTTAAGAGTCTTTTAAGAAAATCCTATTTTTCTTTATAATATAGCAGACAATGGCAGTAGCCCTCAAACTCCGGGTCAGCGATCTGCTCCCGGAACTCCCGGCACATGCACTTTGTGTCCTCAGAAACCTCCAGGCGGCAGGGGCAATACCCCTTTTTCGCCTTCAGCCCCTCCTTCACCGTCCGCACAATCTCCGGATCCTCATTCAGCCGGATCTTCATTCCCATCCTCCTCTCACAAAAGCTCCGCCACAATCTCCTCCTTAGACCGATACCCCACGGAGGTGCCTGCCACCTGGCCGTCCTTCACCAGCACCAGCATCGGAATCGCCGTGGCCCGAAACTTCATGGCCAGCTCCATCTCCTCATCCACATTCACCTTATACACCTCGATCTCCGGATGCTCCTCGCTGATCTCCTCCACGATCGGCGACAGCATCCTGCAGGGCCCGCACCACTCCGCCCACAGATCCAGCAAAACCGGCTTCTTTGCCCGCATGACCTTCTCCTCAAAGTTCTCTTTATTTACCGCCGTAACCGCCATCATTCATTTCCTCCGTCCTGTAAAATAATATTAGTAACTACTCCCTTATTATAATCACCTGGCCAAAAGAAATCAACCACCCATTGCCCCCCGCCGTTTTTTCCTATATAATAAAAAAAGAAAACAAACAAAGCGCTCAAACAAGAAAGGACCTTTCATGAACCTCCCCGGCTACTATTCCTCCGGTCAGTTCGCCCGAATGGCCAACGTCTCCGTGCGAACCATCCGCTTTTACGACAAACAAAACATCCTGAAGCCCTCCTACACCAGCGAATCCGGCGCCCGGTTCTACACCGACTCCGATTTCGCCCGGCTCCAGCAGATCCTCCTGCTGAAATATCTGGGCTTTTCCCTGGATGATATCCGCGAAATGACCATCAACGACACCGACTACCCCTTCATGCTCAGCTCCCTGAAGCTGCAAAAAAAGCTGATCCAGGACCGGATCGAGCAGATGCAGCTGGTGGAGCGGGCCATCGAGGACACCGTGGACGCCATCACCCAGGAGCAGCAGATCGACTGGAGCCAGATGCTGGATTTGATCCATCTCACCGGAATGGAAAAAAGCCTGAAAACCCAGTACCAGGACGCCACCAACCTTTCCGCCCGTATCCGTCTCCACCGGGACTTTTCCACAAACCGCCAGGGCTGGTTTCCCTGGCTCTATCAGCAGTGCGAAATAAAGCCGGACATGGATATCCTGGAGCTGGGCTGCGGCAACGGCGCCCTGTGGACGGAAAACCGGGAGCTGCTGCCGGAGCATTTAAGAGTCACCCTCTCCGATATCTCCGAGGGGATGCTGCGGGACGCCCGCCGAAGCCTGGGGACGGAGGATGGCCGTTTCTCCTTCCTGTCCTTCGACTGCCACCAGATCCCTCTGCCGGAGGCCTCCTTCGACCTGGTGATCGCCAACCACGTCCTCTTCTACTGCCAGGATATCCCTCAGGTCTGCCGGGAGGTGAGGCGGGTCCTGAAGCAGGGGGGACTGTTTCTGTGCAGCACCTACGGCCAGGCCCATATGCAGGAGATCAGCCAGCTGGTCCGGGAGTTCGACAGCCGCGTCGTCCTTTCCGCCGAGAAGCTCTATGAACACTTCGGCCTGGAAAACGGCCGGGAGCTTCTGGAGCCCTTCTTTTCCTCGGTGACCTGCCGCCGCTATGAGGACAGCATCGAGCTGAACCGGGCGGAGCCCCTCATCGAATACATTCTTTCCTGCCACGGCAACCAAAACCAGATCCTTTTGGACCGGTACAAGGATTTCCGCTCCTTCACGGAGCGAAAAACCCTCCGCTCCTTCCATATCACAAAGGACGCCGGCGCTTTTCTCTGCCGCCGATAAATTTTTTCTAAAAAATGAAAAAAAGGGCTTGAAGGTGACGTTAGGTCACCTTTTATAATGGGAATGATCAGAGGAGAGGCATTCAGGCCTCATACATTTCACAGAAGGAGGGCAACCTAAATGAAAGGAATCATATTAGCCGGAGGCTCCGGCACTCGCCTTTATCCGCTCACGATGGTGACATCCAAGCAGCTGCTGCCCATTTACGACAAGCCCATGATCTACTATCCCATGTCCGTGCTGATGAACGCCGGCATCCGGGATATCCTGATCATTTCCACCCCACAGGATACGCCCCGCTTTCAGGAGCTGCTGGGAGACGGCCACCAGTTCGGCGTCCGCCTCTCCTATGCGGTCCAGCCCAGTCCCGACGGGCTGGCCCAGGCTTTTATCATCGGCGAGGATTTTATCGGCGGCGACACGGTGGCCATGGTGCTTGGCGACAATATTTTCACCGGCCAGGGGCTCCACAGGCGGCTGAAGGAGGCGGTGAAAAACGCGGAGAGCGGCAAAGGCGCCACCGTGTTCGGCTACTACGTGGACGACCCGGAGCGGTTTGGCATCGTGGAGTTCAACAAGGAGGGAAAGGCCATCTCCATCGAGGAGAAGCCGGCAAAGCCCAAGAGCAACTACTGCGTCACCGGCCTGTATTTCTATGACAATGAGGTGGTGGAGTACGCCAAAAATCTGAAGCCCAGCTCCAGACCTGAACCGGATCTATCTGGAAAATGACCGGCTGAACGTGGAGCTGCTGGGCCAGGGCTTTACCTGGCTGGACACCGGGACCCATGAGAGCCTGGTGGAGGCCACCAACTTCGTGAAGACCGTGGAATCTCACCAGCACCGGAAAATCGCCTGCCTGGAGGAGATCGCTTATCTGAACGGCTGGATCACCCGGGAGGATGTGCTGAAGGTCTATGAGGTGCTGAAGAAAAACCAGTACGGCCAGTATCTGAAGGACGTGCTGGATGAAAAATACCTGGACGTGCTTCACAGCCGCGGCTGATCGAAGCCCAGGGCCCGGAAATCATCGAAGTAAAACGAGTTTTAACGCAAAACCATGAAAAAGGAGAATCATCATGACAATTATCGTAACCGGCGGCGCCGGATTTATCGGAAGCAATTTTATTTTTCATATGCTGAACAAGCACCCGGATTACCGGATCGTCTGCCTGGACTGCCTGACCTACGCCGGCAATCTCTCCACCCTGGCTCCGGTGATGGACAATCCCAACTTCCGCTTCGTGAAGGAGAGCATCACGGACCGGGAGGCGGTGTACCGGCTGTTTGAGGAGGAGCACCCGGACGTGGTGGCGAATTTCG
>CAZGRM010000255.1:4072-4278 GCA_964528295.1 uncultured Lachnospiraceae bacterium
CGCTCCATTGAAAATCCGGAGATCTTCCTTGACACCAACATCAAGGGTACGGCGGTGCTGATGGATGCCTGCCGGAAGTACGGCATCACCAGATACCATCAGGTATCCACCGATGAGGTGTACGGCGATCTGCCTCTGGACCGCCCGGATCTGTTCTTTACCGAGGAGACCCCCATCCACACCAGCAGCCCCTACAGCTCCTCCAA
>CAZGRM010000256.1:0-4235 GCA_964528295.1 uncultured Lachnospiraceae bacterium
TGCCGTCCTCCTTCTTGTACTCCGCGATCTTCTTGTTGATGTAGCGCATGACCTCCAGCGCGAATTCGCCGTCCTCCCGGATGGACTTGCCATTGTAGAGCTCCTGCAGCTCGTTGAGCGCCGTGATGCCAAAGGAGGCGGTCATGGGCTTCAGGAGAGGCTTGATCTTCTCGTGGGGCTGGAGCCGTCCGCCGTAGAAGCCGCCCTCGCAGTAGGCCAGAGGATTGGTGGAGGCACGCATCTCCCCCAGATAATCGTAGGTCCTGATGTGGAGCCTGCGGATCATCTCCAGATAATAGTCCAGCACCTCATAGAAATCCCGGCTCTCCGCCCTGGCCTTCGCCAGGATCATGGGCAGATGGAGGCTCACCGCCCCCACATTGAAGCGGCCCACAAACACGGGCGCGTCCTTCTCGTCGGCGGGCTTCATTCCGCCCCGCTCATACCAGGGACTCAGGAAAGCCCGGCAGCCCATGGGGCTGATCACCTTACCGTATTTTTTATACATACTGGAAATGTAGCCCTCCCCGGTCATGGACAGCCAGTCCGGATACATGGTCTTCGCCGAGCATTCCACACCCTTCTCGAAGACGTCCTCACACGCGCCGCCCGGGCCGTGCAGATTCTCGTCGTAGAGGAACACGATCTTCGGGAACAGCACCGGCTTCTTGTTGCCCGGCCGTCCCTGGCCCCCCTTGTGGACCTCCAGCAGGGAGATGGCGATCATCTTCTCAAACTCCTTGGTGCCCAGGCCCAGGGTCACCGTCACAAAGGGATAGTCTCCCCGGGAGGAGCCCACCGTATTCAGCTTGTACTCAATGCCCTGCCAGCCCTGGTCACAGTCCCTTTTCACCTTTTCCCGGGCATACCGCTCCCCGTGGGCCTCCACCTCCGGCCAGGAGGGGTCGGAATATTTCCGAAACTCTTCTTTGTATTTTCTGTAGCTCTTCTCCGCGTAGGGGGCCAGGATCTTGTCCACCTCCGGCACCGTAAAGCCGCCGTACTGCTGGGCCGCCGTGCTCAGAATGATATCCCCCATCACGTCAAAGGCCGTATCCAGTGTCTTCGGCTCATTGTACCACACATTTCCCATCTCAAAGCCGCCGCTGAGCACCTCGCCCACGTTAAACAGGCAGCAGTTCATGGTGTCCAGACGGGCAGACTGGTCGTGGATGTAGATATAGCCGTCCTTGCAGGCCTGAAGCTCGTCCCTGGTCATGAAAAACTTCCGGTACAGCTCCTTGTTCAGCTCATTGAAAATCAGGCTCCGCTTTGTGGCCACCAGGGCGCTGTCCGTGTTGGCGTTGCTCTTGTCGCCGATGTAGCGGATCGCCTGGCTCTTGGTGTACACGTCGTCCATCATGTGGATGAAATCCAGCTTATAATTCCGGTAGTCCCGGTAGCTCTTGGCCACCGCCGGATTCACCGCCTCCAGGGCCCCCTCCACGATATTGTGCATCTCCTGGATGGTGATGCCCTCCTTCCCCAGGGACTCCGCCTTGTCCCGGGCGAAATCGCAGAGGAACCGCAGCTCCTCGTCCGTAAATTTATACAGGATTCGGGCCGCCGATTTATTCACAGCCACGATAATTTTCCGCACATTAAATTCCTCATGGGTGCCGTCTTTTTTGATTACGTACATATCTCCCTACTCCTTTTACTATATCTTGTGGTCCAATCCCGGACCTTATCCTATATGTAGGAAATGAGTATAGCTCAAAATCCGCGTCTTGTAAAGGGGGTAATTCGCTTTATTTTCCCTACCGGGCCTCGTCCAGCACCGCCGCCGCGGAGAAATACTTGTCGAAGGCGTTGGGAGAATTGGCGAAGACATAGCCGGTGACATTTCTTCTGGTCTGGCGCAGATAGCTGGAATTGACCTCCAGATGATCGTCGATGGCCCACAGCCCCACCAGATACCGGAAGCCCTGGCTCACCAGAAAGGCCTCCTTCTCGCTGCCGGCATCCACCTCGGAGCCGTAGGGATAGATCAATGTATCCACCTCCCCCACCAGCGGCGCCACCTTGGTCTGCCAGCTGGTGATGTCCTCCTTCAGCGCGTCATAGGACAGGGTGCCCAGATATTCGTACCCGTAGCTGCCGCAGGCGAAGGTCCAGCCCTCCGCCTTCAGCTTGTCCGCGATCTGCCGGATGGCCGCCTCGTTCTCCGAATTATCCACTCCCTCCGACACGTTCACCGGATAGCCGAAAATCCCGTTTTTCCCGGCCACGGAGATAATCCCCCTGGCGCCCTGGTAGGAGAAATCGGGATGCTCCCCGATGAATTCCTCCAGCACCGGAACCACGTCGTAGGCTCCCTTCAGCTCATGACCCTCCGCATCCGTATAGAGGGCCGCCACATTTCCGTCCCCGTCCAGCACCAGCTTTGTGGCCACCCCGTCGCCGTTTCGGGTGGAGCTGTAGCTTAGGTTGTCCACGGAGAAGACCATGGGCTTCTTCCCCTGGGGCAGAGTGGGCAGTACGGCGGTCAGATTGCCGGAGCTGTCCTCCTTCGCCAGGCTGTGAATGTCAATGAGAATATAGCCGCTGTCATACAGCGTCTGGAGAATCGCCTGGAATTCCTTCAGGGTGATCATATTGGAACGGTACATGCTCTCATACTCGTCCCCGTCAAAGGCCCGGTCCGTGTCAATCACCAGGTTGGTGAAGGAAAAGTGAACAATATCCCCATCGTACTCGTACATATCGTCCAGGGCGGACTGGTATTGGGCGATGGCCTCGCTGGCCCTGTCGTCCTCCGACAGCACCTCCGTGCTCTCCAGATAGGAGATGGCCTCCTGGTACCGGTACTCCACCGCCATGGTCTCCGCCTGGGCCAGAGCCTCCGTCCGTTCCGCCTCCAAAGCCTCCTCCGACTCCCGCAGCTCCCGCTCCGCCTTCATCTTCGGTGTCTCCACCGGCTCATTGTTCTCGTACTGATCCAGTGTGCCGATGCACTCCGCCAGCTGGTAGTTCAGCACACTCCTGCTGCATCCCGACAGAGCCAGCGCCCCCAGGACCGCCGCCCCCGCCAGGACCATTTTCTTTCTTTTGCTCATCTCATACCCCTTATCTGAACCTGATCCAACAAAAAAGCTATAATAGAAATTTCCGATTTGGTTTCTATTATAGCTTTCCGTTCCCGTTCGCACAAGTAGGATTTACAGGAATTCCTTCAACAATTTATTCACCGCTCCCGGATTGGCCTTTCCCTTCATCTGCTTCATGGTCTGCCCCACCAGGAAGCCCAGGGCCTTCTCCTTTCCGCCCCGGTAGTCGGCCACCGACTGGGGATTGGCCGCAATGACCTGCTCCACCACAGCGCGCAGCAGTCCCTCGTCGTTGACGGTCTTCAGGCCGTTCTCCTCCACGTATTTCTCCGGGTCGATGTCCTCATAGAAAATCTTTTCAAACACGGTCTTTGCCACCGTCTGGCTGATGGTGCCCGCCTCGGTGATCCCGATGAGCTTCGCCAGATGCTCCGGGGAGAAATGAAGCTCCTCCGGCTCCTGGTTTTCCTCCTTCAAAAGCCGCAGCGTCTCTCCCATGAGCCAGTTGGACACCTTCTTTGGGCGGCCGCAGATGGCCGTGGTCTCCTCAAAGATATCCGCCATCCGCTTCGACCCGGTGATGATCCCCGCGTCATACTCCGGAATGTCAAACTCCCTTTTATACCGGGCCAGCTTCTCGGTGCGAAGCTCCGGCTGACGGCTCCTCACCTCCTGGAGCCACTCGTCGCTGATGATCACCGGCACCAGGTCCGGGTCCGGGAAATAGCGGTAGTCGTGCGCGTCCTCCTTGGAGCGCATGGGGTAGGAATATTCCTTATTGTCATCCCAGCGGCGGGTCTCCTGGATCACAGGCCTGCCCTCCTCCAGAAGCTCGATCTGTCTCGCCCGCTCCCCCTCGATGGCTCTGGAAATGGCCTTGAAGGAGTTCAGGTTTTTCATCTCCGTTCTGGTGCCGAATTTCTCATCGCCCAGCTTTCGCACGGAGAGGTTCACATCGGCTCTCATGGAGCCCTCCTGGAGCTTACAGTCAGAGGCTCCCAGATATTGGATAATCAACCGCAGCTTCTCCAGGTAGGCGATCACCTCCTCGGCGCTTCTCATATCCGGCTCCGACACAATCTCGATGAGGGGCACGCCGCTTCGGTTGTAGTCCACCAGGGTGCAGTCCTCCCACTCGTCATGGATCAGCTTGCCCGCATCCTCCTCCATGTGGATCTCATGGAT
>CAZGRM010000257.1:0-4194 GCA_964528295.1 uncultured Lachnospiraceae bacterium
GTATCTGATGATGGCGGACAGCTATTACAGCAAACCACAGCGAGAGGAGTATTTTGTAGACTCAGGGTATTACAAATTTCATGAGGCCTATCACCTGCTGAAATTTTCCAACGAGAAAATGATCCTGGAGAAGGCCTACAATGAATATTTGAATTTAAAGAAAAATAATCTTTGGGGAAACCGAAAATACTTTTGACCACGTTCTAAAATGCCGGGATTTCGTTTTGCGGAATTTCGGCATTTGAACTAAAGCGTGTTTGAAAATCCGTTCTGACGCTATCTTTTGAAGGGAAATTGGCATGAATTGGTATCAAAATCTGTATCTTGGAAAAAATGCGGAAAAGAGAAAGGACAGCCTGATGGAAAAGCTGGATGTGGGACAGACCAATTTTCCGGTCTATCTGATCACCCTGGCTCCCGAGGAGGCCAACCAGCTGGAGATCCTCACCGCCCCCAACTACTGGCGCCAGGCGGCCCGGAAGGGCACACCCATGGTGGTGGGACTGGCTCTGGGAATGCGGGAGGCAAAAGAGGTGGTGACGCGCATCGCGGAGGATGTCTACCGCGCCACAGGCACCGCGAATCTGCGGGCATATCTGACAGAACAGGCCGAAGAGGCCGGAAAGCGGCAGGAGTGCTGACCGGCTCCCGTCTTCGACGGCCCGGATGAAAATATTGAGAGAGGATAGCAGAGAGGAATATGCTTCATATTATTCTGGGTATACTAAAAATCATAGGGCTTCTGCTGGGAATTATCCTGCTTTTGCTGCTGTCCGTGTTTCTGGCGGTACTCTTCGTTCCGGTCAGATACCGTGGAAGGCTGGTGCGAAACCAGGAGACCACCCAGGCCCGGCTGCGGGTCACCTGGCTGCTTCGTCTAATCTCGGTGGCGGCCTCCTTTGATCTGGCCCAGGGCCGGCCAGTCATCGAAATTTGTCTCTTCGGAATCCCTCTGGCCCGGCTGAGGGAGCTGCTGCGAAAACGGAAAAATCGGCCCCCGAAGAGAAAGAAAGAAAAACCTACAAAGTGCAGGAGAGAGAATCCCCCAAAGGAAAAACCCCTGGGACCGATTAAAGACGAGGAACAGGAATCCCTAACCGCACCTTTGTCAAAAGAGGCGGAGCCGGAAATTTCGGAGGAGGAGATCCCACCGACCGCGCTTCCCGAAGAAGAAGCGGCGGACTGGACGCCGGAATCTTCGCCGGAAGAAGACGCACCGTCTCCCATCTGGCCAGAACCGCCCGCTCAGGAGGAAGACGCACCGCTCCCCGATGGGCCAGAACCGCCCGCTCAGGAGGAAGACGCACCGCTCCCAGATGGGCCAGAACCGCCCGCTCGGGAGGAAGACACACCATCCCCCACCGGGCCAGAACCGTCTTCTTCGGAGGACAATGCGCCTCCCCCCAACGAAGCGGAAGCACCTCCCCCGGAGGAAAAGCGGCGGATCTGGGAGAGGCTCAGCGCTTTGGGGGATAAAATCCGAGGTCTCTTCCATATGCTTCGGAATATTGGAGACAAAGTAAAGCGGTTCCTGGAGAAGCTGTACCGGATCCTCAGCGGGGTCCCCGGATCCCTGGAAAAGGTGGGGCAGAGCGTCGCCGCCCGCGTTCAAAAGCTGCGAGGCTTTCTGGATATGCTGGAGGAGTATGAGGCGAAGGCCGTCCTTGGGGATGTGAACAAAGAATTCATGACGCTGCTGCGCCACTATCGTCCCCGGGAGATCACCGGCCGTCTCCACTTCGGCACCGGCGATCCCGCCGCCACGGGAGAGCTTACCGGATTCCTCTATCTGCTGCTTCCGGCCAGAGCCCAGCTTTCGGTGGAGCCGGAATTTACGGAGCCCGCATTTGAGGCGGATCTGGAGTTCGCCGGCCACATCCGCACGGTCCATCTGATCCGGGCCGCCTGCCATCTGCTCCGAAACAAACGCTTTATGCGGCTGGTGAAAAGACTGCGGAAAAGATAAGAAAAGGACATAGAAAAATAGTACGGCTGGTTTTCAAAAAGCGAAAATCAGGAAAAAATAAAACAGTGATGGAACGAAAGGAGACTGACAAGATGGCTGAGAATTTTCAGAACACAGTGGAATCCCTGTTTCGGGGCATGGAAAACTTTATCACCACCAAGACCGTCGTGGGAGACGCGATCACCGTGGGAGATACCATCATCCTTCCTCTGGTGGATGTGAGCTTCGGCGTAGCCGCCAGCGCGAAGGCTGAGGAGCGAAAGAGCGGAGGCGGCGGCGGAATGGGCGGCAAGATTTCCCCCAGCGCCGTGCTGGTCATCCACGACGGCACCACAAAGCTGGTGAACGTCAAGAATCAGGACAGCGTGACCAAGATTCTGGATATGGTGCCGGATTTTGTAAACAAGTTTGTGCCGGGCAGAGGCGACTCAAAGCCCCAGAGCGACCCGAAAGTAGATGAGGCGATCCACAACGCGTCGGAGGAGGAGGTCACCTTCTAGAGCGTGTTTGAAAAAATTTCAAAAAAAGTAATTGCCGGCAAACCCGGCCGCATATGATATAGAAAAGGGCGCAGGTAGGCCATGCGGAAACTGATTGGATACACCCTGTTTTGTATTGCGGCCGGTATGGTGATTGAGCTGTTCATCGAGAGCATTCTGTGGAACATCATTCTGATCCTCGCCCTGCTTTTGCTCGGGTACAACCTGTTTTGCTGCGGGTAAAAGCCTGCCGGAAGCATCTGGACGGGGCGTTCATAAAAACAGAAAAAAGACAGGTTACCGTTTTGGGCGATAACCTGTCTATTATTCTTTTCTTCTCACACGGGGAAATGCTGCTTTCCACATTCCATTAAGCTCTCTCAACTTTGCCGGATCTCAAGCAAGAAGTACAAACGTACATTTTTTTAGCGGCTCCGTTTACTTTCACTTTCACGTGTTTGATGTTAGACTTCCACATCTTATTGCTTCTTCTGTGTGAATGGCTTACATTATTTCCGAAGTGAACGGATTTATCACAAACAGCACATTTAGCCATGATTGCACCTCCTTAACAAATATTAAGTCTATCAATACGGCATAGACTCACAGCAAATTTATTCTACCAGATACTACATTATTTTGCAAGAGAAATTTTCAAAAATAGAAATATATTTGTATTGTGGAAAAATGTGCTTTGCATTTAGCTGTTTTTCTGCTAGAATGTATTTGAAATACGCCCTGTCTGCTTTATGGGGCAGAATTGTTTTGAATAAAAGCAACGTTTCAGGACGCGCAAGAAATAACAAGATAGATGGAGGTTCTATTTATGAAAGGACGTATGAGCAATGAGCTGGGCTCAATCGTAATCGATCCGAACGTGATCGCTACCTACGCCGGGAGCGTGGCCGTCGAGTGCTTCGGTATCGTTGGTATGGCAATTGTGAATATGAAGGACGGTCTGGTGCGCCTCCTCAAAAGAGACAGCCTGGAGCGGGGGCTCAGCGTGAAGATCGAGGAAAACAAAATTACGATTGATTTTCATGTGATCGTCTCCTACGGCGTCAGCATTTCCGCCGTGGCGGACAACCTGTTCGGCAACGTAAAATACCGGGTGGAGGAGTTCACCGGCATGGAAGTGGAGAAAATCAATATGTACGTCGAAGGCGTAAAAGTGATCGATTAAGGAGGAGCCACCAGTGAGTACGAATACAATAGACGCATCTCTGTGTGCCAGGATGTTCCTTGCGGGAGCAAAAAATCTGGAGTCAAAGAAGGAATGGATCAATGAGCTGAATGTTTTCCCTGTGCCGGACGGCGATACGGGGACAAACATGACACTCACCATCATGTCGGCGGCGAAGGAGGTGGCTGCCCTTGAAAATATCACGATGACCAGCTTTGCCAAGGCCGTTTCTTCCGGTTCACTCCGGGGCGCCAGGGGAAATTCCGGTGTTATTCTTTCACAGCTTCTCCGGGGCTTTACCAAGGTGATCCGGGAGGAGGAGGAGATCAACACCGCTGTGCTGGCCGCCGCCTTCCAGAAGGCGGTGGAGACCGCCTACAAGGCTGTCATGAAGCCCAAGGAGGGTACCATCCTCACCGTAGCCAGAGGCGGCGCGGACCGGGCCGTGGAGCTTTTGGAGGAAAATCCTGACATTGAGCTGGATACGCTGATCGCCGAGACCATCGCCAGATCCGAGGAGGTGCTGAACCAGACGCCGGAGATGCTGCCGGTGCTGAAGGAGGCCG
>CAZGRM010000258.1:0-4180 GCA_964528295.1 uncultured Lachnospiraceae bacterium
AGAGCACACGGTTCATACCCGTGGTGTCGAGAGTTCAAGTCTCCCTTCCGCTACTGAATAAAAGCCTGAAATCCTGCAAAAGCGAGGATTGTAGGCTTTTTCTTTTATATCATACGGATGGAACCGCTGGAGGTAGTATGGACATGAAAGCAAAAGAGAAACCCATCGTACTGGAACTGCGGGGGATCAGGAAAAGCTTCGGAGGGGAAGAGGTGCTGAAGGGAATCAGCCTCATGGTAAAGGAGGGGGAGTTCGTCACACTTCTGGGCTCCTCCGGCTGCGGAAAAACCACCACGCTGCGGATTATCGCGGGGCTGGAGTACCCGGACAGCGGGGACGTATTGCTGGAGGGGGTACCCATGAAGGATTACCCGCCGGAGAAGCGGAATGTAAATACCGTATTTCAGAGCTACGCCCTGTTTCCGCACATGAATGTGTACCAGAACATTGCCTACGGCCTGAAGCTGCGGAAGGTGCCGAAGGCGGAGATCCGGCAGCGGGTGGAGGAGATGCTGGAGCTGGTACAGCTGGAGGGCTTCGGAAAGCGGATGCCCTCCGAGATGAGCGGCGGCCAGCGTCAGAGGGTGGCCATCGCCCGGTCCCTGGTGAACCGGCCCAAGGTGCTTCTGCTGGACGAACCGCTGGGAGCTCTGGATTTGCAGCTGCGCCGCCAGATGCAGCTGGAGCTGAAAAAGCTACAGGAAAAGCTGGGCATCACCTTCATCTACATCACCCATGATCAGGAGGAGGCCATCAATATGTCGGACACCATCGCGGTGATGCGGGACGGCAGGTTCGAGCAGATCGGCAGCCCGGCGGAGATTTATGACGCCCCCAGGACCAGCTATGTGGCCAGCTTCGTGGGATCGGCCAATATCCTCAGGGGAAGGACTCTGAGAATGACAGAGGATACGGCGGTGCTGGATACGGACTGGGGCAGCATGTGCTGCCGGAGAGACAGCCACGCGCTGGCGGTGGGAGAGGAGCTGACCATCGCGGTCCGCCGGGAAAATATCAGCATTTGGGACCAGCCCCACTCGGAGCAGTTTTTGGAGGGCAGGATCACGGAAAAGAGCTTTGCCGGAGGAATGATGCGGATCGCGGTGGAGCTGGGGACCGGCGGCCCGGAGGTGATCGTCACCCGGCACGGGATCAACTTTCACTACGATGTGGGAGAGCGGGTATATCTGGAGTGGAAGCCGGAGGACGCCGTGCCGGTGGACAGGGAGGGCTGACCGATGAAAAAGAAAGACAAATGGTGGCTCTGTGTCGTGCCGCTGTACTTATTTACTCTGTTGTTTGTGCTGGGGCCCATGATCTATATGGTGGCCATCAGCTTCGCCACAAATAAGGATACCTACGGCTTTACCTGGGATCTGACCCTGGACAATTACCGGAAGATCCTGGATCCGGTGTACATCCAGTGCTTTGTCCAGTCCTTCCAGCTGGCCATCAGCACCACGGTGCTGGTGGTGCTGATCGGTTATCCCTTCGGCTACTTCATGGCGAAGCTGTCCGACAAATGGAAAAAGCGGATCATGTTTCTGATCATGGTACCCTTCTGGACCAGCTCTCTGCTGCGCATGTACGGATGGATCATTATTTTGCAGGCAAAGGGCGTGCTCAACGCGGTGCTGCAGGGGCTGGGGCTCATAGAAAAGCCCATGAAGCTGCTGTACTCCTACCCGGCGGTGCTGGTGGGGATGGTCTACGCCCTGCTGCCCTTTATGATGCTGGCGGTGTATTCCAGCGTGGAAAAAATGGACTGGTCCCTGGTGGAGGCCGCCCGGGATCTGGGGGCCTCCCCGGCCCGGGCCTTCTGGACCGTCACCTTCAAGCTGACGCTGCCGGGGCTTTTGTCCGGTGTGATTCTCACCTTTGTGCCCTCCATGGGACTGTTCTTTATCTCCGACATCCTGGGAGGAAACAAAATCGTCCTGGTGGGCAGCCTGATTCAGGATCAGCTGACCCGGGGGAGCAACTGGCCCTTTGCGGCGGCCCTGGCCGTGGTGTTGATGGTGATGACCAGCCTGCTGCTCTACCTGTACCGCAGGGTGGCTCACACCAGTGAACTGGAGGGGATGATGGGATGAAGAAGAAAAAATGGAAACTTTCCGCCCTCTATCTGGGGCTGGTGCTGCTGATTACCTACCTGCCGCTGGCGGTGCTGGTGGTGTTTTCCTTCAATGATTCCAAGCTGCCGGTGGCCTGGAAGGGCTTCACCTGGCAGTGGTACCAGGAGCTTATGAAGGATGCCGCCCTGATGGAGGCCCTGAAAAACAGCCTGGTGCTGGGCCTGCTCAGCTGTGCCTTTGCCGCGGTGATCGGGACCCTGGGAGCCGTGGGGATGGCCCGGGTACATTACCGCTCCAAGGGGATGATGGAATATCTGTCCACCCTGCCCATCATGGTGCCGGAGATCATTCTCGGTATGGTGTTTATGGCCTTCTTTTCCCTGCTGAATCTGCCCTTTGGCATGGTGACTCTGGTGATCGCCCACACGGCCTTCTGTATTCCCTACATCTTTATGATGGTGAAGGCCCGGCTGGTGGGGCTGGATCCGGCCCTGGAGGAGGCGGCCCGGGATCTGGGAGCGTCGCCGGGGCGAACCTTTTTTGACATTACGCTGCCTCTGATTATGCCCGCGGTGGCTTCCGGCTGTCTGCTGGCCTTCGCCATGTCCTTTGACGACGTGGTGATCAGTATTTTTGTCAACGGACCGAAGCTGTCTACCCTGCCCATCAAAGTCTACACACAGCTGAAAACGGGAGTGACGCCGAAGATCAACGCGCTGTGCACGGTGATCCTGGCGGTGGTGCTGCTGGTGATGGGGGCCCTCTCTCTGTTCCGAAGAAAGAAGAGGATGTGAGCCTTTTATAGGAAGGGGCTATTATGCTTGGAAAAAAATAGGGCGAAGTTTAGTAGACCTTGCGCCCCGCATGGTTTATAATAGGGACTGTCCGGCGGGCCGGCCTGTCGCGGGCCGCGGCCGGGCAGCCGATCATGATCTAAAGGAGGAAGGAAGCATGAGAAGGAAGATTTATTTATTTGCCGCCGCCGCGCTGATGGCGGCGTCCCTGCCGGCTGCGGTATCCGCGGAGGACAATGGGGAGCTGGTGCTGTTTACCTGGGAGGGGATGTTCCCCCAGGAGGTGCTGGACGGTTTTACGGAGCAGACCGGGACGAAGGTGATCTACTCCAACTTTGACACAGACGAGACCATGCTGGAGAAGCTGGCCCAGGCGGAGGGCGGCGACTACGATCTGGTGATCGCCGATGATTACATCATCGAGCAGGCGGTGAGCCAGGGGCTGGTCAGCGAGATCGACAGAGAGATCGTCACAAACTTTGAAAACATCAATCCGCTGTACCAGGGACAGTTCTACGATCCCGATGATCTTTACACCGTGCCCTACGGCGCCGGCATCCCGCTGATCGTGTACGATCCGGAGATGGTGGACTTTGAGATCAAGGGCTACGGCGATCTGTGGAATGAGGAGCTGGAGGATTCCGTGGCGCTGACCGCCAACTACCGGGTGATCAACGGCATCACCCTGTTGTCCATGGGTAAGTCCATGAACGAGGAGGATGTGGCCGTCATTGAGGAGGCGGGCGAAAAGCTGAAGGAGCTGGCCCCCAACATCCGTCTGATCCAGGACGACAACACCCAGAACGCGCTGCTGAACGGGGAAGCCTCCGTGGCCTTCCTGTACACCTCCCAGGTGACCACCGTGCTGGCGGAAAATCCCGATCTTCAGGTGGTGTACCCGGAGGAGGGCCTGGGCTTTGGCATCATGGGCGCCTTTGTGCCCTCCGCCGCGCCCAACGCGAAGGCCGCCAATGAGTTCCTGAACTACCTGCTGGAGCCGGAGGTATTCGCCCAGTGCATCCAGTACATTGGCTATTACAACACAAACCAGGCCGCCGATGACCTGGTGGATGAGTCCCTGGTGGTGCCGGACAGCGTCACAAAGGGCGAGATCATCCAGAATGTGTCCGCGGAGGCGGACGAGGCCTACAACAAGAACTGGACCGAGTTCAAGGCAGCCTGCGGAGCGGAATAATTCCATAGCGGCAAAGAGAACAGTCTCAGATCCCGGAAGGGGATTTGAGGCTGTTTTTTTGCTTTATAGGAAATTCCGATTTTAGAGAGGACAAAAAGAAACACACGTTCGTCGAA
>CAZGRM010000259.1:0-4180 GCA_964528295.1 uncultured Lachnospiraceae bacterium
CAGGAGGTCCCCATGAAGGGCAGCTTCTCCGGCACCTCCTTCAGAAAATCCTTCGCCTCCTCGATGGCGCAGAGGTCGGCCCCCACGGCCACCTCCCGGATGTCCGTAAAGCCAAGGGCCCGGAAGGCCGCCCGCAGCTGAGTGGCTTTCAGCGCCGGCTCAAACTGGCCCGCCACCGCGGGTGCCACGATGGCATACACCGGCGTGTCGCTCTTCAAGGCCATAATCGTTTGATAGATCTGACCCTTATCCACGATAGCGCTGAAGGGGCAGCTCACCAGACACATGCCGCAGGAAACGCACTTATCGTAATCGATCTCCGCCCTCCCGTACTCGTCGGAATGAATGGCGTCCATTCCGCAGGCCTTCGCGCAGGGGCGCTCCAGTTTGATGATGGCGTTATAGGGGCAGGCCTCCATACATCTTCCGCACTTGATACACTTTTCCTGATCAATCACAGACCGGCCGCCCTCCATCCGGATGGCGTTCTTGGGACAGACCTCCTGGCAGGGATGCTCCAGACAGCCCTGGCACCCCTCCGTCACCCGCACCAGCTTTTCAGGACAGGAATTGCAGGCAAATTTAATAATATTAATCAGCGGGGGCTCATAATATTTTTCCTCCACCACGCTGGCCTCCACCCCCTTGGAGATGGCGGCGTGCTCAGAAATATTGCGCAGAGACAATCCCATAGCCACCCTCAGCCGCTCCCCCACGATGGCCCGCTCCAGAAAAATACTCTCCCGGTAAGTGGCAATCTCCCCCGGTATGATCCGGTAGGGCAGATCCTCCATCTCAGTCTGAATATCCCCCTCATACCCCATCCGGGCGATTTCCGTAAAAATCTGGTGTCTAATTTTCGCTTTCGACGTATAAACTCCTCTCATTCCCTCACTTCCTCCTCTATCGTGACAATTATCATTCGCTACCGTCATTATACGGCATAGGCGGCGGACAAGTCAATCTATGTCTAATGCCAAAATTGGAAAAGCACTCCCCATCTTGTCAATCCCTTCTTTTTCTTCCGGTCAACAGAAACATCGGGGTAGGATTGTAAAACTCGTCCCGCTCCCGGTAGACCCGGCCGCTGAGCCCCTCATCCGCCAGGACCTCCTCAAAGCCAAGACGCTCCAACACCATCACATCCCACTTCGGCCTCCGAAACCGGCTGATGGGCATCTCCTGCTTGATCTCCTCACATTCCCTCAGCATCCCGCTGCCGAGCTGGTCATGGGCGTGGTGCTCCGGCAGCTTGGAGGTGTCCGTCATATTGTCCGCCCCGTAATCCGCGTCCATATTCACCAGGATCCCCCCCGCCTTCAGCACCCGGCCCCACTGCCGGTAGGCGGAGGCCACATCCGGCAGCGTCCAGGTCAGATTCCGGGAAATCACCACATCAAAGGTATCGTCCGGGAAATCCGGCCTCTCCGCGTCCATCACCAGAAATTCACATTCCGCCCGCTCCTCCGCCGCCAGGCTCCTGGCGCGGTCCACCATATCCGGGGTCAGATCGATCCCCGTCACCCGGTGACCTCTCTTCGCCAGCAAAATGGAGAAAAAACCGGCCCCGCATCCCACATCCAGAATTCTCAGCCCTGTCTCCCGCCGCAGCAAAGGGCGGATTTCCTCCATCCACCGCTCCGCCATCACACTGTGAAGCTCCGCCCGCTTCTGCTCCAGAAAGCTGCGGCTGCGCTCCGCCCAGTAATCCGTCACCCGCTCCCGCACAGTGCGCTCCGGCTTCACGGCACAGATCATAAACATGGGCGTGGAACCGTAATTCAGCTTTTCCTCCCGGCTCCAAACCCGCTGCCAGATATCCTGATCCACCGCCACCTGGCCAAAGCCAATGCTGCGAAGCACCCGCTCGTCCCAGACCGGGCGGTGAATGGCGGACAGAGGCATCCGCAGCGCAATCTGCTCCATCCGGTCAATATCGGTGCACAGATAATGATCCTCCATCCGGGCCTCGTCCACCCGCCTGCGGTCCTCCTCATAAGCGGCCCTCTGGTCCTCATCGTAGAGGTAGCCGTACCAGTTGGCATCAAAATTCAGCAGACGCCCTCCCGGCTTCAGAACCCGGAACCACTCCGCGTAGGCCCTGGCGGGCTCCTCCAGATTCCAGGTCAGATTCCTGGAAATGATCACATCAAAGGTATTGTCCTCAAACTCCAGCTCCTGGGCATCCATCCTCCGAAAGGTGATCCTGCTCCCAAGAGCCCCCGCGTTCTCCTTCGCCTTCTCCAGCATCCCGGGGGTATAGTCCACCGCCGTCACAAAATATCCCGCCTCCGCCAGAATCACCGGGAAAAATCCCGGCCCGGTGCCGATATCCAGAATTTTCAGCTCCTCCACCGGCCGCTTTGGGAAGCGCTCCGTCAGAACACGCCGCCAATTTTCTCTCTGCTCTCCCGCCAGCTCCTTTTGATTGACCTCCGAATACCCCTCTGTCCTGGTGGTCCAGTAGGACTCTATTTCACGCAGTAGCTCCATCCTTTTCTCCATTCCTTCCGTGCGTAGTGTATCTTACTTTACCAAAACCCGAGCGTTTCCACAAGCCCCGGAGGGGGATAAAATACTCAGCAAAAAAACAGCCAGAGGGCATACGGACCTTCCGGTTTCCACACCGGCGGGCCCGTATGCCCTCCTCCTTACAGCACCCAGAAATCCCAGACTCTGCCAAGCCAGTCGAGATATCCCGCCTTTTCCACCGCCTCCGCCGTCACCACGCTCACCCGGCCGATCTCCCGCCCGTTCAGCGTGTAGACCAGGGCCCCCACCGGATCCCCGGCCTTTAGAGGCGCCTCCACATCCTCTGCCAGCTCCAGCCTTTTTTCGACGGCGGAGAAATCTTCATTGGAGGTGCTGAGATAGGAAAACTCCCCCTCATAGCGCACTCCCGTCTCCTCCTCAATGGCTCCCCGGACAGGGACCGGGAACAGCTGGGGCATCTCCTCATCGTAATACATGGAGCAGCGGGAGAATCCATACCCCAGCAGCTGCCCCGCCTCCGCAAACCTGGTCTTGGAGTCCGGCGCGGTCAGCACCACACCGATGAGCCGGATCCCATCCCGCCTCGCAGTGGCGCTCAGACAGTATTTCGCGTAGCTGGTGCTCCCCGTCTTCAGACCGTCGCAGCCGTCAAAGCTTCGCAGCAGCTTGTTGGTATTGGTGAGAGTGAAGGTACTGCTGCCCTTGGCCGTCACGTGGGTGATATCCTCCATCCAGATCTGAGAGTATTCCACCACCTTTGGGAAATGGTACAGAAGCTCCCTGGACATGATGGCCACGTCCCTGGCTGAGGTATAGTGATTCGTGGAATCCGTCAATCCGCAGCAGTCCGCGAAGTGGGTGTTCTCCATCCCCAGCTCCGCCGCCCTCTGGTTCATCCGCTCCACAAAGGCCTCCTCCGAGCCGCCGATCTGCTCCGCCATGGCCACGGCGGCATCATTTCCCGAAGCGATGATGATGCATTTCAGCAGAGTCTCCACCGTCTGACGCTCCCCCTCCTCCAGAAATACCTGGGAGCCTCCCATGGACTTGGCGTGGGCGCTGGTCACCACCTCCTGGTCAAGCTCCAGCTTCCCGTCCCGCAGGGCTTCAAAAATCAGCAGGATCGTCATGATCTTCGTCACGCTGGCCGGATGAACCCTCGCATCCGCCTCCTTTTCGTACAGTATCTCTCCGGTGGTCACCTCCATGACGCAGGCGTGGGGAGTCTGAAGCCCCGGCAGGGCCTCCTCCGCCGCCACAGGCACAGCCAGCGCCGCCGTCATCCAGAATACAAGAAACAAAGCCACAACCTTTTTCATGAAAACCATCCCGCAAGTCCTTACCCCATCTATATTCCTGACAAGCTGAAATCATGCGGGCTTTTTTCTATCCCCCTACAGCAGCGGCGCAAACAGCCGCAGCACACTCTCCGCCAGACGCCTCGGCAGCTTTTTTCCCCGGCACTCCTCCAGCGTCACCTCCCGGCACTCCCGGAAAATCGCCAGTGCGTCCTCCTTGATCTGCAGCACCGCCTCCGACCGGTACAGCCAGACGCCGCACTCAAAATGCAGATACAGGCTGCGGAAGTCCAGATTGATGGTGCCCACGGTGGCGATCTCATCGTCGCAGACGAAGGACTTGGCGTGGAGGAAGCCCGGCTTGTACTCAAAAATCCGCACCCCCGCCT
>CAZGRM010000260.1:0-4163 GCA_964528295.1 uncultured Lachnospiraceae bacterium
GCCGTTTCTCTGCTTGGCTATGATGACCTCAGCCACGTCCTTTTTATCCGTATCGTGATTATAATAATCGTCCCGGTACAGGAACATTACCACATCCGCGTCCTGCTCGATGGCCCCCGATTCCCGGAGATCCGAAAGCATAGGGCGGTGATCAGGCCGCTGCTCCACGGCTCGGGAGAGCTGAGACAGCGCCACCACAGGGACATGGAGCTCCCTGGCGATCTCTTTCAGTGATCTGGAAATATCAGAGATCTCCTGCTGTCTCGACTCGGAGCGCCGACTGGCCGTCATAAGCTGTAAATAGTCAATCATGATGATCCCCAGATTGTGCTCCAGCTTAAACTTTCTGCATTTGCTGCGAAGCTCCGCCACGGAAATACCCGGCGTGTCGTCGATGATCAAATTGGAACGGCCGATGATTCCTGCCGCCTCGATGAGGCTGGACCAATCGTTGTCGCTCAGATTTCCGGTGCGGAGGATCTGAGAATCCACCCTGGACTCCAGGGCAAAGAGACGGTTCACCAGCTGCTCCTTGGACATCTCCAAACTGAAAATCGCCACCGTCTCATTGTTGCGGAAGGCCATGTACTCCGCAATATTCAGCGCAAAGGCCGTCTTTCCCATGGAGGGACGGGCCGCGATCAAAATCAGATCCGAGGGCTGGAAGCCGGAGGTCTTATAGTCCAGATCAATAAATCCGGTGGGAAGACCCGTCACGGTGCCCTTCATCCTGCTGGCCGCCTCGATCTTGTCCAGTGCGTTGAGCACCACTTCCTTGATGGGCACAAACTCATCATTTGTTTTTCTCTGGAGCACCTGGAAAACCTTCTTCTCCGTGTCCTCCAGGATGTCCTCCACCCGATCCTTTCCGGCGTAGCAGGCCGCGGCGATCTCCTCATTCACCCGGATCAAGCGGCGCAGCAGCGCCTTTTCCGACACGATCTCCGCATAATACTTCACGTTGGCAGAGGTGGGGACCGTGGCGATCATATCCCGGACAAACTCCAGGCTGCTGATTTCCGGCGGTACATCCTTTTCCTTCAGACGGTTTTGCAGCGTAATTAAATCCACGGGGCTGTTCTCCGTATACAGCTCCACCATGGCCTCAAACAGAATGCCGTACTGCTTCTGGTAAAAATCCTCCACCACCAGAATCTCTGAGGCAATCGTAATAGCATCCCGGTCCATGATCATGGCGCCGATCACCGACTGCTCCGCCTCCACGCTGTGAGGCATGACTCTTTTCAGCAGCGCTTCCTCCACGTTTTTCCCTCCCAGCTTTCCCTTCTTCCGTACGTTTTCCGTGCGTCACAACGGGTACTTCAAACCTGTTCGGTCCCTCTTCTTACATCTCCACCACATGTACTCTCATGGTGGCGGTCACCTTTGCGTGGAGCTTGATGCCGATCTCGGTGTAGCCCAGCGCCTTGATGGGATTCTCCAGCAAAATCTTTTTCTTATCGATTTCATAGCCAAGCTGCTTTTTGATCTCCTCGGTGATTTCCTTGGTGGAAACAGAGCCGAACACTCTGCCGCCCTCCCCGGCCTTCACCTTCACCTGCACCTCTTTATCCTTCAGCTCCGCAGCCAGCTTCTGGGCCGCCTCCAGATTTTCCCGGGCCACCTTCTCCTCGTTGGCCTTTTGCAGCTTCAAATCATTCATGTTCTGACCATTGGCCTCCTTGCCCAGGCCCTTTTTCAGCAGCATATTTCTGGCGTAACCGTCGCTCACATCCACGACCTGCCCCTTTTTTCCAAGTGATTTCACATCCTGTAATAAAATAACCTTCATAATTAAATCGCTCCTTCTTTCGTCATCTGAGTCAATACTTCCTTCAGCTTCACCCGGGCTCCCTCCAGATCCACTCCGTCAAGCTGGGCTCCCGCAATATTCATATGGCCTCCGCCTCCCAGACGCTCCATGATAATCTGGACATTCACCTCGTCGATGGCCCTGGCGCTGATATAGATCTTGTTGTTAAAATCGGTCAGCACGAAGGAAGCCTTCACGCCTATAATGTTCAGCAGCTCATTGGCCGCCTGGGCCCCCACCACCGTGGGGCTCTCCAGTCCCTGGCTGGGGCAGACACTGATGGCATAGCAGCCCATAAAAGCCTCCGCGTGGCGCACCGCCTCCGCTCTGGCCTTGTAGGTATCCATATCGTTCCGAAAAGCTTTCCGGACTCTGGTCACATCCGCGCCGTAGCGCCGCAGAAACGCCGCCGCCTCAAAGGTGCGGATCCCTGTCTTCGCCACAAAGTTGTTTGTATCAATGATAATTCCGGCATACATGCAGTCTGCCTCGTAGGGTTTCAGCTTCGTCCCCTCATCATAATACTGCAAAATTTCGGAAATCATCTCGCTGGCCGAGGAGGCCGCCGGTTCGATGTAGGACAGGGCGGCATTCTCGATTTTCTCCGTGGTCTGCCGGTGATGATCCAGCACCACCACAGTCCTGGTGAGGTAGAGAATCTCCTCGCACTCCACCATGCTGGGACGGTTGGTATCCACCACCACCACCGCCGTATTCTGATTTGTCATCTCGATGGCCTGCTCATGGTTGATAAATACCTTCTCATAGGACTCATCCGAGGTCTTCAAAAGCTCCACCCAGGGACGGATGCTGCCGTTGATATCCCCAAGCACAATGTGCACCGGCTTGTCCACCTGCTTGGCCGCCCGGCAGACACCCACGCAGGCTCCCATGGAATCGATATCCGTATTTTTGTGGCCCATGACGATCACCCGCTCCCGGGAGGCGATCAGCTCCTTGAGAGCCTGGGCCTTCACCCTGGCCCGCACCCTGGTATTTTTCTCAGAGTGCTGGGTTTTCCCGCCGTAGAAGGCCATCTTGTCATGATCCTTCACCACGGCCTGGTCGCCGCCTCTGGCCAAGGCCATCTCCATGGCCATCCGGGCCGCCTCAAAGTTCTGGGCGTAGCCGCCGCAGTTCAGGCCGATCCCCACGCTGATGGTCACGGCGATGGAATTTCCGATATTCACCGTCTTTACGTCCTCCAGCACGGAGAACCGGTCCTCCTCGATCATGTCCAGACTCTTCCGGTTCATCACCAGCAGGAATTTATCCTTCTCCAATCCTTTGATCAAACCGTTCACGGAGGTGATGTATTTGGCAATCCGCCGCTCCACCAGAGCCTCCAGCATGGAGCGGCGCACCTCCTCCACGCTCTCCATGGCTTCCTCATAGTTATCCATATACAGCAGACCCACCACGGGATTCTGCTCGTAATTCTCCTGCAGGCACCGGGACAGCTCCGTGATATCGAAAAAGCAGAGGGCCACAACGCAGCACTCCTCCGCCATCCGGTCCGCCACCTCCGTATCGTCCACCACCGAATCCAGCGGCACTCTTTTCATATCCACCCGATAGCGCTTCTGCTGATACTCAATCTCCATGCTGCGCTCCTGGTCATCCGAGGGCAGACTGGCGGAATTGATCTCCGGGAACAGGGTGGAAATATTTTTGTGGTAATTCTCTCCCTTCCCTGTCATCTCCATCATCTTTCCGTTCATCTGGAGAATCTTGCCGTCCGGCTGCACAATCCCGTAGGGCAGCATGAAATCCTGAATCATTTCCCGCTCGATCCCACTGTATTTCCCGGAAAATTCAAGAAGCTCCTGGAGCACCTTGGGCCGGTAGTACAGCTCCAGGGCAAGGATTGTCAGATACAGCACCACCGACGCGGCGCCCATTATCACTCCTGCCAACGTGTCCAGATACAGTACCACCGCTGTCAGAGCCAGCAGAAACAGGGTCACTATGACATTCCAATACCAATGGCGCATCAGCTTTCCGCTGTATTTTATTTGTGCTTTATTCCCCGACTTGTTTTTATCCATCTTCACTCCCATTTCACTCTGCTCCCCGAAAGCAGCAGGAATTTTATGTTTTCCGTGATTGTTTTCCCCGCAGGGCACGTCTCCTCAGGCATCACGCTTCGCGTGATTGTTCCCCGGCGGGGCCCCTCCTCAGGCATCACGCTTCGCGTGATTGTTCCCCTTCGGGGCTCGGCCTCAGGACTCCTCCCAGCTTCGCTGGGCCCCTCCTCAGGCATCACGCTTCGCGTGATTGTTCCCCTTCGGGGCACGGCCTCAGGACTCCTCCCAGCTTCGCTGGGCCCCTCCTCAGGCATCACGCTTCG
>CAZGRM010000261.1:0-4145 GCA_964528295.1 uncultured Lachnospiraceae bacterium
AATTCCCCCATGAATGGGGGCTAGGGGGTTGAAGTGTCGAAGACACTTTTTTATTATTTATTCAGTGAAAAACAGGGGGGAAAACCATGAAGAAAAGACATATATCGTATCAAAGAAAACAAAAAATAGCGCCGTACTTTTTTGTGGCCCCGTATTTTCTGGTATTTATCATGTTTTCTATATTTCCGATTATTTACACCTTCTATATCAGCCTGCTGGATTGGACGGGATCTCAAAGCCGGAGTTTATAGGTCTGACAAATTATATCGCTCTGGCCAGCGATAAGAGATTCTGGCACGCTCTGGTAAATAATTTTCAATTTGTCATTATGATTCTGCCGATTCAGCTCTCCATCAGCTTTTTGATCGCGCTGCTGCTGAACCATAAATTGATGATATGGAGAAAAGCGTTCCGAATTTTGAGCTTTCTGCCGTATCTTACTACTCCGGTAGCGCTGGGTGTTATCTTCGGTATTTTGTTTGATTCCCATATGGGACAGATCAACATGATCATCGAGAGCCTGGGTGGCAGCGCAATTGCCTGGACCACTCGGCCCTGGCCCGCTAAAATCATGGTGGTGATTATCACAATTTGGAGATATGCAGGGTATACTTCTATTTTATTTATGGCAGGAATGACAAATATTGACCCGCAGCTGTATGAGGCGAGTGAGATAGACGGGGCCTCCTTCTGGCAGCAGGTTCGGTTTATTACGGTACCCCTGCTGAAATCTATCACAATATTTGTCATTGTTACCAATTTGATCGGTAATTTCCAGATGTTTGAGGAACCTTATATGATCTTTACCTCTGCGGGAAATATGGTGGGAGGTCCTGATGATTCCGTTCTTACAGGGGTATGGTATTTTTACGATACCGCATTCAGTAATCAGCTTCGCTTCGGTTATGGCGCGGCCATTGGTGTAGGGATGTTTATCATTATAGCGGTGGTCTCTCTTACGGCAAATAAACTGATGCAGAGAGGAGAGTAGAATATATGTCGAGAAAAGTATCAAGGGCCATTATGATCATCGTTATGACCGGGATTTGTTTGGTAGCTGTTTTTCCATTCTATATGATGGCCATGATGGGGACCTATAAATCCAGTGAACTGTACAAGGGATTAAAGCTATCGCCGGGAAATTATTTAGCTCAGAATTTTATATCGCTGACGAAAATCCGTTTCCCTCTGTATTATTTTAATTCTCTCTTTGTGGCGGGCTCCGTTGCCCTTCTGACAGTTCTCGTATGCGCGATGGCGGGATATGGCATTTCCAAATACCGCTTTAAGGGAAAACAGCTGTTGACCGCTGTGGTCATGATGACTATGATGATTCCCACACAGCTGAGCCTGATCGGATTCGCAAAAGAGATGGTGCTGTTCGGCTGGAACAATACGCTGCTTCCCCTGATTATTCCGCCGGTGGCCAACGCCTTCGGTGTGTTCTGGATGATCAACTATACAAAGGGCGCGGTTCCGGACGCGGTGATAGAGAGCGCCAAAATTGACGGATGCGGGGAGACGGGAGTCTTTTTCAAGATTGCGCTGCCCTTTATGAAGCCGGCCTGCGTCACGCTGGGGCTGATTGCCTTTCTTTCATCCTGGAATTCTTTTTTGATTCCGCTGATTGTTATTTCGAAGGAGTCCCTTTATACATTACCATTGGGAATCAAGCAGCTGGCCACTCAGTTCCGTTCTGATATCGGCGGACAGATATTGGGACTTACGGTGGCCACAATTCCGATCTTATTTTTCTTTAGTTATTTTTCAGATAACCTGATTGCCGGCCTGGCATCCGCGGCAGTAAAGGAGTAAATTGTAATGGAGGTGTAGAATATGATGAAATTTCCAGAGGATTTTGAGTGGGGTACCGCTACGGCTTCCTATCAGATCGAGGGCGGCTATCACGAGGGAGGAAGAACGGACAGCATTTGGGACCGTTTTACCTGCGTTCCCGGAAACATAGAGGACGGCTCAACGGGAGATGTGGCCTGTGACTTCTATCATCGCTATGAGGAGGATCTGGAGCTTGCGGGGAAGGCGGGACTGCAGGTGTATCGGTTTTCCATCAGCTGGTCCAGAATACTGCCTGAAGGCGTGGGGAAGGTGAACGCTGAGGGAATCGATTTTTATAAAAAGGTGATTGACAAGATCCATGAAAATGGAATGAAGGCGGCAGTTACCATGTATCACTGGGACCTTCCCCAATGTCTGCAGGACCGGGGCGGATGGACGAACCATGAGGTTCTCGAATGGTACCGGGAATATGTAAATGTATTGTATGCCGAGCTGGGAGAAAGCGTGGATTACTGGATCACAGAAAATGAGCCCTACTGTACCTCTATCCTGGGATACTGGACTGGGGAGCACGCGCCCGGATTTCATGATTATTCCATGGCGCTCCTTGCGGTTCATCATCTGATGCTGGCCCACGGTGTGGCAGTGAGGGAATACAGAAAAACAGGATTGAAGGCGGAAATTGGCATAACATTGAATCTAAACCGGGTCTATCCCGCGACAGACGACCCTGCCGATATCGAGGCGGCGAAGCGATTGGATACGCAGGCGAACGCGCTCTTTTGTGATCCGGTCTTTAAGGGCTGCTATCCCAAGGAGCTGTTTGACTATCTTGCCGGGCAGGGCGTTGTGATTCCCAGGCTTCGCAAGGAGGATGAGGCGCTTCTTGGAAACGAGATTGATTTTCTCGGGATCAATATGTATGAAACGCATTATGCGGTGTACGATAAGGAGGCATGGCCCCTTCACGCCAGAGAGGTTAAGACCGGGAGACCCGTCACGGACGCGAACTGGCAGGTGACGCCGGAGGGGATGACGGAAATCCTTGAATTCGCATATGAAAATTATCAGCCGAAAAAGATCATCGTGACGGAAAACGGCGCCGCGTGCAACGATTGGCTGGAGGAGAGCGGAAAGGTCGAGGATACAAACCGCATTGAGTTTTTGCGCCAGTACATAAAAGCGGTGGGCAAAGCGGTCGAGAAGGGTATCCCGGTAAAGGGATATTATATTTGGTGCTTCTGCGATAACTTTGAGTGGGCATACGGAATTTCAAGAAGATTTGGACTGGTGTACGTTGACTATAAGACTCAAAAGCGGTATCCGAAAGAGAGCCTGCGCTGGTACAGCAAAGTAATCGCGAACCGCGGCGTCGAGGAATAGTTCGGAGAAAAGAAAAGGGCTGGCGGAAGGATACCGACAACCCTTTTTATGAGAGAATTTGTCCTACGGAGCCACATCGATATCAAAGGAGCTTCGGTCTCCCCGGTAACGAGCGACGGAGAATTCAATCGCCTCATTGTAAATATTGTAACCGGTAGAAAGGGTTTTGAGGATGGGAGTCTTTAAGGTAATATCCAGCTGTTTTACATCCTGCTTCGTGGCTGAGGTGGCTTCTATGTGTCTGTGAATTCGAACAACGCGTGTTTTGTCGGAGGTACTCAGCTCATTGTATAGGCTGTTTTGGGTGAAGTCCACCTTCAGCAGGCCGTGACAAAATTTGTCGGGCAGATAGGTATCGATCGTCACGATGGGAATATCATCCGCAAACCGTCTTCGCTGCAGGTATATGATGTTTTCAGACGCGGATATCTCTAAATGGGGAGCGACAAAGTCATCCGCTTTTTTCATTGCGAGCGAAAGCACCTGAGTGGAAGGAACGTGGCCCTCCCGTTCGATCTGAACATTGAAGGATTCAATTTTGGATAAAAAGGCTTGATTGATTTTGGGATCTGTGACAAATGTCCCTTTGCTTTTGATCCGATTCAGCCGGCCCTCCTGAACCAGTTCAGAAATCGCCTGACGGACGGTAGTGCGGCTGATCGAATACGTTTCTATCAGCTCATTTTCCGTGGGAATCATACTTCCGGGAGGGTAGGTTCCGTCGTTTATAGCTGTGAGAAGCAGCTGTTTTAGCTGAAAGTAAAGCGGAATGGGAGAGGATTTATCAATTGTGTTTGACATATGTATTCCTTTCGTTTTGAGAATCAAAAATCACGGGATCGGCTGCCTGAAGTAAAAAAATGACTCTCCGGGCCTGTGTGCCCAAAATGATTTATATAATAACATAATAATATTAAAACAGAAAAAATACAATCAATTATTTTGAAATTTTGGAAAAATTTTCT
>CAZGRM010000262.1:0-4133 GCA_964528295.1 uncultured Lachnospiraceae bacterium
CCTGCATAAAATCTCGCTATTTTATTGCGAAAAGTTTTTATTCTTTAAAGCTGCCCGAAAACCCGCGTCTTATCCGGCTGGCAACGGCAGTTTGGCCAATGGGACAGGACTGTTTTTTTTATTTTTTGGTGGGCGAAGCTGTGGCAAATGATAAATTGTCATTGATGATTGTGGAAGAAGTATGGTAAAATAGGCAAAATATGTCGTAACAGATTGTTTCTGAGGGAAGGAGAGAGAATATGAAAAGAAACTTTCAGCGGCCCCTGGGCGGGATTTTGTGCGCTGCCTTTGTGGCCGCCAGTGTGTTGGGATCCTATGCCGCCGCCAGTGACGGCCTGACTGTCATCCCGCTGGAGGAGGCGGACAGCGATGGCGGGGACGTGATATATGCCGATGCTGACAGAGACGGAAATTTGGGGGATGAACCGGATGACGGCGCTTTGACCGGTTTGGAAATCCTCACAGATTCCGAAGAGGATTTTATTTTTGAAGCTTCTGATGTCAATGATTTTATTCTTATGGAGGAATCCGCTGACAATTCCTTTGATACCGGCAATGGTGTCGCGGAAGATATCGAGGAGGAGGCGCCGGGCACTTCGCCTCAGACAGCCGGGGAGAACTCCACCGGAGCTCCGGTTCAGGACCCGGAGGAGGGCTCCTCTGAGGCTTCCTCTCAGGACCCGGAGGAGGGCTCCTCTGAGGCTTCCTCTCAGGACCCGGAGGAGGACTCCTCTGAGGCTTCCTCTCAGGACTCGGAGGAAGGTTTCTCTGAGGCTTCGGCGCTGGATGCCCTGGAGCTGGAGGTGATTTCTGTGGAGGAGGTTTCCGCGGAGGACACTCTGACGCTGGCGGCCGGCGGCACCGTGGGACTTGGCGTGACCGCCCGTACGAGGGACGAAATTGTGGCCTACCTGCAAAACAG
This sequence comes from uncultured Lachnospiraceae bacterium, assembly GCA_964528295.1. Classification (GTDB taxonomy): domain Bacteria; phylum Bacillota; class Clostridia; order Lachnospirales; family Lachnospiraceae; genus Choladousia. Next base: position 923 of record CAZGRM010000262.1, read on the forward strand.
CGGGGCCACCTTCTCTGATTTTATTACCTACGCTGAGGAACCGGTCTGCCAGACTCCCTACAATGCCGGTGTATTAAGTGACGCCACAAAGAGCAGTGCGCTGGCCATGCTGAATAACGTGCGTTATATCGCCGGCCTCTCCTCAAATGTGACCTTAAGAGACTCCTACGGCGAGGTGGCTCAGGCCGGAGCCCTGGTCTCCGCCGCCAATGGCGGTATCAATCATACCCCGCCCCAGCCGGACGGAATGGATGACGCTTTGTATCAGCTGGGCTACACTGGCTGCGGGAACAGTAACCTTGGGGCCGGATACGCCAACCTGAACATGGATATTGTCCATGGGTGGATGAACGACGGAAGCGTCTCAAACATCTCTACGGTAGGACACCGGCGCTGGATCCTGAACCCCTCCATGGGGCAGACGGGCTTCGGCGCTGTCACCGGCGCCAACACTACCTACTCCAGCTACTATACGATGTACGCCTTTGACCTCTCCAATTCCTCCGCCGCGGAAACTAAAGTCGCCTGGCCCGCCCAGGTGATGCCCCTGGAATATTTCGGCTCCAGCTATCCCTGGTCCATCTCCATTGGCAGCACGGTGACTGCCTCCGCGGTGGAGGTGACCCTGACCCGCCGGAGTGACCAAACCAGCTGGAAGTTTTCCAGCGATTCCTCAGACGGGGACTTTTATGTGAATAATGGAAACTACGGACAGACCGGCTGCATCATTTTCCGGCCGAACAATATCACCTACGCCGATGGAGACGTATTTGATGTGACCATTACCGGACTGTCCGACACGATTTCCTACTCCGTCTCCTTCTTTGAGCTGGATCCATACTGGCACAGCCACGATTACACCTACAGACAGTCCACCTCCTGGGACTGCGAAGGCCTGACCTGCACGGTCACCTATTTCTGCGAATGTGGGGAGACTCTGACCAAAACATATCCCCTCAGTGTTACCGTCCAGGAGCCTACCTGCACGGTCAATGGCACAAAAACCTATCGCTTTACTGATATTTATAGCCGCACCTTCTCCAAACCTGTCACAGTATACGCGCCCGGGCACACTTACGGCGGAAACTGGACCGATCAGGGAGATCATACCGTCACCGCTGTCTGCGATGTCTGCGGCCAGACAAATACTGTGGGTGTGGTCACGGCTTTCACCGCCTACTGGCGAAACGCGGCCTCCACCTCCAGTACCTACTCCACCGCTTTTTCCAAGACGTACCTGACCGGCGACAAGCTGCTGTATCAGCTGTCCCCCACCGCGGGAGGAAATGACTCTGTCACCACCCTGGATCAATCCTTTGTGGTGGAATCCTCCGACAGCAGCGTCATCTCTGTGACTCAGGATTCCACTACCAAAGGCACACTGACTATGAGGGGCCCCGGCACAGCCACCATCACCATCTACCCCAGGCTGAATCCGTCCCTGAAGAAGACCTACAGCATCAGCGTAAACCATATGTCCTATTTTATCGTTTCGCTGGGGACCACCGGCTATACCTACGACGGGACAGCAAAGACGCCCTCTGTCGCGGTCACCTCCTCGGGGCTTACCCTGACCCAGGGAACGGATTATACCGTCTCTTATTCCAATAATCAGAATGCGGGGACGGCTACCGCCACCATCACGGGGACAGGCAATTATACCGGATCCGTCACCAGGACCTTCACGATCAGTAAGGCGGCACAGACGATCTCAGCCACCCTCACTCCGGCCACAATCCAGATCGGCGAAACGGCCCGCGTCTCGGCCAGCGCCCCAGGCGGCCTTACCTACCGCTCCAGCAATACCGCTGTGGCTTCCGTGGATGCCTCCGGCCTCATCACCGGTAAATCAGAGGGCACGGCCACCATCACTGTCTCGGCTGCCGCCACCACCAATTACACTGCCGCCAGCCAGACCTTCACCGTAACGGTCACCCGGCCACCGGCAGCCTCCCAGGAAACGGAGTCCTCCAATTCCGGCCAAACCTCCGGAAGCTCCGGCCAGACCTCCGCTGGCAGCAGCCAAAACGGATCGCAGACCTCCGCCAACGGCGGCTCACAAAACGGCTCGCAAAGTTCCTCCACCTCCAGCGGCGGTTCACAAAATGGCTCGCAGACCTCCGCCTCCAACGGCGGTTCGCAGACCTCCTCTGCCTCCAATGGCGGTTCGCAGAACGCCTCGCAGACCTCCGCCTCCAACGGCGGCTCTCAGAACGGCTCACAGGCCTCTGCCTCCAACGGCGGCTCTCAGAACGGCTCACAGACCTCCGCCTCCAACGGCAGTTCGCAGAACGGCTCACAGACCTCCGCCTCCAACGGTGACTCGCAGAGCTCTTCCACCGGTTCGCAAAACGGATCGCAGAACGCCTCCGCGCAAAAGGTTTCGCAGACCATCACGGCCAAGCTTTCTTCCTCCTCCATCCAGGCGGGAAAGAAAGCGACCATCAAGGCTTCCGCCAAAGGGAAGCTTACCTATAAATCCGCCAACACCAAAATTGCCACGGTCAGCGCCGCCGGTGTGGTGACCGGAAAATCCGCCGGAAAAACAAAAATCACCATCACGGCCGCCGCCACCGGCAATTATAAGGCGGCCACCAAGACCGTGACCGTCACCGTCACCCCCAAGCCGGTGCTGAAGGTCAACGCCACCACCGTCACCCTTCAGAAAAAGAAAAGCACCCAGGGCCTGAAGGTCACCATGATTGACGGAGATTCTATCTCCTCCGTAAAGAGCGGCAATACCAAGGTGGTCCAGGCCTCCATCCAGAACAAAAAGACAGGTGTCATCAAGCTCACCGCCAAAAACAAGACCGGTTCGGCCAAGGTCACCATCAAGCTGAAAAGCGGTCTCTCCAAAACCATAACCGTGAAGGTACAGTCCGGGAAGGTGAAAACAACAAAAATCACTCTGCCCAAGAAAACCATCACCCTGAAAAAAGGAAAGACCTACAAGCTGGCTCCGACACTCACTCCCTTCAACAGCCAGGAGAAGATCACCTACACCAGCTCCAACAAAAAAATTGCCGCGGTTTCCTCCTCCGGTAAGATCACCGCAAAGAAAAAGGGAACCGCCAAAATCACGGTAAAATCCGGCAGCAAAAAGGCTGTGGTCACTGTAAAGGTAAGCTAAAGCTTCCAATCCATCCGCAACCGTAACAAAAAAAGCCCTTAAATGCTGATAAACACAACATTTAAGGGCTTTACTCATACA
>CAZGRM010000263.1:0-4110 GCA_964528295.1 uncultured Lachnospiraceae bacterium
CGGAGATGCGGGGCGACAGGAGGACCTACATCGGGGCCATGCCGGGCCGGATCGCGGGAGGACTGCGCCAGGCCGGGGTGAAAAATCCTTTGATGCTGCTGGACGAGATCGACAAGGTGAGCAGCGACTACAAGGGGGACACCTCCTCGGCTCTGCTGGAGGTGCTGGATTCGGAGCAGAACCGCAGATTCCGGGACCACTATGTGGAGCTGCCTCTGGATCTGTCGGAGGTGCTGTTCATCGCCACCGCCAACGATCTCCATACCATTCCCCGGCCCCTGCTGGATCGGATGGAGATCATCGAGGTGACCAGCTACACCGCCAATGAGAAGCTTCACATCGCCAAGGACCATCTGGTGAAGAAGCAGATGGAGCGCAACGGCCTGGAGAAGGGCCAGCTCACCATCACGAAGCCGGCCCTGGCGGCCATCGCCAGCGAGTACACCAGGGAGGCGGGAGTCCGCCAGCTGGAGCGGAAGATCGGGGAGATCTGCCGGAAGGCGGCCCGGGAGCTTCTGGAGGGGGAGAAAAAGAGCATCCGGGTGACGGAGAAGAACCTGGAGAGCTATCTGGGCCGGAAGGTCCATTCCATCAAGAAGAAGAACCAGAAGAGCGACGTGGGGATCGTCCGGGGCCTGGCCTGGACCAGCGTGGGAGGCGAGACCCTGCAGATCGAGGTGAACACCATGCCGGGCAAGGGCGAGTTTTTGCTGACGGGCCAGCTGGGAGACGTGATGAAGGAGTCGGCCCGGACCGCCATCAGCTACATCCGGTCCATGGGAGACAAGTATGAGATCGACCAGGCCTTTTTCCGGGAAAAGGATATCCACATCCACATCCCGGAAGGAGCGGTGCCAAAGGACGGCCCCTCCGCCGGAATCACCATGGCCACCGCCATCCTGTCCGCCATCACCGGGATCCCGGTCCGGGCGGATGTGGCGATGACCGGGGAGATCACGCTGCGGGGGCGGGTGCTGCCCATCGGCGGTCTGAAGGAAAAGCTGCTGGCCGCCAAGTCGGCGGGGATGAAGACGGTCATCGTGCCGGAGGAAAACCGGGCCGACGTGGAGGAGATTTCCCAGGAGATCAAGTCCGGCATGGAGCTGGTCTACGCCCGGACCATGAAGGACGTGCTGAAGGCAGCTCTGGAAAAGGAGAAAAAGAGCGAGTGACATAAGTCCCGGCGTACGCGGGGATCTCAATTCGGAGGAGACTATGATTATAAGACAGGTAAATCTGGAGACGGTGTGCGGCATCACCAGCAGGCTGCCGGAAAATAAGCTGGGCGAGGTGGCCTTCGCCGGGAAATCCAACGTGGGGAAATCCTCCCTGATCAACGGCCTGATGAACCGGAAGGCCCTGGCCCGGACCAGCTCCCAGCCCGGCAAGACCCAGACCATCAATTTCTATAACGTCAACAGTGAGCTGTACCTGGTGGACCTGCCGGGCTACGGCTACGCGAAGGTTCCCCAGCAGGAGAAGGAGAAGTGGGGAAAGCTCATCGAGCGGTATCTCCACGGCTCAAAGCAGCTTCGGGCCGTTTTCCTGCTCATCGACATCCGCCACGAGCCGGGGGCCAATGACCGGCTGATGTACGACTGGATCTGTCACAACGGCTTTGAGCCCATCATCATTGCCACGAAGCTGGACAAGATCAAGCGCAGTCAGGTCCAGAAGCAGGTAAAACTGATCCGGGACACCCTGAAGGTCCGCCCCGGCACCCAGGTGATCCCCTTCTCCGCCGAGACGAAGCAGGGGAGAGAGGAGATCTGGGCGCTGATCGAGGAGCTGACCGGGAAACAGGAGGAGGAAAACCCGGTTTGAGACGGCAGGGGACGGCTGTTTTCCGGGAAAGATAGTTCCGGGTCCGGCGGCCGGAGTGGGAGCGGAGGATATTTGCTTTCTGATCAGATGGATGGAGTGGGAAGAAGATGGATGTACTGTGTATCGGTTCGGCGGTGATGGACATTACGGCCCGGCCCGTGGGGCAGAGGGAGAGCTGGAAGGAAAAGCAGAGGATTTCCGACATTCAGATCCGGACCGGGGGAGACGCGGCCAATCAGAGCGTCCGGCTGGCGGAGCTGGGGCTTCACGCGGCCCTTGTGGCCTCCCTGGGGGAGGACCCAAACGGAGAGCTGCTGTGCGGCGCACTGAGGGCCAGAGGCGTGGATACCCGCTATGTGACGAGGAAAAAGGGCTGGGCCACCGGGACAGCCCTGGTGCTGGTGGATGACCGGGGAGAGCGCCGCACCTTCTCCGTGGCGGGAGCCCACAGCCAGATCGGCAGGGAGGACCTGCCCTGGCGCGCCTTAGAGGACTGCGGCGCGGTTTCCCTGGCCAGTCTCTTTTCCATGCCAAGGCTGGAGCGGGAGGGACTGCTGGAGTTTCTAAAGGAGGCCAGAGGGCGGGGGATCCCGGTGTTCGCGGATCTGGCTTCGGACAAGCTGGGCCAGGGCCTGGAGGGCGTCCGGCCATTCCTTCCCTACATCGACTACTTTCTTCCCAGCCTCTACGACGCGCGGGAGATGACGGGCGCCGGCAGCGCCGAGGAGGCGGCGGCCCTCTACCGGGACAGCAAAGCGGGAGCGGTGGTGATAAAGTGCGGCAGCCGGGGCTGCTATTTCCAGTCGGAGCGCGTGCGGGGCTGGGTCCCGGCGGTTCCGGTCACCCCGGTGGACACCACAGGGGCCGGAGACTGCATGGTGGCGCTGTTCATCAGCCGGATTTTAAAAGGAGAGGGTCTGGAGGCGGCCTGCCGCTTCGCCTGCGCCGGAGCCTCCCTGAGCACCCTGTTTTTTGGGGCTTCCGGGGAGAAGCTGTCGGAGGCCGCGATTTTGAAGTGGATGGACGGTCAGTTATAGATTAAAACTATAGCTGGCCATTTGTATCCCATATTGGACAAATATTTCCTACCGTGTTACTATGTTTTCATCAATACCGAGGAGGATATGAAAAATGGCAGATATCAGAGATTCGAAAAATTGGGGATTTGAGACGAGACAATTACATATAGGACAGGAACAGGCAGACCCGGTAACAGACGCGAGAGCAGTTCCGATCTACGCCACCACTTCCTATGTATTTCATAATTCACAGCATGCGGCGGACCGCTTCGGCCTGAGAGACGCGGGCAACATTTACGGCAGACTGACCAACCCCACCGAGGATGTGTTTGAGCAGCGGATCGCCTCCCTGGAGGGCGGTGTGGCGGCTCTGGCGGTGGCCTCCGGCGCGGCGTCTATTTCCTACACCTTCCAGGCGCTGGCCAAATCCGGCGAACACATCGTGGCGGCAAAGACCATCTACGGCGGCACCTACAACCTGCTGGCCCACACCCTGCCCCTGACCAGCGGCATCACCACCACCTTTGTGGACCCGGAGGTGGAGGGAGCCTTTGAGGCGGCGATCCAGGAAAACACCAAGGCCATCTTTGTGGAGACTCTGGGAAATCCCAACTCCAACCTGGTGGATCTGGAGGCGCTGGCGGCATTGGCCCACAAGCATAATATTCCTCTGGTGGCGGATTCCACCTTTGCGACTCCTTATTTGATCCGCCCCATCGAGTACGGCGCGGATATCGTGGTTCACTCCGCCACCAAGTTTATCGGCGGCCACGGTACGGCCATCGGCGGCGTGGTGATTGACGGCGGAAAATTTGACTGGAAGGCCTCCGGCAAATATCCCTGGATTTCGGAGCCGAACCCCAGCTACCACGGCGTATCCTTTGCGGACGCGGCAGGTCCGGCGGCCTTTGTCACCTACATCCGAGCCGTGCTGCTGCGGGATACGGGAGCTACCCTTTCACCCTTCCACGCCTTCATTTTCCTTCAGGGCCTGGAGACCCTGTCCCTGAGAGTGGAGCGTCATGTGAGCAACGCGCTGAAGATCGTGGACTATCTGGCGAAGCATCCCCAGGTGGAGGCGGTGCATCATCCTTCCCTGGAGACAGAGCCCAGCCACGAGCTGTATAAGAAGTACCTGCCAAACGGCGGCGGTTCCATTTTCACCTTCGAGATCAAGGGAGACGCGAAGACAGCCCAGACCTTCATCGACAATCTGGCTATCTTCTCCCTGCTGGCCAATGTGGCGGACGTAAAATCCCTGGTGATT
>CAZGRM010000264.1:0-2855 GCA_964528295.1 uncultured Lachnospiraceae bacterium
TCAGGCAAAGGTTGACCGTTATAAAGAAGAAAAGAAAAACCGCGCAAAGATCATCAAGAAAGAAAAGCAGAGGTTGATGGCCATGAAGGCCGGCGTCTCAGTGGTGGCCATCGCATTAGTTGCCTGGGTGGGAGTATCCATCTACAGCGGCCTGCAGCCCGAGGAGCCCGCGGCGGAGCGCCCCTCCTACACCATCAATACATCCGCGTTGGATGACTATGTGGCAGGCTTGAGCAACGAGGATTAAAGAAAGACCGGAGAGCGTAAATTCAAAAGAGTTTGCGCTCTTTTTTTGCGAAAAAAACATATTTCTTTCACAAAATAACCATAAGTCGAACACAATTCTATCAAAAAACAGACACAATCCCCCGTTAGAATCAACATAGAATTTAAGAATTTCTAAGAAATTTCTTAAAGGAAAATGACGCCGCGGCCAAAGCCGGGGGAGCGTCAGGTAAATTTGGAAAGGAGTTCGTAAGGATGAAAAGCATGAATGGAATCAGAAGAAAAACAGGCGCGGGGCTGACTGCCGCGGCGATGACGGCGGCGGTGATTATGGGCTCTGTACCGGTCTATGCGGCGGGATCGGGACTGGATATGAGTACGGCTTATCCGGGAATCACAGTGAAGGCCGGGGATACGGTGACCTTTGATCTGGATTTTACCTGTGATGAGGGAGAGTCCTGTGAGGCGGACCTGTCGGTGGTTTCCATGCCGGAGGATTGGAGCGGCTATTTCAAGGGAGGCAGCAATCAGATCTCCAGGATCCATGTGTACGGAGCGGATTCGGAGGAGAGCGCGGAGGCGGATTTCAGTCTGACCATTCCTGAGACGACGGAGGACGGCACCTACACCGTGGAGCTGAAAGCCGACGGGGGCACAGGGAACACAGATACCCTGGAGCTCTTGGTGACGGTGAATCAGGAGGAGGCGCTGGCCAGCAGTCTGACCTCCGAGTATCCGGAGCAGCAGGGAGCCTCCGGCACCACCTTCAGCTTTGACGCCACCATCGTAAACAACCGCAGCACGGAGCAGTCCTACAGCCTGTCAGCGGACGTGCCCAGCGGATGGCAGGCCACCTTCACACCCTCCGGCGAGAGCACCAATGTGGCCAGCCTGAGCGTGACGGAGGAGAGCAGCCAGGGCATGACCATCACCATCACACCGCCGGACAGCGTGGAAAAGGGAGAATACACCATTCCCATATCCGCTGTCTCCTCGGAGGATACCCTGTCCACGGAGCTGCAGGTCAGTATCACCGGTACATATGATGTGAGCCTGTCCACCCAGGACGGACGTCTGAGTCTGGACGCCTATGCGGAGAAGGAGAGCTCCGTCACCCTCAGCGTCACCAACAACGGAAACGTGGATCTGACCAACCTGAACCTGACCTCCTCCGCCCCCACGGACTGGGAAGTGAGCTTCAGCGAGTCCACCATCGAGACCCTGGAGGCAGGCGCCACCAAGGAGGTTACCGCCTACATCAAGCCCTGCGAGAATGTGATCACCGGGGACTATGTGACCAGCATCAGCATTAAGAACGACGAGACCTCAGACAGCGCTGAGTTCCGGGTGACGGTAAAGACCTCCACCACCTGGGGAATTGTGGCGGTGGGCATTCTTGTAATCCTGATCGCCGCGCTGGCTGTAATCTTCAAAAAGTATGGGAGACGATAGGTATGGCAGAGAAACGGGCAAGTATTATTGAGACCTCCCATGTGACGAAGCGGTACGGATCAAAGCTGGCAGTGAATGATCTGAGCCTCTCGATTCAGCGGGGAGAAGTATTTGGACTGCTTGGACCAAACGGAGCTGGAAAGACCACTACCATATTGATGCTTCTTGGACTGACGGAACCCACGGCGGGTACCGCCACCATCGGCGGCAAGGACTGTACCAGAAATCCCCTGGAGGTAAAATCCAGCGTGGGTTATCTGCCGGACAATGTGGGCTTCTACACCGACATGACCGGCAGACAGAATCTCCGGTTCACGGGACGGCTCAACGGCCTCTCGGGGAAGGAGCTGGAAGACCGGATCGATCAGCTCCTAAAACGAGTGGGGATGGAGCAGGCGGCGGACCGGAAGACGGGCACCTACTCCAAGGGTATGCGCCAGAGGCTTGGCATCGCGGATGTGCTGATGAAGGATCCCCAGATCATCATTATGGACGAGCCCACCCTGGGGATTGACCCGGAGGGCATGAGAGAGCTGCTGGAGTTGATCCGGAAGCTGTCCGTGGAGGACGGACGTACCATCCTGATCTCCTCCCATCAGCTCCATCAAATTCAGCAGGTCTGCGACCGGGTAGGTATTTTCGTGGAAGGCAGGCTCATCGCTTGCGGGACACTGCCGGAGCTGGAGGAGCATATCCGCAGGGACGGCACCTACCTTCTGGAGCTGGAGGTCCAGCCCTTCGACGATCAGATCCTGGGGATGCTGTATCAGCAGGACGGGGTGCTGAAGATCGAAAACGAGGGCAAGCGGTTTATGATCACCTCCAAGAAGGATATCCGCAGCCAGCTGACCAGATTTTTAGGAGAAAATAATTATACGGTACTCCATCTGCATCAGCGGGGCGGCGATCTGGATGAGATCTACAGACGTTATTTTGAAAAGGCAGGGCAGAGTGATGAAAGAAATGAGCTTAATTCGAAGAAAAAGCATGGCAGAAAAAACAGAAAACCGGACAGTAATTAAGGCCAGCACCGGGCGGAAGGCTCTGGTGCGCAAGGAGCTGGCGGATCATTTGAAAAGTAAGCGCTTCATCCTTCTTCTGGTTTTGATCGGATGCACCAGCTTTGCCAGCCTCTATGGGGCCATCTCAGGACTGAGCGACGCCATCGAGAGTGACAG
>CAZGRM010000264.1:2865-4039 GCA_964528295.1 uncultured Lachnospiraceae bacterium
TCTACACCTCCAGCGGCAGTTCCATTCCCTCCTTCATGTCCTTTATCGCACTGCTGGGTCCCATCGTGGGCCTGGCCCTGGGTTTTGACGCGGTGAACAGCGAGCGGGCCGGAGGGACCCTGAACCGTCTGGTATCCCAGCCCATCTACCGGGACTCCATCATTATCGGCAAATTCCTGGCGGGGACGGCGGTGATCGCCGCGGTGATTTTTACCATGGGAATTGCCCTGGGCGCCATCGGTATCCTGGCCACGGGACTGACGCCCAGCGTGGAGGAGGCGCTGCGGATTTTGATTTTCCTGGTGTTTACGGTGATTTACATCGCCTTCTGGCTGGCGCTGTCCATCCTGTTTTCTGTGGTGTGCCGCCATTCGGCCACCTCGGCTTTGGCCTCCATCTCTCTGTGGATTTTCTTCTCCATCTTTATGAGTCTGGTGGCCAGCATTGTGGCGAACGCGGTTTATCCGGTGGACGATCAGTTTAACTACGTGATGAACTCACTGTCCAACTACACCCTGAATCTGAATTTGAACCGTATTTCACCCTACTATCTGTACAGCGAGGCGGTGAGCACCATCATGAATCCCAGCGTCCGCTCCGTGAACGCGGTGACAATGGATCAGCTGGTGGGCGCCATCAGCGGCTATCTGAGTCTTGGACAGAGCCTCCTTCTGGTGTGGCCCCATCTCACCGGCCTGGCGGCCTTGATGCTGGTGGCCTTCGGGATCTCCTACGTTGGCTTTATGCGGCAGGAGGTGCGGGCAAATTAACTTTTCGTTGACAGTCAGTGGCTTTTGTGGTACTATGACTCTCGGTGCGATGAACAGAAATAGTAGATCTTCCTGATTCTTCAGAGAGAAGCTGGCCGGTGAAAAGCTTCGGAGAGGGATATCGAACCGGTCTGGGAGCAGCGGGGTGAGAAATTCCCGGATCAAAGCGGCATGGATGTCAACGCGAAGGATCCATTCCGTTTGTGGGAAAGGAAACAAATTCCGCCGGAGCGTCTCCGTTATCAGAGACGGACAGGTGAGAGCCTGTGAGAGGAGCAGACATTGGTCTGAAATTAGGTGGTACCGCGGAGTAAATTCGTCCTAAGTATGTCAGAGAGCATACTTAGGACTTTTTTTGCTTTATAGGAAATTCCGATTTTAGAGAGGGCAAAAAGAAACACACG
>CAZGRM010000265.1:0-4027 GCA_964528295.1 uncultured Lachnospiraceae bacterium
TGTGGAGGAATACAAACCTTCCAATGCGTCATAGAGATCTCCGCCACCGCTGAACATTACGTCTGTGCCGTCCCCCTTCTCAGCCACGATTTCCGCGGCCTCCAGGTAATCATCTAACGTCTGGAACCGCTCCTCCATTTCCTCCGGTTCACTGATTCCGAAATACTTCATTGCCAGCTCTCTGTCATAGGCCCAACCGCCTACGCAGTCATCCACCTGGATACACAGAAGATCTCCCGCCTCGTTTGCGCACAGCGGCACCGCCCAGTCAATGAGGTCATCCGTATTCACGTTGTACGGCTCCGCATTCAGCTTCTCCCAGGTATCCTCCATCGCCAAAAACTGTCCGCGGACGCCGCTCTCCATACATACGATATCCGGGAGCTCTCCGCCGGACGCCAGCGTGGTGATCACCTTCTGCAAAACCTCGGCAGAATCACTCTGCACATAGTTTACTTTAATGTTCGGGAAATATTCATTAAATTTGCTGGTTCCTCTCTCTTCGTAATCACCCCAGTTCCAGATGGTGATTTCTCCGGAAAGACTGGGATCCTCACCGTAGCCATACTCTTCCGCGTGTACCAGACCGGTTGGCAGCACAGCCAGCATCTGAGCGGCAACCGCCAATGCCATTGTCCGTTTCATTGTTCCTTTTTTCATGTTGATTCCTCCTTTTGTTTTCTCAAGATCTACATTACAAGAAGAAAATTACTCCGCATGGCTTTGTTTTTTCTTTGTAATGTCATTACATTATAATATTACTATTTTTTGTATCTTTTGTCAATATACCAAATCAGAACATTACAATATTTTGTTATCATTCACAGCCGATTTTCCGGCAAAAAATAAGAAAGCCGTAAAAACATCGAGAATCTCCCTGTTTTTATGGCTTTCAATTTATTTTTAGCAAATCATTTCCGTCGGCACACGTTTTCGTCACATCTTCTTTGCGATGTCCTCCATACTCTGGGCGATATCCGCTTCGATGCCAAAGGCCCGCTCTCCCAAACTTTCCGGCACAATGGCCTCGTCCCGGTTCAGGCGGATGAGGGTCATATTTTTCTTTTCTCTTGCCAGCCTTTCAAACGGAAATCTTATGATGGTGGGGGTGTTGAAGCCTACTCCCAGCTCCAGCAGCACTGTCTTTCCCTCCTCACAGACATTTAAGAACTCGCCGAAGCGCTTCTCCGCCCTGTGCCACGCTTCGTCCTCAACAAAGCGGTGGTCGCAGCGGAGGTTCATGGTCATGGGGCCGCCGCACACCGGACATTTGGGGACCATGTAGGAGGGAACTAGGCAGTCCTTTCTGGCCTGGTGCATCTGGTTCATCATCGCCGTATCGTCGTATACCTTGGGGTGGCAGCCCCGGAGGCACTGGATGTAGCCGTAATCTCCCTGGGTGGCAAAGATCTGGTCCTCTCCAAAGCCGGCTTTGTAAAACTGGTGGTCGGCGTTGGTGGTCAGCACAAAATAGTCCTTTTCCTTCACCAGATCATGGAGGGTGCGGTAGAGGGGCAGGGCCTCGGGCCGGATGCGGTTCACGTAGACGTGCTTTGACCAATAGCCCCATCTGGCCTCCTCGCTGGAGAAGGGGTAAAAGCCCGCGCTGTACATGTCTGTCATTCCGTACTTTTCAATGAATTCCGGGAAATTGTCCGTAAAACGCTTTCCGCTGTAGGTCAGACCTGCCGCCGCCGACAGGCCGGCCCCCGCTCCGATCAGTATGTGGTCCGCCTCCTGAAGAGCCCGGGCCGCCGCCTGGATCTGGTCCTCATAGGGCATTGTCTGAAATATATAGTCTCTGGCGGGTATTCCGCATAAAAATTCCTGAAATGTCACTGTTCTTTTCCTCCCAAATAAAAGTTTTTTCAAATCTATCCTTCCTTTCCGGGCTGGAGTGCGTCTGAAAATTGCTTTATGGCGTTTACCAGCGCGATATCCCATTCCGGCTCATAAAAATCCTCCGGCCTTACCTGAATCAGCCGGATGCCATTTTGTGAAAACAGCCGCTCCTTGATCAGCTCCTCTTTCTCACGCTCTAACTGGGAATTTCCCCCGCCGCCCCGGATATCGATACCGCAGATCAGCTGAAAATTTTCCCGGGCCCTCAGCACAAAGTCGCAGGTGATCCCCCGTTCTTCGGTCTCAAACAGCTCCTTCAGCGGGACATGCAATTCCACATAAATATTCGGGCGGCCGCCAAGCTCACCCTGCAAAATGGAATAAAACATTTCCTCCTCCAAGGTGGCGAAGGGCGTTTTCCTCACCGGGACTCTTTGGAGCGCCCCGGGCCTCTCCCCCGCCGGGACCTCCCAGAATGCCCCGGGCCTCTCCTCTTCCTGGGCGTCTCTGTTTTCCTCCACAATGCTCTGATTGATCCGCAAAAGCTCCTCATACTGCCGGATCTGTTCCCCAAAGGGTCTGCTCCGCAAAGGGTGCCGCTGCCGCTCTCTGGCGATAGCCTCCTCATAGTCGTAAAAGCCCTCCCGGAAATTTCTGTGATTTTCCGGCCGGAACTTTGCGCCGGTCTGAATCTGCCGGTCCGCATAGACAATGAATTGATCCTTTGGCAGATGCAGCACCTCCTTCATCTCCATCCCAAACCGCTCCGCGACGGCTTTCGCCGTCTTGGTGCCGGAGGTGCCGGTGAACAGATAGGCGGCGCAGTTTTCGATGACACTGTCCGCATCCACGCCGTATTTTGCCACCAGCTGGCTTTCGCTTTGCAGAATCACGCAGGCTGAAATTTCCCTGCTGCGGATCGTAGCCAGCATATCCACAAAGCCCGGTATGGTGGTGTTGGCAAAATCGTCCAGGTAGAACCGCAGGGGGATCCGAAGCCTTCCCTCCGGCGTCTGCTCCGCCTTTCGGATCAGCAGCTTGAAAAGCTGGGAATAGAGAATGTTGGAGATAAAATTCTTGGACGGATCGGTGTCGTCATACAGCACAAACAAGGCGGTCCTCCGGTCATCAAAGCGGTACAGCTCCAGCTCGTCATACAGGGTCAGATTCCGAACGCTGGACAGCTGCCACTGGGCCAGAATGGAACCCACCACACCAAGACAGCTGGCCTGGGCCCGGTCGGCTCCGGCCTGGGACTCAAACATCTGGTAGTTCCGCACATGGTAGCTGACTCTGGACTCCCGCCGCACTCTCTGAAACCAGACGGTCAGCTCGCTCTCCTCCCGGTACCTCTCCACTCCCGCCATCTGAAACAGCTTCAGCAAGGTGTCCACATTTCTCTCCTTCAGCGGGAACTCGTAGTATACGGCGCCGATCAGCGCTTTCAGCAGGATCGTGGCCATCTCCAGCCAGTAGGTATCCCCCGTCCCGGCGGAACGCTCCTTTCCGTTAGCCATGCTGCTGGCCATGCAGAGGGCCAGATATTCGATATCATCCTCCCTCTCGATATACTGAAAGGGATTGTAGCGCATGGATTTTGACAGGTCATGGAGATTCAGTATTTTGATGGTGTAGCCGTTCTGCTCCAGAACGTGGCCGCATTCCCTGAGCAGCGTGCCCTTCGCGTCGCTGATCACCATATTTGTGTTGCACTGGAGAATATTCGGTTTCAGGAAATTGTGGGTCTTTCCGCTGCCGGAGGAGCCGATCACAATCACATTATTGTTGCCGCCGTCGGTTTCCCTGGTATCCATCGGCAGGCTGTGGCTCCGGGTAAAGATTGTGCGGCCTTCTAACTCATTCTCCCCGGGACGGGATTTTCCCGTCAGAGTGTTGTCGGGGGCCATGGAATCACCTCTTTATGATTTGTGTAAACGCATAGTGGATCAGAACCAGGATTGTCCCTATCCCGCAAATATTAAAGATCCAATAGCTGATGAAATCCATACCGTCTCTTATTTTATAGATGGCCCTCCAGAATTTCTTCCTGCTGTGCATCGGACCAAATACACTCAGAAAAAACAGGGTGTATATGATAATCATAATTGCTATAAAAATTTTTGTTGCCATAAAGCGTTACCTCATTTTTTTCCTTTACCAGTACGATTTCCAAAAAAATGGATTT
>CAZGRM010000266.1:0-3985 GCA_964528295.1 uncultured Lachnospiraceae bacterium
TTTATTTACCAGAATATCCAGCTTCACCAGCTCCGACCGCATATACCCCTTCATCTCATAGTCAAAGGAAGCGTACCCCCTGGATCTGGATTTCAGCGCGTCAAAGAAATCATAGATAATCTCATTGAGCGGCAGCGTATATCTCAGCAGCGCCCTGGTCTCCTCGATATACTCCATTCCCTCATAAATCCCCCGGCGCTCCTGGCACAGCTCCATAATAGAGCCAATATACTCCGTCGTCACCATAATCTCCGCCGCCACAATCGGCTCCTCCATATACTCAATCTCTGAGGGATCCGGCAGATTAGAGGGATTCGTCAGCTCAATCACATCGCCGTTCGTCTTATACACCTTGTAAATCACACTGGGAGCCGTGGTCACCAGGTCCAGCCCGTACTCCCGCTCCAGCCGCTCCTGAATAATCTCCAGATGGAGAAGTCCCAGGAAGCCACAGCGGAACCCAAAGCCCAGAGCGATGGAGGTCTCCGGCTCAAAATGAAGAGAGGCGTCATTCAGCTGCAGCTTTTCCAGGGCGTCCCGTAAATCCGGGTACTTGGCCCCGTCCGCCGGATACATGCCACAGTACACCATGGGATTCACCTTCTTATAGCCGGGCAGAGGCTTGTCACAGGGCCGGTCCACCGCGGTCACTGTGTCGCCCACCCGGGTATCCTTCACATTTTTCAGGCTGGCGGTAAGATAGCCCACCATACCGGCGCTCAGCTCCTCACAGGGGATAAACTGTCCCGCCCCAAAAAAGCCCACCTCCACCACCTCGGCCTGGGCCCCTGTAGCCATCATGCGGATGAGAGTGCCCTTTTTCACGGCACCGTTCACCACCCGCATAAACACAATCACTCCCTTATAGGAATCATAGACAGAATCAAAAATCAAAGCCTGGAGAGGAGCCTCCGGGTCGCCGTCGGGAGCCGGGATCTTCTCCACGATCCGCTCCAGCACCTGCTCCACGTTCTGCCCCGTCTTGGCGGAAATCAGGGGCGCGTCCTCCGCCTCAATGCCGATCACATCCTCGATCTCATGGATCACCCGCTCCGGGTCCGCACTGGGCAGGTCGATTTTATTGATGACCGGCATCACGTCCAGGTCATGGTCCAGGGCCAGATAGACATTGGCCAGAGTCTGGGCCTCGATGCCCTGGGCGGCATCCACCACCAGGATGGCCCCGTCACAGGCGGCCAGACTTCTGGAAACCTCATAATTGAAATCCACATGGCCCGGGGTGTCGATGAGGTTGAACATATACTCCTCCCCGTCCTTCGCCTTGTAGATAATCCGGACCGCCTGGGACTTGATAGTGATCCCCCGCTCCCGCTCCAGCTCCATATTATCCAGCACCTGGTTCTGCATCTCTCTGCTGGTCAAAAGCCCCGTCATCTCAATAATCCGATCCGCCAATGTGGATTTTCCGTGATCGATATGCGCGATAATACAAAAATTTCTGATTTTACTCTGATCTGCTGCCACTTCACTGCCTCCTTGCCGCACCCATCTCCGGTCCTCATCCAGACATGGCGCGGGATTCTATTTTATCTCTACGCCGCCCGCATCCGGCGGCGGTCCATATCCGCTACAGTTTAACATACTTTTTCCGAAGTTGTCCATAGGAGATCCTGAAAAAGACGGGACTGCCCTGGGCATTCCCGTCTTTTTTGAGTATCTCTATTTTTTCGTATCCTTAATTTTCGCGAACACGCTTTGCAGTACAATGAAGAAGCACAGCAGCGCCGCCACCGCGATACTGGACCAGGAGCTTAGAAGCTTTCCGTTGGTCTTTACCAGGGAGGAGATGGTACCGTTGATCAGTACGCCGAAGAAGGAGCCGATCACGTTTCCCACACCTCCGGTCAGCAGTGTGCCGCCGATGACGGAGGAGGCGATGGCGTCCATCTCCAGGCCCAGGGCCTGCTGCACGCTGCCGGACATGGTGTTCATGCAGTAGCAGATGCCGCCGATGGAGCAGAGGAAGGAGGAGAGCATGTAGGCCTTCAGCTTCGTCCTCTTCACATCCAGACCCATCATGACGGCGGACTGCTCATTGCCGCCCACCGCATAGAGGCTGCGGCCGAATTTGGTGTAGCGCAGCATCACAAATACGGCGATCAGCACCACCAGAGCCACCACCACCGGGACCCGGATGAAGGGGATCTGCTCCACGCCCTTGCTGTTCACGTAGGAGCCAAAGGGGAGCTGGATCTTGATGTTGGCGATTTTCAGAAACAGCTCATTGGTGCTGATGGAGATCTGCTTGGAATAAATCACCGCCGTCATGCCCCGGGCGAAAAACATGCCCGCCATGGTCACGATGAAGGGCTGAATCTCCAGATAGCTGATAAAGAAGCCCTGGACCGCGCCGAAGACCACGCCGATCACCAGCACCAGAACGCACAATACCACCGCGTTCATGTGCCACATCTCCATCCCCACCGCCAGGAACATACAGTCCATCGCGATCAGGGAGCCCACGGAAATATCGATACCTCCGGTCAGCATGATGCAGGTCATCCCGCAGGCCACGCACAGCAGCCCCGCGTTATTGATGAGAATATTCAAAAAGGTCTGTAAATGGGTGAAGCCCTTTCCGCTGTAAGCCACACATCCCGCCGCGTACATCACGATGAACAGGCCGATGGTGATCAGGAGCAGAAGGGTATTGCTGTTTATTTTCTTTTTCGTCTTCATCTTGCCGCACCTCCCTTTGCCAGCGCGCGCTTGGCGGATCTTTGCTTAAAGTAGGCCTTGAAGGGCGGAGCCTGGATGGCCACAATGATAATCACGATGATGGCCTTGAATACCGGAGCCTGGTCCGAGGACACGCCCACGGCGTACAGGGTGGTGGTGATGGCCTGGATCGTGTAGGCGCCGATGATGGAGCCCGCCAGGCTGAATTTTCCGCCGCCCAGGCTGTTTCCTCCCAGGGCCACCGCCAGGATGGCGTCCATCTCGTAGCTCAGGCCGATATTGTTGGAGTCGGCGGAGGAGATACGGGAGGAGTTCACGATTCCCGCGATTCCCGCACAGAGACCGCAGATCACGTAGCACAGGAAAATGATCTTTGAGGAATTCAGGCCCGCGATCCTGGAGGCCTTCTTGTTGATTCCCACGCTCTGGATATAGAGGCCAAGGGCCGTCTTCTTCAGCAGCAGAGCCATAATCGCCACACACACCGCCGCGATGACGATGGGAGTGGGGACAAACCAGCAGTAGCCTCCGAAAAATTTAAAGGAGTCATTCCGCACATACACGATCAGATTGTTGCACAGCAAAAGGCCGATGGCCCGGGCCGCCGAGTAGAGGATCAGAGTGGCCACCATGGGCTGTACGTTCAGGTAAGCCACCAGAAAGCCGTTGAAGCAGCCGCAGAGGCAGCCCATCAGGATGCCTGCCACCACGCCCACCAGCAGGGGCACCCGCAGATCGTTGGTGGAGGAAACGCCGTAGCCGGCCAGCAGCATACAGCAGAAGGCCGCGGACAGGGACATGACAGAGCCCACGGAAATATCCGTTCCGGCGGAGGCGGACACCACCAGTGTCATGCCGATGGCCAGGATGGCAATCTCGCTGCCCCGGTTCAGCACGTCAATGAGACGGCCGTAGAGCACTCCGTTTCGAATGGAGATGGTGAAAAAGCTCAGAGGGAAATTCCCGGCCGCCGCGTCAAAAATGATATTTACCATCATGACCAGCAGCATACAAAAGATCGGAAGGAACAGACGCTTACCGGTCAATTTCTTTACATTACTCATTCGAAGCACCTCCCGCTATGGCTTTCATCACATTTTCCTGTGTCAGATTTTCCGTAATCTCTCCCACCTTGGCGCCGTCCCGCATGACCGCCATCTTGGAGCAGGTACGGATCATCTCCTCGATCTCGGAGGAAATGAAGATCAGGCTCTTGCCCTCCCCCGCCAGCTTCAGCACCAGCTTCTGAATCTCCGTCTTGGTTCCCACGTCGATTCCCCGGGTG
>CAZGRM010000267.1:0-2469 GCA_964528295.1 uncultured Lachnospiraceae bacterium
TCGGCATAGCCGCGATCGCCCTCTTGTTTGACAATTCTTTCATCCTGTAGCTGTTTCCGCCAGCTAAAATCATACCTACCGCTCTCATGCCACAACACCTGCCTTATCTAAAGTCTCACCGCTCTCCAAGACTCCGTTCGGATAGTCCGCCGGCTCTGTCTTGCCTGTCACCGCGGTATTCTTTCCGATCTGAACTTGCGGAGGAACGATGGTATTTTCTCCGATGACCACCAGGCCAAAGGAGTATACGGCAGGTTTCATCTTATTGGGCCTCTCCTCGCCCACGCCGAGCCGGGCGCCCTCCCCGATCACCGCGTTCTCCGCAATGATCGCCTTATCCACCACGGCTCCCGCCTTGATCACCGTATTCTGCATGATGATGGAATCCCGGACCACGGCGCCCTTTTCAATCACCACGCCGCATCCGATGATGGAGTTACGCACCTCCCCGTACACCTCGGTCCCGTCGCCGATCAGGCTCCGCTCGATCACCGCGTCCGGCGAAATATACTGGGGCGGAAGAATGTCATTCTTCGTATAAATTTTCCAGAATTCCTCGTATAGATTGAATTCAGGAATGATGTCAATCAGCTCCATGTTGGCTTCCCAGTAGGAGCCAAGAGTCCCCACATCCTTCCAGTAGCCGTTGAACTCATAGGCCACCAGGGTCTCGCCCTTCTCATGACAGTAGGGAATCACATGCTTGCCAAAATCACAGTTGCTCTGATCCGAAAGTGTGATCAGGGCCTCCTTCAGCGCCTCCCATGTAAATATGTAGATACCCATGGAAGCAAGATTGCTCTTGGGCCTCTCCGGCTTCTCCTGAAACTCCGTGATCCGCCCGTTCTCGTCTGTCACCACAATACCAAAACGGCTGGCCTCCTCCTGGGGCACCGGCATCACCGCGATACTGACATCCGCGTTGTGCGCCCTGTGGAAATCCAACATTACCTCATAGTCCATTTTGTAAATATGATCACCTGATAGGATCAGCACGTATTCCGGATTGAAGGATTCCATGTAAGCCAGATTCTGGTAAATGGCATTGGCGGTGCCAGTATACCATTCTGTCTTTCCTACTTTTTCATAAGGCGGAAGAACGGTAACTCCTCCCACGTTCTTATCCAGGTCCCATGGAATTCCAATACCAATATGTGTATTCAGTCGGAGCGGCTGATACTGTGTCAGCACTCCTACCGTATCAATTCCGGAATTGACGCAGTTACTCAGCGGGAAGTCGATGATCCGGTATTTACCACCGAAAGCCACAGCCGGTTTGGCGACCTTCGAAGTCAAAACCCCCAGCCGGCTTCCCTGACCGCCTGCTAAAAGCATAGCTATCATTTCCTTCTTAACCACGATATCACCTCTTGATGTTATTTATTTTTAGTATTATAACACAAGTTTCGTAAATAGTGAACATTTTTTACAATCATTTCTAATTTTTTTCTTGTTTTTTATTATAAATAGCTTAATAACAGATTTTCGAAATTTTTGCAAATTTATTTTATATGATATTTTTCCCTTTATTTTTCGGTATTTTTTTGTATATTATTACTATCTTCAAGGGGTTTTGACTCCCTTAATCGTTTTCGAAAGTACCCTCAAAAAGTCTCCCGGCGGACCATTTTTCAGGCACTTTTAAAGGGGGTTGGATTTTTGCGCCGGAGAGAGTATAATAGGAACAGCTTATCAATATATCTTAATCCAAGGAGATTTGTATGTACCAGATAAATTATGATCAGCCTGTACACGTACATTTTATCGGCATCGGCGGCATCAGTATGAGCGGCCTGGCCGCGGTTCTTCTAAAGCGCGGCTTTCCCATCAGCGGCTCCGACGCGAAGGAGTCCCCGCTGACCCGGTGGCTCACCGGCCTGGGCGCCGTCGTTTCTTATCCCCAGAGCGCCGCGAATATTACTGACGATATCGACGTGGTGGTGTACACCGCCGCCATCCATCCTGACAACCCGGAGTTCGCGGCTGTGAAGGCCAAAAATATTCCCATGCTTTCCCGGGCCCAGCTTCTCGGGGAGCTGATGCGGAATTATGATACCCCCATCGCCGTGTCCGGCACCCACGGCAAGACTACCACCACCTCTATGCTCTCCCATATCCTGATGGAGGCTGACCTGGATCCCACCATCTCTGTGGGCGGCATCCTGCCTTCCATCGGCGGCAATGTGCGGATCGGTCACTCCCAGACCTTCCTGACGGAGGCCTGCGAGTACACCAACAGCTTCCTGGAGCTGTTCCCGAAGATCGGGATTATTCTGAATATTGACGCTGACCATCTGGATTTCTTCAAGGACCTGGCCGACATCCGCCACTCCTTCCGCCTTTTCGCAAGGCGGCTGCCAAAGGACGGCGTGCTGATCCTGAACGAGGAGATCCCTGACCGCAGGGAACTGACGGAGGGGCTGGAGTGCCGGATCGTGACCTACAAGGTGGCGGCGGGAAGTGAGGACG
>CAZGRM010000267.1:2569-3983 GCA_964528295.1 uncultured Lachnospiraceae bacterium
GCGGCGGCCGAGGAGGCTCCGGGTCTTTGCTACCAGGCTGTGAATGTGGTCTACGATGAGCTGGGCCGGGGCAGCTTTGACCTGCAAAAGGACGGTGCGGTGGTGGGCCACTTTGTCCTCTCTGTACCGGGCGCGCACAATGTCTCCAATGCGGTGGCCGCCCTGGCCGCCGGTGATCTGCTGGGTATCCCCGCCGAAGCCATGGCCGCCGGGCTGCTGGCCTTTCACGGCACGGATCGCCGTTTCCAGAAGAAGGGGGAGGTCGGCGGCGTCACCATCATCGACGACTATGCCCACCATCCCACGGAGATCCGGGCCACCCTCCGGGCCGCCCGGAAGTACACGAAAGGGACGGTCTGGTGTGTGTTCCAGCCCCATACATATACCAGGACGAAGGCGCTCCTGGAGGAGTTCACGGATGCTTTGACTCTGGCGGACAAGGTGGTGCTGGCGGATATCTATGCGGCCCGGGAGACGGATACTCTTGGGGTCAGCTCTGATCACATCCGGCAGAGGCTGGAGGCCCTGGGACGGGAGGCCTGGTATTTCCCCACCTTTGATGAGATCGAAACCTTCCTATTAGAAAGCTGCACACCCGGGGACCTGGTGATCACGATGGGTGCGGGGGATGTGGTGAAGATTGGGGAGAGTTTGTTGGGGGAGTGAAGAGAAATAAGGCGGACGCCGGGAAGCCGTGGTTTTGACGCGGCTTTCGGGTTGTAAGGCAGCGGAGGGCGGGGACGGGGGGAACAAAAATCATTCGCGGAGAACTACTAAGCCGCCAGGCTTTCCCTCCATGGCACCGTTCGCTAACTCGTTCGCTGGCATCAGCCAGCGAACGAGTTAGCGAACGGTGCGCCGGAGGGGAAGGCTGCCGCCTTAGTAGTTCTCCGTGAGCGATGGCCCCGGGTCCCTCACCCCTGTCCTTCGCTCCCTTCACTGCCTCCGCATTAACTACTCTTCACCCGCCACCCGAATCACCGCCTTCACCACATCCGCCTTATTATTCACGCTATAATCCATAGCCTTCTGAGCCTCATCCAGGGAAAACACATCTGTGACGATCCCCTTCAAATTAATCTTCCCCGACGCCACCGCGTCGATCGCCATGGGATAAATATGACGATAGCGGAACACCGTCTTAAAGGTAAGCTCCTTATCCAGCGCCAGACTCACAGGCAGCGTCAGCTCTCCGGTCTTGCTGTAGCCCACCAGCACGATGGTGGCTCCCTTCTTTGTCATTCGGATGGTCTGCACGGTGGTGACCTGAGTGCCCGCTGTCTCTATGGCCAGGTCACAGCCCTTGCCGTCGGTGAGCCGCAGCACCTCCTCCACCACATCCTGGTTCGCTCCGTTGATCACGCCGTCCGCCCCCAGCTCCAGAGCCTTCTGTAACCGCTTCTCCATGATATCC
>CAZGRM010000268.1:0-3974 GCA_964528295.1 uncultured Lachnospiraceae bacterium
ATCTGATCTTCACCGGACGTACCTTATTCGGAGCAATGCCTCCTAAGGGACAGGAGATGGACGATCATTATTTCGGAGCAATCCGTGAGCGCATCGCAGCATATATGAAGGATGTGAACAAGGAGCTGTGGAAGCTGGGCGTATCCGCCAAGACGCAGCACAACGAGGTGGCTCCTGCACAGCATGAGCTGGCTCCTATCTATGCAGAGGCAAATATCGCAGTAGATCACAACCAGCTGGTTATGGAGACCTTGAAGAAGGTGGCTGGACGCCATGGCTTACAGTGTCTGCTTCATGAAAAGCCCTTCGCAGGCGTGAACGGTTCCGGTAAGCATAATAACTGGTCCATCACCACCGATGACGGCATCAATCTTCTGGATCCGGGCAAGACGCCCCACGAGAACGTGCAGTTCCTTCTGGTGCTGGCCTGCATCCTGAAGGCGGTGGATACCCATGCGGATCTGCTCCGGGAGTCGGCGGCCGATCCCGGAAACGATCACCGTCTGGGAGCCAACGAGGCGCCGCCCGCCATCATTTCCATCTTCCTTGGCGAGCAGCTTCAGGATGTGATGAGCCAGCTCATCAGCACCGGAGCGGCCACCCATTCCATCAAGGGCGGCGTGCTGAAGACGGGCGTGAAGACTCTGCCGGATCTGGCCAAGGACGCAACCGACCGGAACCGTACCTCACCCTTTGCCTTCACCGGAAATAAATTTGAGTTCCGTATGGTGGGCTCCAGAGATTCCATCGCCTCACCGAACATTGTGCTGAATACCATCGTGGCGGAGGCGTTCTGCGAGGCCTGCGATGAGCTGGAGAAGGCGGAGAATTTTGATGAGGCGGTGCATGACCTGATTAAGAGATATGCCATGGAGCATCAGAGAATCGTCTTCAACGGCAACGGCTACTCTGAGGAGTGGGTGGAGGAGGCTGAGCGCAGAGGCCTTCCCAACATCAAATCCATGGTGGACGCCATCCCGGCCCTCGTCACCGACAAGGCGGTCAACCTCTTCGAAAAGTTCGGCGTCTTTACCAAGACGGAGCTGGAGTCCCGTGTGGAGATCAAGTATGAGAACTACGCGAAGGCCATCAACATTGAGGCCCGGGCCATGATCGATATCGCCAGCAAGCAGATCATCCCGGCGGTGATCAAGTACACCAAGAGCCTGGCCGACACGGTGAACGCGGTGACCGCGGCGGGAGCGGAGGCTTCTGTCCAGGTGGAGCTGCTGAATGAGACCAGCGCCCTCCTCTCTGACACAAAGGTGGCCCTGTCCAAGCTCATCGACGTGACCGCCCAGGCGGCCGACATGGAAGAGGGAGCGGAGCAGGCCAGATTCTTCCACGATGTGGTGATGGCTGCCATGACCGATCTGAGAACTCCGGTGGATGAGCTGGAGATGATCGTAGACAAGGATATGTGGCCCATGCCCTCCTACGGCGACCTGCTGTTTGAGGTGTAAGAGATACATAAGAAAAGCGTTGGCAAAGAATCAGACCCCGGAGAATTGGGAGATGCCCCGTTCTCCGGTTTTTTTTGCGTCCGGCATCCCGGGGCGGGAAGCCTGCCTTCGGACTTTCTTTGACAAGGCCCGGGGCCCATGATATACTTGGTATACTTAAAAAATAGAAGGGAGATTGGCAGATGTATCTTGCGGAAGAAAAGCGGTATGAGGAAATGAAGTATGTCCGGTGCGGCAGAAGCGGTCTGAGGCTGCCCATGCTGTCCCTGGGATTGTGGCACAATTTCGGCAGCAAGGACAATTACGATAATATGAAGGCCCTGTGCTTCACCGCCTTCGACCACGGAATCACCCATTTTGACCTGGCCAACAATTACGGCCCGGTGTACGGCAGCGCCGAGGAGAATTTCGGCCGGATCATGGAGAGTGATCTGAGACCCTACCGGAATGAGCTGGTGATCAGCACGAAGGCGGGCTACGATATGTGGCCGGGCCCCTACGGGGACGGCGGCAGTCGGAAATATCTGATTTCCAGTCTGGATGACAGTCTGCGGCGGATGAAGCTGGAGTATGTGGATATCTTTTACCACCACAGGATGGACCCGGAGACCCCTCTGGAGGAGACCATGATGGCGCTGGATCAGATCGTAAAGAGCGGAAAAGCGCTGTATGCGGGGATCTCCAACTACGACCGGGAGCACACAAAGCGGGCAATGGAGATTCTGTCGGAGCTCCGGTGTCCCTTCATCATCAATCAGAGCAGATACAATCTGTTCGACCGCCACATTGAGGAGGACGGGCTGAAATCCTTCGCCGCCGCCAACGGCTGCGGGATCATTGCTTTTAGCCCCCTGTCCCAGGGCCTGCTCACGGACAAATACTTAAAGGGCATCCCGGAGGACAGCCGGATCCGCAGGGACGGCAGATTTCTGAAGGAGAGCGCTCTGACGGAAAACCGCCTGCGGCAGATCGGCGCCCTGAATGAGCTGGCCGCAAAGCGGGGCCAGACCCTGGCCCAGATGGCCCTCTCCTGGGTCCTGCGGGACGGAGAGGTGACCAGCGTGCTGATCGGCGCCTCAAAGCCCCGGCAGATCACGGAAAACATCGGCGTGATCCACCGGGCCTCCTTCACCGCCGGGGAGCTGGAGGAGATCGAAAAAATCTGCGGAAATCATTGAAAAAACGTGAAAAGGCCAGCGGCGATCTTATCTCTCGCCGCTGGCCTTCCGCATATGTTACTGTCACTATTTCAAAGTCTTCCTAATACTATGATTAATACTCCTGATTTTCCATATACTTCATATATTTTACCACCATCAGGGCAATCTTGAAGGTGATGGCGTCCTCGAACACCCTCAGATCCAGCCCCGTGGACTTTTGCAGCTTGTCCAGGCGGTAAACCAGGGTGTTGCGGTGGATGTAGAGCTGGCGGGAGGTCTCCGACACATTCAGGCTGTTCTCGAAGAACTTGTTGATGGTGATCAGCGTCTCCTCGTCAAAATCATCCGGCGACTTTCCGTCGAAAATCTCCTTGATAAACATCTTGCACAGCGGAATCGGGAGCTGGTAAATCAGACGGCCGATGCCCAGAGAGCTGTAGGCGATGACAGAGCGCTCCGCAAAGAAAATCTTCCCCACATTGAGAGCCATCCGGGCCTCCTTGTAGGAGCGGGATACCTCCTTGATCTCGCCCACCACGGTACCGTAGGCGATCAGCGCCTCCTGCTTCTTCTCCTCACCCAGGGAATCCAGAATCATCTCAGCGATCCGGTCCATCTCAGGATACCCGTCCTGGGGCCCCAGCTCCTTCACCACGATGATGCTCTTCTCATCCACAGCGGTGATGAAATCTCCCGACTTGGAAGAAAACAGAGCCCGCACACTCTCCAGAGCGTTGGAATCCTTCTCGTGGCTGATCTCCAGAATAAATACTACCCGGCGGGCCTCCGTATCGATGTGAAGCTTCTTTGCCCGGTTGTAAATATCCACCAGCAGCAGGTTGTCCAGCAGCAGATTTTTGATAAAGTTGTCCTTGTCGAACCGCTCCTTGTAGGCGATCAGCAGATTTTGAATCTGGAACGCGGCCATCCGGCCCACCATATGCACATCGTCGCTGTTGCCGTTGGCCAGCAGGATATATTCCAGCTGACGGTCGTCGAACACCTTGAAAAACTGGCAGCCTGACACCACCTGGCTGTCCGCCGGAGACTCCGCGAAGCCCAGTACCGAATCCCGGAATCCTTCCGCCTCGGGAAAGGTGGTGGCCAGCATAATTCCTTCCGTATCCAGCACACAGAGATCCACTCTGCTGATTGCCTTCAATCCATCCAATGTCGTCTGTAAAACCTGATTTGAAATCACAAGCTTCTCCTCCTTTTACCTTCTCAATGGCCTGGCCGAGTATCCCCCACGATACGAACCCGCCAAAATTGCACTATTTCCCCAATACTTTTTTATACAAATTTACCTGACTGGTATTATTCTAATATATGTGTTAAAAAAAATCAATCA
>CAZGRM010000269.1:0-3973 GCA_964528295.1 uncultured Lachnospiraceae bacterium
ATTTTTTCATAATAGCCTCCGGTGTACCAGACGCCGGGGGCACTCCTCATTTTAGGACGTTTTTTCTGTTACCGATCCACTCCCTGCAGCTCCTCCATCTCAAATCGCAGATTCAGCCTCTTCCTGGGAGCGGCCTTCCGGAAATGGTAGTTGATCCGTTCTGCCACCAGCTGGGCCGACTCATAGGAACAGGCCGCCAGCAGCAGGACAAACTGAGTATTGCTGAACCGGGCCACCACGTCTCCCACCCGCAGATTCTCCCGCAGCACCTGCTCCAAAATATTCATTCCCTCATGCATGACGGAATCATTGGCGTCGCTCCTGGCGCTCTCCGCCTTTTTCATCGACACCAGCACCACATGCTCGGCAATTCCCGTCCGCCGTACTCTCCTGGTCTCCACCTGATAAATCTCCCGAAACACCGGATACTCGCAGAAAAACGCCTGCCTTGGCGGCTCCTTCTCACAGAGGGAATCCAGCACGCTGGTGATATCCAACGTCTTATTGTCTGAGAGAGCCAAAATTTCCTCATAGACCTGCCGAAACTGATCAATCTCCCGGATCCCCAGCTCTTTATAAAACGTATTCTTTGCTCTTTCATAATAAATCAGCGCCCGGTCGTACGCCTTCTTCCTGATCTGGCTCTTGATCTGCCAATAATAAAGATCTTCATCCAGATTATCCACCTCGATCGCCCTGGTGCAGGACAGCTCCATCGCGTCCCAATCCTGCTGCCGGGCATAGATCTCCGCCAGCGCCTTCACCGCGCCGGTATAAATCAGACGGAAATAGGTCAGCCTCGACACCATCCAGGTCTCCATGGCCAGCCTGGGGGCCGTCTCCTTCCGGTAGATCGCCGCCGCGTCCTCCAGAAGCTTCCTTCTCTCCTCTTCATTCTCCGCGTCCCGGGCGGCCTCAACCATCCGCTCCAGCTCCTCGTAGTCAGTTTCCACCTCAACCTTGGGATTCCAGCGGTAGGCGCCTGCCATGGTAATCACCAGCTCCCCCTCGCCAAAAAAGTTCAGCTCCGTCCGAAGACGGTAAATCAGGTTTTTCAGCGCTCCCTCCGGATTTCTGGAGCTGTCCTCCTGCCAGAAGGTGTCAATCAATTCCTGATGAGACAGATTGCGCTCTCTGTTCATAAGAATATAAACCAGCAGCCTGACCAGCTTATTGGAATGAAGGGATTTTTCATTCATCGATATTTTATCATTGCTCAGAACAAAACCGCCAAAAATCTGTAATCTCATCTTACCCATCCTTTGTACTCCTCTAATCCTCTTCCAAAACCTGAATCTCCAGACTGTCAAAGTCGATCTCTTCGATAAAATTGTCCTGGCGGAATCTGGTCTTGCTTCCTCTTTTGAATTCTGTGATATTGGAATTCAGCCAGATGGGCTTACTCAGATCAAATTCCCGGCAGATTTCATCCAGCGCCCGAAAAATTTTGTGGGTCCTGGTATCCTCTCCGTCATCTGTGATCACCGTATCCCGCCGCATCCGGTTGTCCTTCCATATCTTCGCCCATAAACGGAACATAAGTCTCCTCCCTGTGTTCTCTTACTCTGACGCGCCCGCCAGATATTCGTAGGTGACGGAGGAAATCGTCTGAATCCGGGATATGGCCTCCTCCTGGCTGCTCCAATCGCTGGAGAGCACCACCAGAACATAGTCACAGCTGTCCGAATAAATGATCGCCGCGTCATTCTCCGTGGCGTCCATCTCGCCCGTCTTATTGCCGCAGAGCACTCCCTCCGGCAGCCCCGCCGGAATCTTGTATCGGGTGTTCTGAGCCAGCAGCATTGCCTCCATCTCATTGCTCACCGACCGGCTCACCCAGGTGCGGTGATAGATATCCTCCAAAAGCTTTCCGCAGTCCTTTGCGGATACCTGATTGTAGTTGCCGGTGCCGGTGTTGGTGGCGGGATCGTTGAAGCCGTTGTACTCCACCGTCATCTCACTGAAGCCCTGCTCCCGGATAAATTCGTCCACCTTGGCGATGCCTCTTTCATAGCTGCCCTCCCCCAGCCGGTAAAGCAGCTCATTGGAGTCCTCGTTATCGCTGTAGGAAATCATATTATTCATCAGGGCCATGATCTCATCGGTCCGCTCCAGCTCTCCTTCATCAAAGGCCCGGTACACCGTTCCCATGATAAACAGCTTCATCACGCTGGCGGACTTCATGGGGCGGTCGTTGATGACGAAGCTCTCATCGGTGGAGAGATTCTTCACATAGACGGACCACTCCCCGTCATACCCCTCCAGCCGGGGCTCCAGCTCCTCCCTCAGCGCCTCCATGGAGGCCTCCCTCCGGGCTCTCTCCGGCAGCTCATACCCCCTCAGCTTCCTGGCATCCTCCAATGTGCGAAGCCCCTCGTCCGGGGAGGTCTCCGGCATCCTCATGGGAATCACAAAATCCTTTCCCAGCTTCAGCCTTGCCTGCCGCTCCAAAAGCAGTATCTCCTCCCGGGAGACCGTCTCCGGCTCCGTTTCCTCCTCCCACTCGGTCTCTGTCTCGGTTTCCGTCTGGAGTATCTCTGTCTCCGTCTCCAGCACCACCTCCCCGGAGGCGGTCTCCCGGGCAATCTCCGGCCCGGCTATGATAAAAAAGAGGCAGACAAAAACAAACATCAGCAAAAGCTCCGTCTTGATGTCACTGTATTTTTCTATGATTTTCTTATATGTATCCTTCACATTTCACCTCTGAAAAAACTGTCCCTCGCTTTAGATTTCAGTCTATCTCATATCAGTTTGGCTGTCAAGAAATTTGATTCCGCCTTTTCTTTTCCTCCGCCCTGTGATACCATATCTGTAAAAACAGCGAGAGGTGATTTGAGATGAATCAAAATAATGATCTCGGCCTTGTCCATATCTACTGTGGGGACGGAAAGGGAAAAACTACCTGCGGCATGGGACTGTGTGTCCGGGCGGCCGGTTACGGACTGAAGGTCCTGATTTATCAGTTTATGAAGAACAATTCCACCAGCGAGCGGGCCTCCCTGGCAAAGCTTGACAACATCACGGTGATACCGGGATTGGAGGAGGAAAAGTTCAGCTTTCAGATGACGGAGGCGGAGAAGGAGGAGCGGCGCCGGTTCTATTCGGAGCAGCTCCAAAGGGTGGCGCGGCTGGCCCGGGAACGGCAGATCGATCTTCTGTTTCTGGACGAGGTGATCTACACCATCCGGTGCGGGCTGCTGGAGGAGCGGCTGGTGCTGGATTTTCTGAAAAATAAACCGGAGCACCTGGAGGTCATCCTGACGGGACAGGGCCCCAGCCAGGCTCTGCTGGACGCGGCGGACTACGTGTCGGAGATCCGCAAGGTAAAGCATCCCTTTGACCGGGGAATGGCGGCCAGAGACGGGATCGAACGGTGAGAGCCCGCCGACCTCTGAAAAGGACCCGGGAGACAGTTTTCGGCAAGCGAGCTGTCTCCCGGGATCCGGGTTATCTCACAGCGGCAAAGAATTCCAGATACCGGTTTTCTTTCCCAAAAATATCATTGTACTGTAAAATCTGATATTCACAAATCCTCTCATAATAAGGGGAGGATTCATCCTCCAGATCATAGAAATTGCCGTCCGCTCCCCAGTAGCCCTGGGCGCAGAGTACGGGAATCTCCTGACTCAAATCCAAAAGATACTCCTGATACCCGGTCATGGGCAGTCCCAGACGGTCCGCCATGATGCTGTAGAGATAGTTCAGGCTGGTCCCCTCTATCGTCTCCTCCTGAATGTCATAGTTGGCCCAGATCACAAAGGGCACCTTGTACTTCTCCATCAGCTCCTCCTGAGTGCGGTCCTCCTCCGGCCCGATCAGGTACTGGTAGGTATTGTCCCCCAGATTGGCCTGGTGATCTCCGAACATCAGAATAATCACCGGCTCCTCCTGGTCCGCAAAGTAACTCACCAGGTTTTCAAAGGCTTTATCCGACTGCCGGATCAGATTCACGTAAATCTTTGTCTTTTCCTTG
>CAZGRM010000270.1:0-3942 GCA_964528295.1 uncultured Lachnospiraceae bacterium
TCTAGCAGCCTGTTTGGTGTTTTATTTTTATGTTCTGATAATACAATAACATAAAAGTCCCGCCTCCGTCTACAATTCCTCACCTCCATTTTCGGCCTTAACAAAATTTCATCCACAAAAAGCTAAATATTGTTTACTGAAAGAAACCTAGAAAACTGGTATTCTAAGAATGGTTTATTGTGCATATTTGAGATATATTCCTGAATTTTTTTAGGTAATTATTGTAAATATGCGGTAATATTTCCATACATTCTTTTATTTTTTCACGAAAGGAGGTAGCTGTATGAAAATCGGCATACAGGAGCTGCTGGTGGTCTTTATCGTCGCCCTGGTGGTGATCGGACCCGACAAGCTCCCCTACTATGCGAAAAAGCTCGGTCAGGCCTTCGGTCAATTCCGCAAGTACACGGAAGAGGCCACAAAGGATATCCGCGAGAGCATCGTGGAACCTCTGGAAGAAGCCCAACGGCCTTTGCGGGAGGCCATGGAGCCGGTCACTGAGCTGGAAAAAAGCGTCCGGGGAAATGTGCGGGATCTGAAGAACTCCATCGAGGGAATCGGTAAGCCTGTGAAGAAGGACGCAAAGCAGGCGGACGCATCCTCTGAGGAGCCGGCACAGTCTTCCCCACAGAAGGCTGACGCCCCATCCTCTCAGACAGAGCCCGCTTCCGCGAACGTCCGGACATCCCAGCCGGCACCCGCCCAGGAAAATGCCCGGGAAACGGAAACAGTCCCTGCGCCGGACGCCAAAGGGCAGGTCGAGTCAGACCAAACTGACGGTTCTTCAGAGGCCGTATCTTCTCAGGACAGCGTTGCCATAGAGAACACTGTGGAAAACAAATCTGCGTAAATAAACAAGCTTTGAAATGGAGGAATTGAAAAATGAAAATTGGTACAACTGAATTACTTGTGGTCCTGGCCATCGTTCTGCTTCTCTTCGGACCCAGCCAGCTCCCGAAGCTGAGCAAAATGTTCGGCAAGAGTATCAAAAATTTCCGCGACAGTATGTCTGACGAGGACGAGAAAAAAGAGGTTGCGGACGATAATAATCAATGATGGGGAGCAACTCTGAAAAAAACATGTCTGTCACCGGGCATCTGAAGGAGCTGCGGAACCGTCTGATCATCTGCATTCTGTGTCTCGTTGTCTCCTTTTTGGTGGGGCTGAACTTCGCGCCTGATCTGGTGGGAATTTTGACAGGGATCGGGAAGGGATATGGCTATACCTACGTCTATATCTCTCCCCAGGAGCTTCTGATGCAGTATTTCTCTGTGGCCATGCTGGCCGGTGTCTGCGTCACCCTCCCGGTCATTCTCTACCATGTCTGGGCCTTCGTGCAGCCGGGCCTGCGGAAAAATGAAAATGCCCTATTTTTGTCAGCCTTGTTTTTTGGATTAATCTGCTTTGTCATCGGCATTCTCTTCGCGTATAAAATTATGCTTCCCTTTATGCTGCGTTTTCTCATTGATATCAGCTCGGGAAGTGATATCACCGCATCCATCAGCGTTCAAAACTACATGACCTTTTTGCTGACGATTTTCATGATCTTCGGCATCGTATTTGAGCTTCCTGTGGTATCGGTTTTGCTCACACAGATGGGACTGCTGAAAGTGGAGTGGATGAAAAAAGGGACCCGGGTCGTCATCGTGGTGATCTTTTTCGTCTCGGCCGTCATCACTCCGCCGGACATTGTCTCCCAGATCATGGTATCGATTCCGATGATCGGACTGTATGAGCTCAGCATTCTTATCTCCTCGATTCTTCTGAAGGTGAAACGAAAAAAGAAATCAGAGGAAGAGGACGACGAAAAATAAAAGTAAAATTTAACGGAAAGGAAAAGAAAAATGGGAAAAGAAACGATATCTCGGGCTACCTTTACAAAAGGATTAGCGGCGGGCCTCGTGGTGGCCGCCAGCCTTGGAATCCTGAACGCGGGCGAGTATGCGCTCAAGCCCCAGACAGACTCCGAGGAGTCCTCTGCCGATTCTGAAACCTCCGTCTCCGGAGCGTCGGCAGGCGCTTCCTTTGAAGTGACCCCGCCTGAGAACGGCTATATTCCAGGTACCTACACCGCCTCCGCACAGGGGATGTCCGAGGTGACAGTTACCGCCACCTTTGATGAATCCGGCATCACCGATCTCTCCGCGGATGTTTCCGGCGAAACTGCCGGCATCGGCGCGGAGATCGGCGACGAGATGGTCTCCAAATTTCTGGAAAACCAGTCCCCCAATGTGGACGGCGTATCAGGCGCCACCATCACCTCCAACGCCCTGAAAACAGCGGTAGCCGACACCATTAATCAGGCCGGCGGCAGCGCCGTGCCGGCGAGTGGGGAGCCCTCAAATTCAGCGGATGGCGAGGCCGCAACGGAAAAAACCGAGGATTCGGCGGACGGAGAGGCCGCCCCTGTCAGCGCCTCAGCTGGCGAAGGCTCCTACACGCCGGGCACCTACACCGCCTCCGCCCAGGGTATTTCCAGTGAGGTGACCGTCACCGTCACCTTTGACGAGTCCGGCATCACCGCTGTCTCCGCCGATGTTTCCGGTGAGACAGACGGAATCGGCACGGAGATCGGGGATGAAATGATCAGTAAGGTGCTGGAGGCCCAGTCCGCGGACGTGGACGGTGTGGCCGGCGCTACCATTACTTCCGACGCTTTCAAGGCCGCTGTAACGGAATGTATCGCTCTGGCGTCCGCCGGCGGTACCTCCGGGGAGACGGAGGCCGCCGGAAACACCTATACCGCCTCCGCCGCCGGTATTTCCAGCGATGTGACGGTCTCCGTCACCTTTGACGAGGCGGGTACGATCACGGACGTCACCGCGGACGTTTCCGGCGAGACCGCGGGGATCGGCGCGGAAATCGGCGATGAGATGATTGGTAAAGTGCTGGAGGCCCAGTCCGCGGATGTGGACGGTGTGACCGGCGCTACCATTACTTCCGACGCTTTCAAGGCCGCTGTGGCCGACTGCATCGCCCAGGCGGCGGGCGGCGGAGACGGCGGAGCGAATGAGGCGGAGGCCGCTGAGGAAGATACTGAGGCCGCCGCTGAGGAGAATTCGGAAGCTGAGACCGAAGAGGATTCGGAGGAGGCCGTTGAGACTGATACGGAGGCTGGTACCGAAGCCGCTGAGGACGCCACGGAAGCTGGTACCGAAGCCGCTGAGGATGCCACGGAAGCTAATACGGAAGAGACTGCGGAGGCTGGCGCCGCCGGAACCACTTATACCGCTTCCGCCGCCGGTATTTCCAGTGATGTGACGGTCTCTGTCACCTTTGATGAGACCGGTAGGATCACGGATGTCACCGCCAATGTTTCCGGCGAAACCGCAGGGATCGGTGCGGAGATCGGCGATGAGATGAGCGCCAAGGTACTGGAGGCCCAGTCCGCGGATGTGGACGGTGTGACCGGCGCTACCATTACTTCCGACGCTTTCAAGGCCGCTGTGGCCGACTGCATTGCTCAGGCGACGAACGCTGGCGAGGCGGATGCGGCGGAGGATATTACGGAGGCCGTGGAGGAGGATTCGGAAACTGAGACCGAGATCAATACAGAAGCCGAGACCGAAGAGGATTCGGAGGAGGCTGTTGAAACTGATACGGAAGCTGGTACCGAAGCCGCTGAGGATGCCACGGAAGCCAGTACCGAAGAGGATTTGGAGGAAGCTGCTGAGACTGACACGGAGACTGATACGGAAGATACCGCAAATACTAAAACCGCTGAAATCACCTACACTGCTTCCGCTGCTGGTATTTCCAGTGATGTGACGGTCTCTGTCACCTTTGATGAAGCGGGTACAATCACGGATGTTACCGCCGATGTTTCCGGCGAGACTGCGGGGATCGGCGCGGAGATCGGCGATGAGATGAGCGCCAAGGTACTGGAAGCCCAGTCCGCGGATGTGGACGGTGTGACCGGCGCTACGATTACTTCTGACGCTT
>CAZGRM010000271.1:0-3899 GCA_964528295.1 uncultured Lachnospiraceae bacterium
AAGTCCGGCAATCTTGCCCGCATCCTTGGTGGCCTGACGCTGCGCGTCGTTGAAGTAAGCCGGAACCGTGATCACCGCCTCCGTCACCTTCTCGCCCAGATAATTCTCCGCGTCCGCCTTCAGCTTCTGGAGGATCATAGCGGAAATCTCCTGGGGAGAATACTTCTTACTGTCAATCTCCACTCTGTAGTCGCTGCCCATATGTCTCTTAATGGAAGAGATGGTGCGGTCAGCGTTGGTTACCGCCTGACGCTTTGCCGGCTCACCCACCAGACGCTCGCCGTTCTTCGTGAACGCCACCACGGACGGTGTGGTTCTGGAGCCCTCCGTATTTGTAATAACTACGGATTTACCACCCTCCATAACCGCTACGCAGCTATTTGTCGTACCTAAGTCAATACCGATAATCTTGCTCATGATCAATTCCTCCTAATATGGTCTCTCTCTTTTTACCCGGAGCCGAAGCGGCTCCTTACATTATGTCAACTGTGCGGCCCAGGCCGCAAGTTTATAAATGGATTATTAATTGGCCACCTTCACCATGCTGTGGCGAACCACGCTGTCCCGGTAAAGGTATCCCTTCTGGAACTCCTCCACGATGATATTCTCACCGGCCTCCTCATCCTCCACATGCATCACCGCATTGTGGAAATTCGGATCAAACTCTTTTCCCAGGGCCTCGATGGGCTTCACACCGATGCTCTCCAGGGTACTCATCATGGAGCGGTATACCTTCTCCATGCCCTGCACGAAGGGGTCCTCCCTCTGCTCCTCCGTCACGCTGGCGAATCCCCGCTCAAAGCTGTCGATGGTGGGCAGAAACTTCTCAATGACGCTCTTCGCGCCGATCTCAAACATGGCCGACTTCTCCTTCTCGGAACGTTTTCTGAAGTTGTCAAACTCGGCCATCTGACGCTGTACCCGGTCGGTCAGCTCCTCGATCTGGGTATCTCTCTTATCCTTCTTTTTCTTGCCGAACAGCCCCTTTTTCTCCGGCTCCTCCTGGGCCGCCTCAGACTCCTCAGTCCCGGGCGCCTCCGCCGGCTCCTGCTCCTCTGTCTGAGCCTGCGCTGTCTCCTCTACGGATTCATCTGGAATTTCTTCTTTCTTATTTTCTTCCACTGGACTATTCCACCTTTCTGCTACTGCTTTTTAAATATCTCATCCAACTGTGCCATCAGGGTTCTCAGCGTACCCACTACCTTATCGTAGTCCATCCGCTTCGGCCCTATGACACCGATTCTTCCATACATGCCTTCCCCCAGCTCGTAGGTGGCGGTCACCACGCTGCAATCCTGCATGGTCTGTACCGGAGATTCCCCTCCGATATACACCTGAATGCCCGTCTCCTCCTCGCCGCTCTGGCCGATCAGTCCCGCCAGCTCTTTCTTGTTCTCGAAGGCGCTGATGAGCTCGCTGGCCTTTTCACTGCTGGAAAGCTCGGGGTATTTGAAAATATTTGTAGCGCCGCTGGTATAGATCTCCGGCTCCTCCTCGGACTGGATGGCCTCCGCCACCGTGTCCAGCACCCGGTTTACCAGCTCGCTGTGGATGCCTGCCTGTTCCTTCAGCTTGGCGATGGTGCTGAGATTGATCTCCTCGATGGTCAGGCCGTTCAGCGCGGTGTTCAGCAGAATATTCATCTCCAGAACTGTCTTCTGATCCAACCCGTGCTCAATCTGAAGCATCCGGTTCTTGACCACATTGCCTTCGGTCACTACGGTGGCCAGAATCTGGCTTTCGCTGACCACGGAGAGCTGAATGAACTTCAGCTTCGTCCGGTGATACTGGGGGCCGGAGATCATGGCCGCGTAGTTGGTATTGGCCGCCAGCACCTTGGCCATCTGCTTCAGCAAAAGCTCCATCTTATCCTGCCGCTGAAGCACCAGCTCCTTCATCTCCGTCACTTCCCGGTCCTTCTCCTCCATCATCCGGTCCACATACAGACGATAGCCGGCATCGGAAGGAATCCTTCCTGCGGAAGTGTGGGGCTGTAGAATCAATCCCATCTCTTCCAGGTCTGACATCTCGTTTCGTATCGTGGCGGAACTCAGATTCAACTCGGCATATTTGGAAATCGTCCGGGAGCCCACCGGCTCGCCCGTATCCAGGTATGTCTTGATGATAGCCTTCAGTATAGTCCACTTTCTATCATCCAACTGCATCTGAACTCCTCCTTTCTCTTGATCGGGCGTACTCTGTGCGGAGCACGCAGCCGGAAGAGTTTTTCTCTTTTGGCTGTTGTTAGCACTCGATGAACCTGAGTGCTAACGCCCTATGCAGTTACTATAATACCAGGATTTCCTTTTGTCAATACATAATTCAAAAAAAATGTGTGAAAATTTCTGTTATATAGCTGAATCGGGGAACGCTCCTGTCGAAACAGCACACATGATATGATTTGACATTTATTTAAAAAGTGGTATACTGGAAGGCATCCGGCGGGCGTGTGATTGAGAAAGGATTTAGTTCTATGAAAAAAAAGACGGGAATTGAAATTATCTGTGCGGTCATCGGGATTTTGGGCCTGGGCGGGCTGGCGTTTTTCTTGACGGTGAAATGCGGCGGCGGCTCCTCAGAGTCCCTGGAAAGGGCGGAATCGGAGGCGACCGCGGCGGTCCGGGCCCTCTACTCCCCCGGGGATACGGATGATTATATAATAGAAGAAACAGCCCCGGAGACCGAGGCGGAGGGACGCCTCCTGATCTGGGTGGGGGACTCCAGGACTCTGGGGATGCGGGACGCTATGAAAAATGAGGACGTATACATCGGGGCCTCCGGAGAAGGATACCCCTGGCTGGCCGAAACAGGGCTGCCCCAGCTGCGGGACGCCATCGCCCGGTATCCGGCCGCGCCGGTGGTGCTGAATTTCGGCGTGAACGACTACGATGACATGGAGCTTTATTTAAAGCTCTACGAGTCACTGACGGAGGAATACCAGGACACCCGGTTCTATTTTCTGTCGGTGAACCCCATCGAGCCTACGCTGTGCAAGAATATTACAAATGAGGAGATCGCG
Source organism: uncultured Lachnospiraceae bacterium (assembly GCA_964528295.1). Lineage (GTDB taxonomy): Bacteria > Bacillota > Clostridia > Lachnospirales > Lachnospiraceae > Choladousia. The sequence goes on from CAZGRM010000271.1 coordinate 3,020, forward strand.
GATTTTAACGCTCACCTGAAGGCCGCTTTCCCCGACACCTATCTCGACAGCTTTACCTATCTGATGGCGGAGGAGGTGGCGACGGTGGACGGGATCCACTACTCGGAGGAGGGCTACCAGGCCATCTACCAGTTTGCGGTGAATCAAATTCAGACAATAGAGAAAACAGCACTTCCTACAGCCGCATCGTCAGGCTGATTCGTTTCTTTTGCAGGTCCACGCTGAGCACCTTCACCTCCACGATATCTCCCACGCTGACCACCTCCAGCGGATGCTTCACAAACTTTTTGTCGGTGAGCTGGGAGATGTGGACCAGGCCGTCCTGATGGACGCCGATATCCACGAAGGCGCCAAAGTCAATGACATTGCGGACCGTGCCCTTCAGGATCATCCCCTCTTTTAAATCCTTCATCTCCAGCACGTCGGTGCGCAGGATGGGCCCCGGCATCTCGTCCCTGGGATCCCGGCCCGGCTTACACAGCTCCTGGACTATGTCCCGGAGGGTGGGCTCACCCACGCCCAGCTCCTCCGCCATTTTCTTGTAATCCTTCACTCGGATGGACTTGGCGCCGCTCTCCGTTACCCAGTCCGGGGAATAGCCCAGACGGTCCAGCAGCTTTTCGGCGGCCTCGTAGCTCTCCGGGTGGATGCTGGTGGCGTCCAGCGGATTGGTCCCGCCGGTAATCCGCATGAAGCCCGCGCACTGCTCAAAGGCCTTCGGGCCCAGCTTCGGCACCTTCAAAAGCTCCCGGCGGCTGCGGAAGCTGCCGTTCTCCTCCCGGTAGGCCACGATATTTTTCGCGATGGTCTTTGTGATGCCGGAAAGGTGCTCCATCAGGGGGACGGAGGCGGTGTTTAGATCCACTCCCACACGTTTAAC
>CAZGRM010000272.1:0-3864 GCA_964528295.1 uncultured Lachnospiraceae bacterium
GGCGATCTCATCGTCGCAGACGAAGGACTTGGCGTGGAGGAAGCCCGGCTTGTAATCAAAAATCCGCACCCCCGCCTCCAAAAGCGTCCCGTAGTAGGACTGGGTCAGCATAAACACCATTTTTTTGTCCGGTATTCCCGGCGTGACGATCCGCACGTCCACACCGCTCTTGGCCGCCAGGCACAGGGCGGTGATCACCTCATTATCGGACACCAGATAGGGGGTGAAAATATACACGTACTTTTTGGCCCGGTTGATAATATTCAAATATACATTTTCTCCCACCGTCTCATGGTCCAGCGGCGTATCACAGTAGGGCTGGACAAAGCCGTCATCCTCAAATTCCTCCACGTACCAGCCATGGGGCCTGTATTTCTCATAGTTTACCCGCTCATTGGAAAGGACGCTCCACATCTGGAGAAACATGATGGTGAAGCTCCACACCGCCTCACCTTTCAGCAGAATGCCGGTGTCCTTCCAGTAACCGAAGCGCTCCTTCCGGTTGATGTACTCATCCGCCAGATTGATCCCGCCGGTGAAGGCGGTGTGGCCGTCAATCACAGTGATCTTCCGGTGATCCCGGTTATTCAGTACCACGGAGAGAATGGGGAGGAAGGGATTGAAGACCTCGCAGCGGATCCCCCGGACCCGAAGCCACACCTGAAAATCCGCAGGCAGAGTGCTCACGCAGCCCACATCATCGTAGATCAGCCTCACATCCACCCCCATCTTCACCTTCTCCTCCAGCACGTCCAGAATCCCCTGCCACATGACCCCGTCATCAATGATGAAGTATTCCATGAAAATATAATGCTCCGCCTTTTTCAGCTCCTCCAGAAGAGCGCCGTACAGCTCCTCCCCCACCCGGAAATACCGGGTGGCGGTCTTCTGGTACAGGGGAAATCCGGCGCGGTCCCGAATATACCGGGACTGGATGTCCGCGTCCCGGCTTTTCTCCCGGATCTGATCCCTGGCAGCCTCATCCTCCGGCAAAAGCCCCGCCGTCCGGTCATACTCCTCCTGCAGCTTTCCATTCAGATCACGGGCCAGGCGGGATTTTCCAAACAGAAAATAGATCACGGCCCCCACGATGGGAACCGCCAGAATCAGGATGGTCCACGCCAGCTTGTAGGCCGGGTTGATATCCTTGCTCACCAGCCACAGGACCGCCAGCACCGTCAATACCTGAATCAGGATATCCACCACCGGATATTTATTTCTGACCACGAACACGGCAAAAAGAATCCAGGCGACCTGGGCGATGATGGCCAGGGCCACAAAGAATACTCTGCCGAAAATTGTTTTTGCTATTTTATCCATTCTCCTCCTTTTCCGCCCGGGGCTCCCGATTCGGGCCGCGCTCCAGCGAAGCGGCTCTTTTTTATTGAAATGAAAAATTGAAGTGAAAAAATCCCTGACCAAACGGCCAGGGATTTTAATGCACATCAGTTAAATTTACGCTTACGAGCCGCTTCAGACTTTTTCTTACGTCTTACGCTGGGCTTCTCGTAATGCTCTCTTTTACGAATTTCCTGCTGGATACCAGCTTTTGCGCAGTTTCTTTTGAAACGGCGTAATGCGCTGTCCAGAGTCTCGTTTTCTTTTACGATAACATTTGACATTGTCTCACACCTAACCTCCCTCCAGTTGTAGATTGTGCAGAATACAACTGTCTGGGTATTTTTATTGCACTACAACGATTATACCATAATTTTCTCTTTCGTCAACTCTTTTTGGAGAATTTACTTGAAAAAATCAGTTGTATTTTCTTCCGGCGCGGCTGTGCCGCCGCTGTCTCCCTTTAGGAAAGCTGGCTGGCGAGAACTTCTCCGGCCTTCTCCAGAGCCGCTTCCACCCCGGCGGGATTTTTGCCGCCGGCCTGGGCCATATTGGGACGTCCGCCGCCGCCGCCGCCCACCAGAGCGGCAATGCCCTTGATCAGGTTGCCGGCATGGGCTCCCTGCTTTCTGGCGCCGTCGGTGACCGCGGCCATCAGGCTCACCTTGCCCTCGTTCACGGAAGCAAGGAGAACTACGCCCTCACCCAGCTTCTCCCGGAGCTGGTCTCCCAGGTCCCGCAGCCCGTTCATATCCACATCCGCCAGCTTCGCGGCCAGGAACTTCACACCCTGGATCTCCCGGACCTGATTCATCACGTCGCCCAGCGCGTCCTTGGCCAGCTTGCTTTTCAGAGACTCATTCTCGCTGGACAGAGCCTTCAGCTCCGCCTGCAGGGACGCGATCTTCTCCAAAATACCGGCGGGAGTGGTCTTCAAAAGCTTAGCCGCCTCTGCCATCTCCTTCTCCGCCGCCTTATAATACGCGAATACACCGTCCCCGGTCAATGCCTCAATCCGGCGCACCCCCGCGGCGATACCGGACTCAGACACAATCTTGAAGGTGGTAATTTCAGATGTATTGGACACATGGGTGCCTCCGCAGAGCTCAATGGAGAAATCTCCCATGGATACCACCCGCACCTCGTCGCCGTACTTCTCTCCGAACAGGGCCATGGCTCCCGTCTTCTTCGCGTCCTCGATCCCCATGATCCTGGTCTCCACCGCCAGAGCCGCGGCGATCTCCTGGTTCACGATGGCCTCCGTCCGCTCCAGCTCCTCCGGCGTCATGGCCTGGAAGTGCGCGAAGTCAAAGCGGAGACGGTCCGGTGTCACCAGGGAGCCCTTCTGCTCCACGTGGGAGCCCAGCACCGTCTTCAGAGCCTTCTGAAGAAGATGGGTGGCGCTGTGGTTTTTGCAGGTGTTCTGTCTGGAGGAGCCATCCACCGTCAGGGTCACCGTGTCCCCGGTCTTGATCATTCCCTCCTTCATGTAGCCCACATGGCCCACCTTTCCGCCCAGCAGATGGATGGTGTCCTCCACAACGAAGGTGCCCTCCTTACCGGAAATCACACCCTTATCGCCGTTCTGACCGCCCATGGTGCCGTAGAAGGGAGTCTTCTCTGTGAGAACCGTGCCCCGCACGCCCTCGGTCAATGCCTCTGTCAGCTCCGTCTCTGTGGTGAGCACCGTTATCCTTGACTCGCAGGTCAGGGTATCGTAGCCCACAAATTCTGTGGTAAGCTCCGGGGAAATCTGGTCATACACGGTGGCGTCCGCTCCCATGTAGTTGGTCACCGCCCGGGCCTTTCTGGCCTTCTCCCGCTGCTCCTGCATGCAGGCCTTAAAGCCCTCCTCGTCGATGGCGTAGCCCTTCTCCTCCAGGATCTCCTTTGTCAGATCCAGGGGGAAGCCGTAGGTATCATAGAGGAGGAAGGCATTTCCGCCGCTCAGGGTCTTCTCCTGCTTCTCCGCCATCTCGGCCTCCATGCCGGAGAGAATGGTCAGGCCCTGGTCGATGGTCTTCTCAAACTTCTCCTCCTCCTGGGCCAGCACCTTGCGGATGAAATCACGCTTCTCCGACAGCTCCGGGTATCCGTCCTTAGAGCCCTCGATCACAGTCTCGCAAAGCTTTGACAGGAAAGCCCCCTGGATGCCCAGCAGCCGGCCGTGGCGGGCGGCGCGGCGGATCAGTCGGCGCAGCACGTAGCCCCTGCCCTCGTTGGTGGGCATGATGCCGTCGGAAATCATAAATGTGGCGGAACGGATGTGATCCACGATCAGCCGGATGGAAACATCCTTGTTCTCGTCCGTCTTATACTTTGTCCTCGCGAACTCGCAGACACGGTCCCGCAGAGCCTGCATGGTGTCCACATCGAAAATGGAATCCACGTCCTGCACCACCACGGCCAGACGCTCCAGCCCCATTCCCGTATCAATATTCTTCTGCTTCAGCAGCTCATAGTGGCCCTCGCCATCGTTCTCAAACTGGGTGAACACATTGTTCCACACCTCGATGTACCGGTCAC
>CAZGRM010000273.1:0-3834 GCA_964528295.1 uncultured Lachnospiraceae bacterium
CACCACCAATGTGGCCACATTGGGACAGATGATGAACTGGTCCACTCTGTACGCGGCTCATCTGAACGGTTCCTGGTGGGCGTACTTCCCGGTGGTTCTGGTGATCACATTGATTTCGTTCTCGCTGAACCTGATGAATACAGGTCTTGACCAGGTATTCAATCCTCAGCTGAGAGATTAAGGAGGGACTACCATGGGAAAAGTAATGCTGGAAGTAAAAAATCTGAAAACAAAATATGTGACCCGCCTCCGCGAGGACGTGTACGCGGTGGACGGCGTGTCCCTGAAGATCGAGGAGGGCAAGTCCTTGGGTGTGGCAGGAGAGTCCGGCTGCGGAAAATCTACGCTGGCCCTGTCCCTGATGGGCTATTATTTCCCGCCCCTCCACTACATGAGCGGTGATATCATCGTGGACGGAAAGAACATCTCCGGCATGAAGCCGGACGATGTGAGGAAAAACGTGCTGGGGACGGAGATTGCCTACATTCCCCAGGCGGCTATGAACGCCCTGAATCCCACTCAGAAAATCATCCGGTTCATCGAGGATGTGATCCATGTCCATGAGCCGAAGATGTCGAAGAAGGATATCTATGATCTGGCAAAGGAGCGGTTCCAGATCCTGGGCCTTCCGGAGGAGGTGCTGCAAAAGCACGCCGTGGAGCTGTCCGGCGGTATGAAACAGCGTACCGTCATCGCCATCTCCACCATCCTTTCTCCGAAGGTGCTGATCGCCGACGAGCCCTCCTCGGCCCTCGACGTGACCAGCCAGAAGATGGTAATTAAGATGATGCGGGACCTGATGGAGAAGGGATACATCAAGAGCATGATTTTCATCACCCATGAGCTTCCGCTGCTGTACAACGTGACCGACGATATTATGGTCATGTACGCCGGCCAGATCGTGGAGCTGGGTACGGCAAAGGAGATGGTGTTTGATCCCCTCCATCCCTACACCAAGGGACTGATGGGCTCCATCATCGTGCCGGAGGAGGGCGTCCGGGAGAATAAGCTGACGGCCATTCCGGGCACGCCGCCGAACCTGAAGCATCCGCCCAAGGGCTGCCGTTTCGCGGCGCGCTGCAAATACGCCACGCCCACCTGCGCCGGTATGGAGATTCCCAATATCGAGACGTCGAATGGACGGGTGTACCGGTGCCTGATGTCCGAGAGAAAGATCAGGGAGGTGTATGAGAATGAGTGAGAGAGCGGATTGCCTGCGGGGAAAAGGCGTGACCAAGGTGTTTGGTTACGGAAATAAAAAGACGGTGGCGGTGGACCATGTGGACTTTGACTTCCGGGAAGGCCAGATCATCTCCATCGTGGGAGAGTCCGGCAGCGGCAAGACCACCCTGTCCAAGATGCTGCTGGGATTGATCAGCGTGACGGAGGGGGAAGTATTCTTCCAGGGAAAGCCCCGGGACATCAGCAGCGGCAAGAAAAAGAAAGAATACTGGAAGGGCATTCAGCCCATCTTCCAGGACCCCTTCTCTTCCTATAATATGTTCAACAAAATTGATTCCGTCCTTCTGGACTGCATCAAGATGCGGGGCGGCGCGAAGCTTCCCTATGAGGAGAAGTTCAAGATGATGTCGGAGGCGTGCAGCTTTGTAAACCTGGAGTTCAAGGAGCTGACCAACAAGTACCCCTTCGAGCTGTCCGGCGGCCAGATGCAGCGTCTCATGATCGCCCGGATCTTCCTGCTGAAGCCGAAGATTCTGCTGGCGGATGAGCCCACCTCCATGATCGACGCCTGCTCCAGATCCACGATCCTGGATATGCTGCTGAAGCTGAGAGATGAGATCAATATGACCGTCATTTTCATCACCCACGACATCGGACTTGCCTACTACATTTCCGACGCGGTGTACATTATGGAGCACGGAAAATTTGTGGAGTACGGCCCGGCGGAGGAGTGTATCCTCCATCCCAAGGCGGCCTACACCAAGCGCCTCATCAGCGATGTGCCGAAGATCTACGAGGAGTGGGATCTGAGTACCGTATAAGAAAAAATCCTCACGCCGTCCCGGGAGTCCGTCCCGGGGCGGCATTTTTCCTGCCGGAAAGTCAGCAGAAAAGGTTACAAAAACGGAGGATAGGCTATTGTCCGGGGGATTCGCCGCCTTTATGATAAGGCTATCAAAAAAAACGAGGTGAAAAAGCTTGAATCATCAGGAATGGGCAACACAAGTATCGGAAAAAGTAAAAAAGAAAATGCGAAAGGTGGTGGAGCGGAATCAGGGAAGGATCCCCTACCTTACGGCGGAAGGTCACTATGTGGATATGACAGAAAAGGATATCTACTGGTGGACCAATGGCTTTTGGGGCGGGATCCTGTGGCAGCTGTATCACGCCACCGGGGAGGAGCTGTACCGTGTCGAGGCGGAGGGGCTGGAGGAGAAGCTGGAGCAGAATCTTCACGCCTACCGGGGCATGGATCACGACAGCGGCTTTAAATGGCTGCTGACCGCCGCGGCCAGCAGCCGGCTGACCGGAAACGAAAAATCCCGGGACCGGGCGCTGATCGCCGCCAACAGCCTGGCGGGCCGCTTTAACCTGGCGGGCCGTCTGATCCGGGCCTGGAATGACGGGGGAGAGGGAGAGCGGGCCGGCTGGGCCATCATCGACTGTATGATGAATCTGCCCCTCCTGTACTGGGCCTCGGAGGAGCTCCGGGACCCCAGATTCCGCCAGATCGCCCAGGCCCACGCGGACACGGCCCGGGAAGCCTTTGTCCGGGAGGACGGCTCCGTGAACCACATCGTGGTCTTTGACCCGGCCGCCGGGGAGGTGCTGGGGTCCCTGGGAGGACAGGGCTACGGCGAGGGCTCCTGCTGGACCCGGGGCCAGGCCTGGGCCGTGTACGGATTTACGCTGAGCTATCTCCATACAGGGAAAAAAGAATACCTGGATACGGCGAAAAAAGTGGCCGGCTACTTCATCGCCCACATCCCCCAGAGCGGTCTGATCCCCGTGGACTTTTGCCAGCCCGGGGACTGCCCCTGGGAGGACGGCACGGCGGCGGCCATCACGGCCTGCGGATTACTGGAGCTGGAGAAGCAGGTGCCAAAGGAGGAAAAGGCGTTCTATCACGACGCCGCGCTGCGGCTTCTCATGGCCCTGGACCGGGAGGCCTGCTGGGATGAGGAAAAGGACTACATCCTGGAAAAATGCTCCGCCGCCTACCACGAAGAGACCCACAACTTCCCCATGATGTACGCGGACTACTATTTCATCGAAGGAATCTGGAAGCTGACCGGCCAGGAAAGCTTTATGTGGTAAAGCCCGGGGCGCCGGGAACGCTTTCTGTGGCAAGACCCGGGGCGCCGGAAGAGCTTTATTTGGATCCCCCGGCGTCACCGGCGCTGAGCTGCCGGAAGGCCCCCGGCGTGTATCCGGTCTCCTTCTGAAACTGGCGGTAAAAATGGACTTCATTCGAGTAGCCGCTCTGTTCCGCGATCTCCTGGACGGTCAGATTCGTATTTTGCAGCAGCTCCCTGGCGTACTCAACCCGCATAGAGATCAAATCCGCCCGGAAGGAAACGCCGAAGGTGTGGGAGTACAGATGCTGAAAATAAGAGACGCTGACCCCCAGCTCCCCGGCGATCTCACTGACCGAATACTTCTCGTAGGGAGCCGCCAGCAAGGAAAGCCGGAGACCGCAAAGCCGGGTGCGGTAAGGATGGTACGGGTCGCTGTCCCTCTGGCTTTGGTGTGCCAGAAAAAGATTGCGCAGCAGGACAAGGAACAAAGCGTCCACATTGGCGGTCCGGTAGGCCTTTGGGGTATAGTGCTGCTCCCAGAGAAGCTGCTGCAAAAAAGTAGTAAACCGGGACA
>CAZGRM010000274.1:0-774 GCA_964528295.1 uncultured Lachnospiraceae bacterium
GGTAGAAGGTATGCAGTTTGACCGGGGATACATTTCCGCCTATATGGCGACGGATATGGAGAAGATGGAGGCGGTTTTGGATGATCCGCTGATCCTGATCACCGATAAGAAGATCAGCAATATTCAGGAGGTTCTGCCGCTGCTGGAGCAGATTGTACAGGCTGGCAAAAAGCTTCTCATCGTGGCGGAGGACATCGAGGGCGAGGCGCTGACCACTTTGATTGTAAACAAGCTGCGGGGCACCTTCCAGGTGGTAGGTGTGAAGGCTCCTGGCTACGGTGACAGAAGAAAGGCTATGCTGGAGGATATCGCTATCCTGACCGGCGGACAGGTGATCTCCGATGAGGTGGGTCTTGAGCTGAAGGAGGCCACTCTTGATATGCTGGGCCGCGCCAAGTCTGTGAAGGTACAGAAGGAGAATACGGTAATCGTTGACGGCCTTGGCGATAAGGCTGCCATCCAGGCCAGAATCGCCCAGATCAAGGCCCAGATCGAGGAGACAAAGTCCGAGTTTGATAAGGAGAAGCTGCAGGAGCGTCTGGCGAAGCTGGCCGGCGGCGTGGCAGTGATCCGGGTAGGCGCCGCCACCGAGACGGAGATGAAGGAAGCGAAGCTTCGCATGGAGGATGCCCTGAACGCCACGAGAGCGGCCGTAGAGGAAGGCATCATCGCGGGCGGCGGATCCGCGTACATCCACGCGGCAAAGGTAGTGGCCGAGAAGACCGCCGAGCTGGAGGGCGACGAGAAGACCGGCGCCAGGATCATCCTGAAGGC
>CAZGRM010000274.1:784-3817 GCA_964528295.1 uncultured Lachnospiraceae bacterium
CATCACAAAGGGCACCATCGACGAGCGCATCCTAAAGGCGCTGGAGGCTCCCCTGTTCCATATCGCCGCGAACGCGGGTCTTGAGGGCGCTGTAATTGTGAATAAGGTACGCGAGTCTGAGGTGGGTATCGGCTTCGACGCTTACAAGGAGGAGTATGTGGATATGGTAGCGGAGGGAATTCTGGATCCCGCGAAGGTGACAAGAAGCGCGCTTCAGAACGCCACCAGCGTAGCCTCCACCCTGCTGACCACCGAGTCCGTGGTAGGCACCATCAAAGAGGATACTCCCCAGATGCCCGCGGGCGGCCAGGGAATGGGCATGATGTAATTGAGCTTCTAAAAAATTAATAAAATGAGGGTAAACGATGGACGTTTACCCTCATTTATGTTAAACTGAAAAGCGAATTACAAAAGAGGCGTAAAGGAGCAGAGTATGGAGGAACGGTCGATTCGGGAGATCATACGTGAGGAGCGAAAGAAATTGTCGGGCATGACGTGGGGACAGAGGCTCGGCTATATTTGGGACTATTATAAGCCGCTGATGGTGGCGGTCCTGGTGATTATCGTCATTATTTCCATCGGGGTTACGATTTATCAGAATATGCAGATCAATTACATTGTCCAGGTCTATATGACGAACTGCAACAGCCTGGAGATGGATGTGGATCAGATCGCGGCGGATTTCGGAGAATATATCGGAGGACTGGAGAAGCATGATCAGGTCACGGTGGATACCTCCGTCCTGCTGGATTCGGAGAGCCTGTCCGAGGCGGCCATGGCGGGGCAGATGAAAATGATGGCTCTGTCGGCGGCGGGAGATATCGATGTGGTGCTCTTTGATGAGGCGAATTTTGAGCGGTACTGCGAAAGCGGCGCTCTGGAGGATCTGGAGTCGCTGCTTGACCAGGAGCAGCTGGCGGCTTGGTCGGATCTTCTGGTGCCCGGGACAAACTCGGAGACCGGGGAGGAGGGCGTGTACGCCCTGCAGCTACAGAACGCTCCCCTTCTGGTGGAGCAGAACGCCTACGGCGGCGGTCCGGTGTACGGGGCCGTCATGGTGAGCTCGGTACGGAAGGATATGGGAGTAGCGTTTTTACAGTTCCTGCTGGAGGAGTAGGATCTGTGGGAGGATGAACCATACCGGGGAAAGGCGGAGCCGTTTTTTTCCGGGAAAAATAGATGGAGGAAAGAGAAAATGAGTGATATGTACAAAGAGATCCTGGTGAAGAAAAAAATGTCAGTGGGGAATAAGCTGCTGAAGGGCGTGATGATTACCCTGACGGTCCTGCTGGTGGTGGTGGGCTTTGTGATCTGGCCGCTGCTGATCGCGGGAGTGGCGCTGGGAGTGGTTTCCTTTTTTGTGGTGCCGAAGCTGGATGTGGAGTATGAGTACCTGTATGTGAACGGTGAGCTGGATGTGGACGCCATCTACTCTAAGCAGAAGAGAAAGAGAATTGGCAGCTACGATATGGTGAACCTGGAGGTGGCGGCTCCTGAGAAGTCCCACGCTCTCGACGCCTACCGGAATAAGCAGGGTGTGAAGATCAAGGATTACACCTCCGGGGAGCCCGAGGCGAAGAGCTACATCCTGGTGATGAATCAGGAGAAGGGCCAGGAGATCGTAAAGGTGGAGCTGGATGAAGAGATTCTGAATGATATCAGGAGAATCGCGCCGAGAAAAGTAAATATGTATTGATGAGAGTGTCTGCCTGACGCGTACAAAAGATGGTTCGGGCAGACCTTTTATTTTTTTAAAAAACAATATTGACATTGAAATCCGAATTTGTTAGAGTATGTACTTAACAGCATCGCTGTTCCGCGTCCCTGGGGTTTTACGGCGGGGCAGGATGTTCAGGCAACATAAGTTAAGACCATCAGAAAGAGAGGAAAAGCGACATGGGTACAATTATAGGCGAAGGGATTACCTTTGATGATGTGCTGCTGGTACCGGCGTACTCTGAGGTGATTCCCAATCAGGTGAATCTGTCCACTCATCTGACCAAGAAGATCCGTCTCAACATTCCTATGATGAGCGCGGGAATGGATACGGTGACTGAGCACAGAATGGCGATCGCGATGGCCAGACAGGGCGGGATCGGTATTATTCACAAGAATATGTCTATTGAACAGCAGGCAGAAGAGGTTGACAAGGTAAAGCGTTCTGAGAACGGCGTTATCACGGATCCGTTCTATCTTTCCCCGGAGCATACGCTGGCGGATGCCAATGAGCTGATGGCGAAGTTCCGCATTTCCGGTGTTCCCATTACGGAGAACGGGAAGCTGGTGGGCATTATCACAAACCGGGACCTGTTGTTTGAAGAAGATTTTTCCAAGCAGATCAAAGAGTCCATGACCTCGGAGAATCTGGTGACCGCGCCGGTGGGCATCACTCTGGAGGAGGCGAAGAAGATCCTGGCAAAGGCCAGAAAAGAGAAGCTGCCCATCGTGGACGAAAATAATAACCTGAAGGGTCTTATTACTATAAAAGATATTGAGAAGCAGATCAAGTACCCCAATTCCGCCAAGGATGACAAGGGACGTCTGCTCTGCGGAGCGGCGGTGGGGATCACAGCCAACGTGCTGGAGCGCACGGAAGCCCTGGTGTCGGCTCAGGTGGATGTGGTGGTGCTGGACAGCGCCCACGGTCATTCCGCCAATGTGCTGCGCTGCGTGCGCATGATCAAGGAGAAATTCCCTGAGCTCCAGGTGATCGCGGGCAATGTGGCTACGGCTGACGCCACGAGAGCGCTGATTGAGGCTGGTGTGGACGCGGTGAAGGTGGGCATTGGCCCGGGTTCCATCTGTACCACCCGGGTGGTGGCCGGCATCGGCGTACCCCAGATCACGGCGGTGATGGACTGCTACAGCGCGGCGAAGGAGTATGGCGTACCCATCATCGCCGACGGCGGCATCAAGTATTCCGGGGACATGACGAAGGCCATCGCGGCGGGAGCCAACGTGTGTATGATGGGCAGCATGTTTGCCGGCTGTGACGAGAGCCCGGGAACCTTTGAGCTGTACCAGGGAAGAAAG
>CAZGRM010000275.1:0-3781 GCA_964528295.1 uncultured Lachnospiraceae bacterium
CAGGAGGCGGCGAAGCTGATGCTGAAGAAGGGCTACGGAAAGATCATCAACATTGCCTCCATGGTATCCTGGTTCGGCGGCCAGACGGTTCCGGCCTACACGGCGGCCAAGGGCGGTGTGACGCAGCTGACGAAGGAGCTGAGCAATGACTGGATCGCGAGGGGAATCAACGTGAACGCCATTGCTCCGGGCTACATGGCCACGGAGATGAACTCCGCGCTTCTGGACCCGGAGAATCCCAGATACCAGCAGATCACGGACCGTATCCCGGCAAACCGCTGGGGAACCGGGGATGATATGAAGGGAGCCTGCATTTTCCTGGCCTCCCACGCCAGCGACTATCTGGGCGGAGCCATCATCCCGGTGGACGGCGGCTACCTGGTAAAATAAATCTGTCTCAAAAAGAGGGCCGGAGTGGGCCCTCTTTTCAGCTTTTTTTTTCGGGAATAGCCTGCCACGCTTAAAAGGTAGGACAGGAGAAAGAGAAGGACGATGATGACGGCGGCCGCCGCAAGGTAAACGTCCGCGGTGTGGGGCAGCGCGGCCATGCCGGGGCCGTCCTCAAAAAATTTGATGAAGTACACCATGGGAAAGACGCAGATCATTGACATGACCTGAGCCGAGCGGAATCCAAACCAGTAGGTCAGGGGCAGGCAGACGGCGGTCCAGATCAGCGGGATCAGGATGGCGGCCGCCCCGGACAGGACATAGAGGGCGGGATCCCAGCAGCCATAGATCAGGCTGGAGAGCAGATTGAGGAGGACGCTGGATAGAATACCGGGGATCAGGAGGGCCAGGACGGAAATATATTTGCTTGCCACCGCGGCGGTATTGCTCACCGGCATGGCCATCTGATATTTTTTCCAGTCTGCCTTCTCGTCGCTCTCAAAGCTGAGAACACTCTGGACCCCCACCGACATGGCCAGCATGACGGAGGCGATCAGTCCGCCGTAGATTCCTGTCTTTGCCAGAATCAGAATCACGCAGACCGCCACCACCGCCAGCAGCCTTTTTTCCATACTTTTAAAAAACAGACACATATCCTTATAAATCAATCCCTGCATGATGATTCCCCCTTAACATAAAAGAGCATAATGTCCTCCAGCGAGGCGCTGTCCACAACGATATTCCCGTATTTTTTCCGGAAGGCCTCCCGGTCTGTCACCAGGCATTCCGCGCAGACGTTGGTCTGCCGGGAAATCAGGTAGTCCTCCGGGGAGACCGAGGCGAAGCGTTCTCTGCCGCATTTGGCGATGCCGCAGCGGTAGATCAGGTCATCCTTCTGCTCATCCAGGATGATTTTTCCCTGATGGATCAAAATCACGTAATCCGCGATTTTCTCAATGTCCGAGATGATGTGGGAGGAGAAGAACAGAGAGTGGTCCTCATCCTGGATGTACTCCAAAAACAGGTCCAGCATCTCGTCCCTCACCACCGGATCCAGCCCGGTGGTGGCCTCATCCAGGATCAAAAGCTTCGGTCGGTGGGCCATGGCGCACAGGATGGAGAGCTTCATTTTCATTCCCTTTGAGAAGGCTCCCAGCGGCTGATCCGAAGGGATATGGAACTGCTCCAGATAATGGTGATACAGCTCATGATCCCAGGCGGAGTACACACCGGAGAGGATTTTTTCCACGTCTCTGGCAGTGAACACCTCATGGAAGCCGCACTCGTCAAAAACCACGCCGATCTCATTTCGAACCGCCGGGATACTGTGATCCATGCCGAGGATACGGATCTCTCCGGCCTCTTTTTTCAGCTCATTTAAAATGAGCCGGATGGTGGTGGTCTTTCCCGCCCCATTCTCCCCGATAAAGCCTACGATTCTCCCCCGGGGCACCGCGAAGGTGAGGTGATCCAGAGAAAAGTCTCCGAAGCTTTTGCACAGGCCCCGGACCTCTATACTGTTATCTGTCATGTTTCTGCCTCCTGCTATTCTTCATAAAATAATTTTAAGATACCGGTCATCTGCTCGTAGGAAATGCCGTGGGTCCGGCCGATCTCCGCCGCCTTTTGGAGCAATTCCTCCGCCACCCGCAGCTGCTCCTCCCGTATGCACTCCTGGTTCTGGGACGCCACGAAGCTCCCCTTGCCGGATACGGTCTCGATAAAGCCGTCCCGGGTCAGATCCTCGTAGGCCCGCTGCACCGTGATCACGCTGATATGCAGATCCCTGGCCAGAGCCCGCATGGACGGCAGCGCCTCCCCCGGAGTCAGAGTGCCGTCCATGATCAGGCTCTTGATCTGTAAGCAGATCTGCTCATAGAAGGGCCTGTCACTGTTGTTGCTTATAATGATTTCCATTCCTCAGCCTCCCTCAATCAATCGTACTTTCTGTATATACTGTACTGGATCGATAAGTACAGTATATACACGTGGGGAAGCTTTGTCAATACAAAGCTCAAAAAAATTTTTTCTTTTTTTGACAATTTTCGTTTTTATGCGTCACAAAAAGGACGGCCGTTCGTTTGTATATAATGAGAACGTTGTAAAATGCTGTAAAACTCTGAGCTTTCGGCGGAATTTCTGCCGATAAGATTTCCTTGCCAATGAAAATAGTTGTTATATAATACAGTTAGTTTTTGTATGCGACAATTTTTGGTAAGGGCCCTCAAAAAACGCGGCGCTGCAACGACGAATTTTATCCAAACGGGAGGAGTACAAAAATGGGAAAAATGAACATTGCGATTGCTGATGACAATGAGAGGATGGTTCAGCTGCTGGACCGCATTGTCAGCAGCGATGAGGAGCTGCAGGTAGTGGGCAAGGCCGGAAATGGGGAGGAACTGCTGGAGATTATCCGGGACAAGGAGCCGGATGTGGTGCTGCTGGACATCATTATGCCGAAGCTGGACGGGCTGACGGTGATGGACCGGGTGAACCATGAGCCCAGCTGGAAAAAGCCAGCCTTTATCGTGATCTCCGCCGTCAGCCAGGAGAAGATGACGGAGGACGCCTTTGAGCTGGGAGCGGACTACTACATCCTGAAGCCCTTTGACAATGACACAGTGGTGAACCGGATCAAGAGGGTAAGGACCAGACAGGAGCGGGCCATCCACCGGGCAAAGCAGGTGAAGAGCGTGGAGAGCCAGAAGGAATATATGGAGCGGAATCTGGAGACCGATGTGACCAATATCATCCATGAGGTGGGTGTTCCTGCCCACATCAAGGGGTATCAGTATCTGCGGGACGCCATCATCATGTCGGTGACGGATATGGAGATGCTGAATTCCATCACAAAGATCCTGTATCCCACCATCGCCAAGCGTCATCAGACCACGCCCAGCCGGGTGGAGCGGGCCATCCGCCACGCCATCGAGGTGGCCTGGAGCAGGGGGAAGATGGATACCATCGACGAGCTTTTCGGCTACACGGTCAGCAATGGTAAGGGGAAGCCTACAAACTCTGAATTTATTGCCTTAATTGCAGATAAAATTCGGCTGGAATACAAAAATCGCGCATAATTTTTGAGGGAATCAAAAAACTATTTCGAAGAAAGACTTTTCATAACGAAAAAAATGAGGTATAATTTTTGTAATAATTAACTCATCATGGAGGTTCGGGTATGAAAAGAATATTGTATGTTTCATCGGAGGTAGTGCCCTTCATTAAAACCGGGGGATTGGCCGATGTGGTAGGCTCTCTTCCCAAATGTTTTAATAAAGAGGAATTCGATGTGAGAGTCATTCTTCCCAAATATCTTTGTATCAGCGAAGAGTGGAAGAGCAAGATGAATTATGTCACTCATTTTTATATGGACCTGGCGTGGCGCTCCCAGTAT
>CAZGRM010000276.1:0-3776 GCA_964528295.1 uncultured Lachnospiraceae bacterium
CGGCCGTTTTTTATAAGAACACGAAGATCAATATCGTCGACACCCCGGGCCATGCCGACTTTGGCGGCGAGGTGGAGCGGGTGCTGAAGATGGTGAACGGCGTCATCCTGGTGGTGGACGCCTTCGAGGGCGCCATGCCCCAGACGAAGTTTGTGCTGCGCAAGGCTCTGGAGCTGAGTCTGCCGGTGATCGTCTGCATCAATAAGATTGACCGGCCCGAGGCCCGCCCCGATGAGGTGATCGACGAGGTGCTGGAGCTGTTCATCGAGCTGGAGGCCTCCGACGAGCAGCTGGACTGCCCCTTTGTCTTCGCCTCCGCCAAGGGCGGCTACGCAGTGAAGGAGCTGACGGATGAGCCCAAGAACATGGTGCCCCTCTTTGAGACGATCCTGAACTACATCCCCGCCCCCGAGGGGGAGGAGGAGGGCCCCACCCAGGTGCTGATCAGCACCATCGATTACAATGAATATGTGGGCCGCATCGGCGTGGGAAAGGTGGAGCGGGGCTCCATCTCCGTAAACCAGGAGGTGGTGCTGGTGAACCACCACGATCCGGACAAGAAGCAGAAGGTGAAGATCAGTAAGCTCTATGAGTTTGACGGGCTGAGCAAGGTGGATGTGACCTCCGCCTCCATTGGCTCCATCGTGGCCATCTCCGGCATTGCGGACCTGCACATCGGAGATACCATCTGTGCCCCGGACGCTCCGGATCCCATCCCCTTCCAGAAGATTTCCGAGCCCACCATCTCCATGAATTTTATTGTCAATGACAGTCCCCTGGCGGGGAAGGAGGGCAAATATGTGACCTCCCGCCACATCCGGGACCGCCTGTTCCGGGAGCTGAATACGGACGTGAGCCTCCGGGTGGAGGAGACGTCGGACGCCGACACCTTCAAGGTATCGGGCCGGGGCGAGATGCACCTGTCCATCCTCATTGAGACCATGCGCCGGGAGGGCTATGAGTTTGCGGTCAGCAAGGCGGAGGTAATCTACAAGACCGATGAGCGGGGCAAGAAGCTGGAGCCCATGGAGCTGGCCTACATCGACGTGCCGGAGGAGTTTTCCGGCACCGTGATCCAAAAGCTGAGCCTGAGAAAGGGGGAGCTGCAGGGCATGGGACCGGGCCAGGGCGGCTACACCAGGCTGGAGTTTTCCATCCCCTCCCGGGGCTTGATCGGATACCGGGGCGAGTTTCTGACGGACACTAAGGGAAATGGGATCATGAACACGGTCTTCGATGGCTACGGCCCCTACAAGGGAGATTTGCAGTACCGGGGCCAGGGTTCTCTCATTGCCTTTGAGTCGGGAGAATCGGTGGCCTACGGTCTGTTTAACGCTCAGGACCGGGGCGTGCTGTTTATCGGACCGGGAGAAAAGGTGTATTCCGGCATGGTGATCGGCCAGAGCGCAAAGCCGGAGGATATCGAGCTGAATGTGTGCAAGACGAAGCATCTGACCAACACCCGGGCCTCCGGCTCCGACGAGGCGCTGAAGCTGACTCCGCCCAAGATCCTGAGCCTGGAGCAGGCGCTGGAGTTCATCGATACGGACGAGCTGCTGGAGGTAACGCCAAAGAGCCTGCGGATCCGAAAGAAGATTCTGGATCCCACCATGAGAAAGCGGGCCATGATTCGGAAAAAGGGTTGATTTTTCGTATAAAAAAGACTCCGGGAAGGAGTCTTTTTTTCGTGGCCGCGATTTTGCGAGGTATTTTATAGCAGGGGCTGGTGGGCCGCCAGTATTCGCTTTTGCTTGTAGAGATAGTAAATGATCATGGCAATGGCGGTCACCACCCAGGTGATGGGATAACAGGCGATGACCTGCTCCAGAGTCCCCCTTGGCACAAGGAAGGTGACCCAGATCACCCGCACCAGGCAGATGCCGGCCATGGTCATGACGGTGGTGACGAACACGCTGCCCTGGGCCCGCAGGGAGCCGGAGAAAATCTCAATGAAGGCAAAGAGCCAGTAGGTGGGGGATATCACCCGCACCATCCTCAGCCCGATGGCCACCACCCCCGCGTCGGAGGTGAAGACTCCAAACAGATACCGGCCCACACAGACGATCATGGCGCTGAGGGCCATCTCCGTAAATAAGGTCATCAGCAGACAATCCCTGGTCCCCTTCCGCACCCGGTCCAGCTTTCCCGCTCCGAAATTCTGACCCACAAAGGTGGTGGCGGCGATGCCGAAGGCTCCGTTGATCATCCAGACGATACTGTCGATCTTGCCGAAGGCGGCCATGGTGTCCACGCCGAAATTGTTCAGGGCGGTCTGGACAATGACGTTGGAGAGGCTGTACATGCTGGACTGGATGCCCGTGGGCAGGCCGATCCGCAGCATCACCGCCAGCATATCCCGCTGGCACCGGATTTCCCGGAGATTCAGCCGGAGTCCCTCTGTGTGGAACATGAGGGCCCGGGTCACCAGCACCGCGCTGACCGCCTGGGAAAACAAGGTGGCCACGGCCACTCCCAGCACCCCAAGCCTCAGTACCAGCACCAGAGCCAGGTCCAGAATGATATTGATGATACAGCAGATGATCAGGTAATACAGCGGGCGCTTGGAGTCACCGATGGCCCGCAGGATGGCGGAGCCCATATTGTAGATCAGGACGAATAGGAGGCCCGCAAAATAAATCCTCACATACAGGGTGGAATCCCTCGTCAGCTCCCGGGGCGTATTCATCAGCTCCAGCAGCCAGGGGGTGGCGATGACTCCCGCCAGCCCCACCAGGATACCGAACCAGATGGAGAAGGCGTAGGCGGTGTGGAGCGCCTGCTGGAGCTTTTCCTTATTTTTTGCCCCGAAATACTGAGAGATGATGACGGTGGAGCCTGCCGACAGCCCGGTAAAAAAACCCACCACCAGATTAATGATCTGGCTGGAGGAGCCCCCCACGCTGGAAAGCGCCTCCTTTCCCGCAAAGCGGCCCACCACCACGGCATCCACCGTGTTGTAGAGCTGCTGGAAAAAGGTTCCCACCAGGATCGGGAAAAAGAAAATCAGAATCTGTTTCCAGATCACTCCCTCGGTAATCTGGTTCCCGGCGCCTGCTTTTTGTGATTGCTGTCCCATGTTCTTCTGTACCTTTACACTGGCCGTCATGATCGTTTCCCTGCTTTTCTTTTCATTCTATCCGCGCGTTTCCCTCGGATGCCAGAACAGGCTATCACACTCTTTGCACTTTTTCAATAGTGATTTTATAAAGAATTACGGTGGGGAATATTGGAGTTACTGTTTCCTCGGACGCCGCCGTGTCAGATAGAAAACTTTCCAAAACCGGACGGCGGCAATATGCGCCGTTCACTTGCCGTTGACTGGCTCGGCTGACTTTGCTATTCTTCCGGCAAACAGAATATATCAACTTGAAAACAGAATGACCGTCCAAACAGGAATACCTGGCGAGGGAAGCACCGCAGAGAGCCAGCCTCGGGATAAATTGTCCCGAAGTCCGGGGAACGTGCCAACGTAGGCGGCGGACTGGCGGTTGCCGCGCTGGATGATTCGAATATCGTGGCGCAGGCATAAATCCCGTGGCATGGCAGGTGCCCTCCTTCCTCCCGGTTTCCGGGCAAAAAAGCAGGGAACCTTTCACAAAGATTTCCTGCTCGGTGATGCCGGTATTCATTTTTAAGGTGGGACTGTTTTCCCGATAAACTGGAATTGAACAAAATCGCTGTGCCATAGCCTTGCCAGGCCATCGCACAGCGATTTTGTTCAATCCGAATTTATTTATACGTCAACATTTAATTTGGAATATATATATGTATCTTTC
>CAZGRM010000277.1:0-3761 GCA_964528295.1 uncultured Lachnospiraceae bacterium
GGGAAGATATGACATAAGCAGCGGTCTCGGTCCTATAATCGACATTTTTCCCAGCAGAATCAACCAAAACTGCAGCAGTTCATCCAACGATGTCTGTCTGAAAAACTTTCCCATTTTTGTTACTCTTTCACTGGGAGGCAGTAGCTTCCCTTCCGCATCCGTTTCATTTGTCATATTACGGAATTTAATCATTTTAAAAGGTTTCTCACCAAGTCCCGGTCTTTCATGTGAGAAAAAAAGAGGTCTTCCCAAATCAAAAAAAGTAATCATACCAATCATTAAATTGACTGGCAGTGTAATAATTACCGCCAATAATGAAATTGTGATGTCAATGGCTCGTTTTACATATTTTACATAAAACGTATCCACAATCTTAATTTCTCCCATTTCAAATGGATTTCTGTACTCTTCCTTCAGTGCTCCAAAATATTCCTTTTTCTCTTTCTGATTCATTTCTGTCTAATCCTCATCCAAGTATGATGTCGCAGATCCGATCCACCATTTCCAGAGTCAGTTCCTCATACATAGGGAGAGTAAGCACTTTCCCAGAAACATCATGGGCAATGGGAGTCGGCTGATCCCTGTATTCTTCTTTGTAGCACCTTAGCTCATTGATGATCGGATAAAAATATTTTCTGGCAAAAATATCAAACTGGGAGAGCTCATCAAAAACTATATCTCTGCTCTTCCCGAATTTTTCAGATTCAAAGCAAACAGGAAAATATGCGTAATTTGTGGTTACATCCGGCTGCTGTTCACAAAGCCTGATCCCTTCTATGCCTCCCAAACGTTCCATGTATCTGTCATGAACTTTTTTTCTGGCCGCAATACACTCATCCATACGTTTCAAATTACAGATACCCATTGCGGAGCGAAATTCATCCAGCTTCGCATTGCCGCCAATATTCTCAACATCCTCCGGGCCATGGATACCAAAATTCTTTAACTCATGAAGAAGGACCCTGTATTTTTTATCATGAAAAGCAACAGCTCCACCCTCAATAGTGTTAAATACTTTCGTAGCATGGAAACTGAACATGGACGCGTCACCAAAATTACCCACCCCTACACCTTTATACGTAACTCCAAACGCATGTGCGGCATCATAAATGACTTTCAATCCGTGCTCGTCCGCAATTTTTTGTATCGCTTCCACATCACAGAGGTTGCCATATACATGAACAGGAATAATTGCCACCGTTTTTTCTGTGATCAGCGCCTCAATTTTATTCGGGTCTATCGTATAGTCTTCAGGGCGGATATCACAGAAAACAGGCTTCAGATTGTTGCGGGTAATCGCATGAGTCGTAGAAACAAACGTAAAAGGAGTTGTAATTACTTCTCCTTCCGGACGCCTGAGACCCAATGCCTGAATAGCCATTTCTAACGCCATATGGCCATTGACAAACAGAGATAACTCTGGCACCTGCAGATACTCCATCAGCTGATGCTGAAACTTCTTATAAATCGGCCCCATATTGGTCAGATGATGACTTTCAAAGATAGGCTTGATTTCCTCAATGTAATCCTCCAGTTTCGGCATAGAGGATCTCGTAACTAAAATAGACATGTTTTTCCTCCCTCGCATAAATAAAGGATGCCTGATTCGCCGCATACCCTTTGCTTTTGTTTTCCCTCTTTGGGGGAAGCCATGGGTCCCGGCATTGCGGGATATCCATCTATTTCACCGTCAACGTAAACCTCGCCCGATTGGACGTATTTCCCGCGGAATCCACCACGTAGAAATACAGCTCATATTTTCCGACCCTGTTCACGTCATATTCTCCTGAAATCTGGATGTCACGCCACAATGAGTAGATATCATCATAATCATCCTCCACGGATGCCACGTACTCCAGTGGGCTAAAGGCTTCGCCCTTTTGGATCTCCAGCTTCGTCTCCGTAAGCCTTATAATCGGAGCTCCCGGGGCCAGCTCTTCGGATTCGCTTTCTGCCTCTGTCTCCGTCTCGGATTCTGTCTCAGCCTCGCTCTCCCGGTCCTTTTCCTCTGTCTCGGGCTCCGATTCCTTCTCCGATTCCGGATTCTGGGCTTCCTCGCCGGAGCAGGGAAGAACTCGTCTCACCTTTGTGATATTATTTTTACTGTCCCGGGCCACATAGACCACGATCACCTGGCCGCTCCTCTCATTCTCTGTTATGGACTCTATCACCAGGCTGTCCGTCACATCGCCCTCCGCCTCATCCACCGCCGTCACATCCCGCAGCAGCTCCTCCCGGGTAATTCCATCCTGGTAGTAGAGACCCTCCCCATAGGAAATCACCGGTCCCCGCCGGTCGGAGGAAAATTTTGTATAAAGCGTCAGCCCTCCTACGCCGAAGCAGAAAAGGAGGATGATACCAATCAGCCACTTTTTCATCACGCTATTGTCCTTTCCGGCTATTTTGATTCTTCTGTCTTTCCATAACCGCTGTATTTTCCGTACCTGCCATACTTACCATATTTTCCATAATATTTTTTGGAGGACAGATCTACCTTGTTCAGGATCACACCCAGGATCGGGCATCCGGTCTTTTCCAGCTGGGACTTGACCTCCTGCTCGAAGCGCCAGCTGTTCCAGCCGGACTCAATGACTAAAATAGAACCGTCGCACTTGCCGGCGATGACGGCGCTGTCGATGACACTGCCAAGCGGCGGCGAGTCGATCAGGATATAGTCGTAGCTTTCCCGGAGGGTTTTCAGCATGATGTCAAAATACTTATCGCTCAGCAGCTCCGCCGGATTGGGTGGAACGGGGCCGGCAAAGATCACGTGAAAATTGGGAATGTTTGTGGAGTAGACAATATTCATCAAGGGCTCCTGCTTCGACAGGAAGTGTGCCAGCCCCTTCACCTCTCTGGCCGCCTCAACCCGACCCAGGAGCACGGATTTCCGAAGGTCGGCGTCCAGGAGCAGAACCTTTTTTCCGATTTCCGCCAGGGAAATGGCCAGGTTAAGAGCGATTCTCGTCTTTCCCTCATTCTGGGTGCAGCTGGTGAGGACGATCGCTTTTTTGCTTCCGCCGCAAAACTGAAGATTTGTTCTCAGAGACTTATATGCCTCGGCGCTGTAATATTGCAATTCAGGTTTGGTAATCGTAATGCTTTTCATACTGCTCTCCTATCTCCTCCGCTTTTTCCTTTCCAGCCTTTTTCTTGTCTTCTTTTTCTTTACTTCATCCTCCTCCAGAGGCATCATCGCCAGGATGCTGAGTCCCAGATAGCGCTCCACATCCTCCGCGGTGGTGATCTTGTCATTCATCAGAAAGAGAATGAGGAAGAACAACGCCGCAAAAAAGACCCCGACGGCTCCCGCAAGCACCACATCCCGCTTTACCTTCGGACTCGACTTATCGGAAGGCACATTGGCCTCATCCACCACATTTACGGCCTCCATATTCATCACGGCCTGGATATGGGCAGCCGCCGCAATCCGGATTTCATTGGCCATATCCCGGGCAAGGTAAGGGTCCCCGTTTGTCACGCTGATCGCCACCACTCGGGTATCCGAGGTGGTGGACACAGACATGGCCCCAAGTACCTGCTCATAGGTCATTTCCAGATCCATTTCCGCAATCACTGTCTCGATGACCGTCCGGCTCTTGATCATCTCCATACCTGCCCTGCTGTTACGGCAAATACATATGCCCAAATCCATCCATCTTTCTTCCCATGTATTGTGAGAGGTATAAGAGTGTCGTTTTTCAACCAGGGACAACTTATAGGGGAAATAACGCCTGATTTCGCCCTTTTGGGGCTGTTTT
>CAZGRM010000278.1:0-3699 GCA_964528295.1 uncultured Lachnospiraceae bacterium
TCGTCCCGAATGGTGTTGATCCGGGGCAGATGGGCAGTAAGCATGTAGATTTGAGCGGCTTTTTCCACAGTTTCAATCAGGCCGAAGGTCTCATCCATGGTCTTGCCCGCGCCGTAGATGCCGTGCATGCCCCAGACTACCAGACGAAAT
Organism: uncultured Lachnospiraceae bacterium; assembly: GCA_964528295.1. Classification (GTDB taxonomy): domain Bacteria; phylum Bacillota; class Clostridia; order Lachnospirales; family Lachnospiraceae; genus Choladousia. The sequence goes on from CAZGRM010000278.1 coordinate 151, forward strand.
TCCTTCATTTTCTCAGCAGTGGCCTCTCCGATGGAGTTGGTGCCGCAGAGCATCCAAGGAAGAACGCCGATGCCGTCGGGGAACACCACGATGCACTCCGTACACATCTCCCACAGAGTATGGGTAAACTTCTTCTCGTCCAGCTCATGGACAAAGTTCATCGCCAGCGTATAGGTTGGATGGCAGTGCATGACCACCCGGTTGTCCGGATCGACAGACAACCGCGCCATATGGCTCATCAGGTGGGCAGGAAATTCAGAGGTGAACTTTCCGCCGTCCTTATATCCCCACAAAAGCTCCGCAGTCTGGCCGTCAGCGGCAATGCGGACAACGCCCAGGTTGGTCTCGGGATCATCGGTCACATTCTTAAAATACTTGCCCGTTCCGGTGACAATAAAGATTTTGCCAATGATGGCGGAAGCGTCAAAGCCCAGGGGGATGGTGCGCTTGACAGCAGCCAGATCCAGGTACTCCCCTACTTCCTTTTCATCCAGCAGGTAGCTGATATTGCCGCCGTTGCGTTCGTCCCAGCCCAGCCGGTACATGTTGGCAGTGGTTTTCTTCATTTCCTCCACAAAGGGAGCGGTAAAAATATCTTTCATGTGTATTTCCTTTCTTCCAGGGTGACATTTCAACGCCCCAGAACGCAAATTACATCAGTTTACGAATCAGACCCTTGATGTCTTCCACGGAGGCCTCTCTGGGGTTGCCGGGTGCGCAAGCATCGACAGCGGCGGACTGAGCCAGGAAGTCCAGATCCTCTTCCCGGATCTTCTCCAGCTTGGTGGGAATACCCACATCCACGGAAAGCTGGCGGACGGCGTCCACAGCAGCCTTGCGGTAAGCTTCCTGATCCATACCCGTGGTGTCCACGCCCATAGCTTCGGCAATAGCTTTAAACTTCTCGCCGGTGCAGGGGGCGTTATATTCCATCACGATGGGCAGCATCATAGCGCAGGCCACACCATGGGGAGTATCATACACAGCGCCCAGGGTGTGGGCAATGGAGTGGGCAATGCCCAGGCCAACGTTGGAAAAGGCCATGCCGGTAACGAACTGACCCAGAGCCATACCCTCACGTCCTTCAGGATCGTTCTGAACGGCGCTCCGAAGGTTCCTGGAGATCAAGCGGATAGCCTCCAGGTTCAGGCAATCGGCCAGAGCCCAGGCGGCCTTGGTGGTGTAGCCCTCGATGGCGTGGGTCAGAGCGTCCATGCCGGTGGCGGCGGTCAGGCCCTTGGGCATGGAGGACATCATATCCGGGTCGATCACCGCGATGTTGGGGATGTCGTTGGTGTCCACGCAGACAAATTTCCGTTTCCGCTCCACATCGGTGATCACATAGTTGATGGTGGCCTCAGCTGCGGTACCCGCGGTGGTGGGAACGGCGATGGTGAACACGGTGGGATTCTTGGTTGGCGCCACGCCCTCCAGGGAGCGGACGTCAGCGAACTCCGGGTTGTTGATGATGATGCCGATGGCTTTTCCGGTGTCCATGGAGGAACCGCCGCCGATGGTGATCATATAGTCGGCGCCGGAGGCCTTGTAGGCCTCCACCCCGGCCTGGACATTTTCAATGGTGGGGTTGGGCTTGATATTAGAATATACCTCGTAGGCCTGCTGGTTGGCGTCCAGCAGGTCGGTGACCTTCTTGGTGACGCCGAATTTTACCAGATCCGGGTCCGAAGCGATAAAGGCCTTTTTCAGCCCCTTCCCGGAGATGATGCCGGGAATTTCCTGGATGGCCCCTTTGCCGTGATAGGAAATTGCGTTGAGTACAAAACGATTAACTGCCATTGTTACTTGCCTCCTCTTTGGATGAATGATTTGTTTCTGTTAAAATAATAACAAAAACAGGGGGAGGTGGACAGGTCCTTATTTGACCAAAAGAGTGTCTTTATTTTTCTGTCAGAACAGTGATTGAAATAAAAAAAAGATTGTGGTATGATTGACCTGAATTTTTGTGAGTAGATTACTTCCGTTCTATATTCAGGGAGGAGAGACAGATGAAAACCCAGTTTGATACGAGAAATATTTCCATGGTGATGGACCTGTATGAGATGACCATGGCGAACGGATATTTTGAGAATGAGGACACGGAGGCGCGAGTGGCCTTCGATGTATTTTACCGGCAGAACCCGGACGGGGGCGGATACGCCATCTTCGCCGGGCTGGAGCAGGTGATTGAGTATGTGGAGAATATGCATTTTTCGGAGGAGGATGTGGAGTATTTCCGCTCCCTGAACCTGTTTTCCGAGGCCTTTTTGGAATACCTGAGGAATTTCCGGTTCACCGGGGATATTTATGCCTTCCCGGAGGGGACCATCATGTATCCCAATGAGCCGGTGATCACGGTGGTGGCCCCGCTGATCGACGCCCAGCTGGTGGAGACGGCCATTCTGGCTCAGGTGAACCATCAGAGCCTGATCGCCACCAAGACCAGGCGGATCGTCAACGCGGCCAGAGGCCGGGCGGTCTCCGATTTCGGAGCCCGGCGGGCCCACAATATGGACGCGGCGGTGTACGGAGCCAGAGCGGCCTACCTGGCCGGGGCGTCCGGAACGGCCACGGTGCTGGCGGGGCAGATGTTTGATATTCCCGTGGGCGGGACCATGGCCCACAGCTGGATCATGTTTTATCCCAGCGAGCTGGAGGCGTTCCGGGTCTACGCGAAGCTGTATCCCAACAACACCACCCTGCTGGTGGATACCTACGACGTGCTGAAATCCGGTGTGCCAAACGCCATCCGGGTCTTTGAGGAGATGAGGGCGGAGGGGAAGCTGGCGAATTACGGCATCCGTCTGGACAGCGGGGACCTGGCCTATTTCTCAAAGAGAGCCCGGAAAATGCTGGATGACGCTGGCTTCCGGGAGGCTAAGATTGTGGCCTCCAACAGTCTGGACGAGTATACCATCACCTCGATTCTGCATCAGGGCGGCTGCATCGACAGCTTTGGAGTGGGCGAGCGGTTGATCACCGCCAAGTCCGAGCCGGTGTTCGGCGCCGTGTACAAGATCGCCGCCGTGGAGGAGAAGGGTGTCTTTGTGCCCAGGATCAAGATTTCCGAGACGGTGGAAAAAATCACCAACCCGGGATTGAAGGATGTGTACCGGGTGTACGACCAGAAGGGGCAGGCTGTGGCGGATCTGATCACGAAGAAGGACGAGGTGGTGGACATGACGAAGCCCTACCGGTATGTGGACCCGGAGAAAAACTGGAAAAACCGCTGCTTCCACAACCATACGGTGAAAAAGCTGCAGCAGCTGGTGGTGAAGGATGGAAAGCGGGTAATGCCCGCCAGACCCTTGTCGGAGATCCGGGAATATGTGAAATCCCAGCTGAACAACGAGATCTGGCCGGAGGAGCAGCGTTTCGAGAACCCCCACAAGCATTACGTGGACATGAGCCCGGATTATTACGAGCTGAAGATGAACCTGCTGTACGAGCTCCAGGCGGATTGAACGGGATTGTAGTTACTGTTCAATCGGACGCCACCGTGTCGGGTAGAAAACTTTCCAAAACCGGGCAACGGCTCCGGTGAGCTAACTG
>CAZGRM010000279.1:0-3691 GCA_964528295.1 uncultured Lachnospiraceae bacterium
GTGGGTCAGCCGCACGGCGGAATCAGTGGTGTTTACGCACTGGCCGCCGTTTCCGGACGCCCGGAACACATCAAATTTACAATCGTTCATATCGATCTGCACATCCACCTCTTCCGCCTCCGGCATGATGGCCACGGTGATGGTGGAGGTGTGAATCCGCCCGCCGGACTCTGTCTCCGGCACCCGCTGTACCCGGTGTACGCCGGACTCATATTTCAGCCTGGAATAAGCGCCCTGACCGGAAATCATAAAGCTGACGTACTTCATCCCGCCGATGCCGATCTCCTCCAGGTCCATGGTTTCCACCCGCCAGCGCTGGCTCTCCGCATAGTGAACATACATCCGGTAAATCTCCGCCGCGAACAGGGCCGCCTCGTCACCGCCCGCTCCGGCGCGAATCTCCACGATTACGTTCTTCTCATCGTTGGGATCCTTGGGCAGCAGCAGGAGCTTCAGTTCCCGCTCCAGCTCCTCGATCCGCTTTCTCGCCTCACTCAGCTCCTCCTTCAGCATCTCCCGCATATCCTCATCGGACTCCTCATCCAGCATAGACAGGCTGTCCTCCACCGTCTGCTTACAGCTCTTGTACTCCTTGAAGGCGTCCACGATAGGCTGCAAACTGCTCTGCTCCTTCATCAGCTTCTGAAAGCGCTGCGGGTCTCCGATCACGGAAGGATCGTTCAGCATATTCAACAGCTCCTCAAAACGAACCAGCAAATCCTCTAATTTGTCAAACATATGGTCCCTCCTTACCGAAATGCGCCGCCGTATCTGATCCCCTGCGGCGGCACACATTTTTCAACAATTATATTCCCTTTCCGTTTATAGCACCAAACGCCGCAAAATACGGCTCTTTCACCCTCTTCTTGCGATAACCACCCGGTCTAAGCCCGCCAGATCCTTTACCACCCGGATTTCCCGGTATCCGGCGGCCTCCAAAAGCCCTGACACCTCCGCCGCCTGGTCCCAGCCGATCTCGAACAGCAGGAAGCTTTCCGGACTCAGATAAGGCCGGGCCTCCGCCACGATCCTTCTGTAAAAATACAGCCCATCCTCCCGTCCGTCCAGAGCGCCAAAGGGCTCATGAAGCCGCACCTCCCGGGACAGCGTATCAATTACCCCGGTGGGAATATAGGGAGGATTGGAGACAATCAGATCGTAACAGCCTTCGGGAATATTTTCAAATAAATCACTGTGGAGCCAACACACTGCGGCCTCCAGCGCCTGGCCGTTGGCTCGGGCCACTCTCAGGGCCGCCTGGGAGATATCCGAGGCATCCACCCTCAGTCCGGGGCAGAGCTTTGACAGGCTCACAGCGATACAGCCGGAACCGGTACACAGATCCAGAATCCTCATGCCCGGGCGCAGCCTCATCAACGCCTGCTCCGCCAGAATCTCCGTGTCCTGCCGGGGCACCAGCACATGCTCATTCACATGGAAGGGGAAGCCCATAAACTCCTGCTCTCCGGTCAGATATTGCAGAGGAATATGGTCTCCCCGTTTGATCAAAAGCTCCCGATACCGGCTCCGGTCCGGTTCCGTCAAAAGAAAATCCCGGTCCGCCAGAAATCTGGCCCGGCTCATCCCGGTCACATGCTCCAGCAGCAGCCAGGCATCCAGCGCCCCATCGTCAATCCCCTGCCGGATCAGGTACTCCTTCCCCAGCTCCAGGGCCTGCCCCAGAGTAACCGTCTCCGGCGCGCATCCCAGCTCCGGCAGCTTGGGAGCACTCATTTCCGGCTTTGGCAGCTCAAGTCCATCGCGCTCCGGCCCCGGCGATCCGCCTTCCTTTTCTGTCATCCGCTTTCCTCCGTCAGTCATCGGTCTTTCCCTGCCGTCACCCGCATTCTCACGCCGGCTCATGTTCCGCTCCGAAGCTTCCGGCCTCCGCCGGCTCTTCCCCGCTCTCCTCCAGCTCATACTGGGTGCCGAACTGCTCATTCTCAAACTTTTTCCAGTTAAACACCGCCTCCACCGAAGCGATGGCCACCTCGATCATGGAGTCGTCCGGCTCCTTGGTGGTCATGTGCTGGAGAGCCATTCCCGGCTTGCTGAGAATATTCACCAGCTTGCTGTCGGAGGTGCCCGCCAGACGGATAAACTCGTAGGAGACCCCCGCGATCACCGGCAGCAGCACAAGCCGCAGCACGATCCTCCAGAAGGAGGTGTTCACGTGAATCACCATAAACAGCGGGATACTGAACACCATAATAAACACCACGCTGATAAACATAACAATAAACAAAAAGCTGGTGCCGCAGCGCTTGTGCTCCCGGGAGCTGATCCGCACATTTGCCACATTCAGCTCCAGGCCATGCTCAATGCAATTGATGCATTTATGCTCCGCGCCGTGATACATAAAGGTCCTCTGAATATCCTTCATCCTGGAGATCAGCGCCAGATACCCGAAGAAAATCGCCAGACGCACAAAGCCCTCCACGATCACGATCAGGATCTCCGACTGAATCACCAGCCGCAGCCAGCGGGAAATAAAATAGGGCAGCATCATAAACAGCCCCACCGACACCACCAGAGAGAAAATCACCGTGAGCGTCATCAGCAGATCGTCATCCTTTTTCTGCTTTTCCTTCTCCGCCTCAGCGGCCAGAGCTCCGGCCTCCTTCGCCAGCTTCTCCTCACACTTTGCCAGTACCTGCTCCGCCTCGGCGCTCTTGCCCTGGGCTCTCAGCTTCTCCGCCTTCGCGGCGGCCTTTTTCCGGGCCTTCCCCTCCCGCTCGTTTTTTTCCTCCTCCGTCTCCTCCGCAAAGAGGGAGGCGGAATACATCAGCGTCTTCATCCCCAGAATCATGGAATCAAAAAAATTCACGACTCCCCGGATGATCGGCTTTTTTATCCACTTATTATCTTTCCACCGGCTGCTGCCGCACTGCTGTTTATCCACAACAATCTGCCCATCAGCCGTCCTGACGGCCACGGCGTACTGGCTCCCATTTCGCATCATGACGCCCTCGATGACCGCCTGGCCTCCTATTCCGGATGGTTTCATTTCCTTATCCTTTCTGGTATTTTAAAGGGGTGGGATTTCGCAATCCCACCCCATCACATACCGCATTATTTGGACTCGATACCGTACTTTCTGTTGAACTTCTCAATACGTCCCCGCGCCGCCGTAGCCTTCTGCTGTCCTGTGTAGAAGGAATGGCACTTGGAGCAGATTTCTACGTGGAGGTCCTTCTTTGTAGAACCTGTCACGAAGGTATTGCCGCAGTTGCAAGTAACGGTTGCCTGATAATACTCTGGATGGATTCCTGCTTTCATTTTTTTCACCTCGTCTTCTTATTCTGTGAACTTCCGCCCGGCAAACGCCCCGGCTGATTCCCGGTCAATGCTGCTCTGATGCTGCCGCAGCAAGCTAACCCGGACTATCCCTGCAAGTCCCTGCAGTTCTCATTCAAAACAACGGTTGCATTGTACCACATCTTCTGACAAAATGCAAGAATATGTGGAAGAAAAACTAAATAAACTTCTGGCGCCCCGCCGCGTCAGCTCTTAACTCAAATAAATGGCAATATGCTTTTGCGGTCCGTTTCAGAGACACCCATCGCGTTCATTGCCTGCTCTGCTGTCAGTCCTAAATTTCCCATCAAATTTTTAATTGATTGGAGCAAGGTTGCTATTCTTTCTTTCTGAGCCGCTTTCTGAGCCGCTTCCTCATTCATTTGTTGTATGG
>CAZGRM010000280.1:0-3685 GCA_964528295.1 uncultured Lachnospiraceae bacterium
TTCTCGGCTGTGAACTTGACGGACAATCAGTCCTCCGTTATGCGCCTTGGCTCTCTGGCGACGTGTAAGGCTCTGAAGGATGAGGGGCTGACCCCCATATTCCAGCTGACCTGCCGGGACAGAAACCGTATCGCGCTGCAGTCAGACCTTCTGAGCGCCGCTATGCTGGGGATCGAAAACCTGCTGCTTTTGACAGGAGACCATACAAAGATGGGCGATCATCCCCAGGCAAAGCCTGTATTTGATCTGGATTCCGTTTCCCTGATCCACACGGTATGTCAGTTGGAAAAGGGCATGGATCTGGGCGGAAACGCGCTGGTCGGTGAGCCGCCGAAGTTCGCGAAGGGAGCGGTTGTGTCTCCCTGCAGCGATTCCGTTGACGCGCAGCTGGCAAAGATGGAGAGAAAGGTCGCGGCGGGCTGTGAGTATTTCCAGACCCAGGCAGTATTCGAGCCGGAGAAGTTTATCAAATTCATGGAGAAGGCGAAACAGTTTGGCAAGCCGGTTCAGGTGGGAATCATCATCCCCAAATCCGTGGGCATGGCGAAATTCATGAACAACAATGTGGCCGGAGTCCATGTGCCCGATGAGATGCTGGATGAGCTGAGAGCGGACAAGGAAAAGACCAAGGCCGGCATCACCGGTGTGGAGATCGCGGCGCGCATTATCAAGGAATGCAGACCGTATTGCCAGGGCGTACATATCATGGCGCTTGGCTGGGAGTCAAAGGTACCGGCTCTTCTTGAGCAGGCCGGAATTTAAGGCGTTACATTCTTTTAAACTGTCAGGTGACCGAAGACTGTTTTTTCGGTCACCTTTTCTATTGCTAAGGGCCGGGAAAATTTTCTTGTACAGCGGCAATATTTGTAATATAATGAAGCAAAATACTGCGGCCGGACCTGCCGCGGAGGAATAAACTGGAGGAAATACTATGGACATTATTTGCATGGGGGAAATGCTGATTGATTTTACGCCTGGCAAGGAGGAGCGCAGCTACATCTGCAATCCCGGAGGAGCTCCCGCCAACGCCTGCATCGCCATCGCACGCAACGGGCTGGAGACAGGATTTCTGGGCAGACTGGGAAATGATGATTTCGGCAGGCTTTTGAAGAAAACGCTGGAGCAGAACCAGGTGCGGGTGCTGTGTCCGGAGCTGACGGACGAGGCGGTGACCAGTCTGGCCTTTGTGACGCTGTATGAGGGCGGCGAGCGGTCCTTCACCTTTGTGAGAAAGCCGGGAGCGGATATTCTGCTGGATAAGGGCGATGTGAAGGAGGAGATGATCAGGAGCGCGAAGATTCTCCACGCGGGCTCTGTGGGAATGTCAGCCAATCCCAGCCGTGATGCCCATTTCTATGCCATGGAGATGGCGAAGAAGAATGGCAAGCTGGTGAGCTTCGATGTCAATTACCGGAATATGATCTGGAGCTATGAGGAAGCGAAGGCCGTGGTGGACAAGGTGCTTCCCTATGTGGATCTTCTGAAGGTGTCCGATGAGGAGCTGGATTTCGTGGGCGGCGAGGAGAATATCCCGAAGCTGATGGGCGACCTTGGGATCTCCGTGGTGATTGAGACCCTGGGCTCCAAGGGAGCGAAATACTTCTTTGCTGGCAGCGAGGGTGTGGTGCCGGCCCACAAGGTGAAGGCTGTGGACGCCACGGGAGCGGGCGACGCCTTCTGGGGCGGCTTCCTGTCAAAGCTTTTGATGAGCGGTGTGGAGACCACCGCGGACCTCACGGAGGATCTGGTGCGGGCGGCTCTGGAGTACGGCAACGCCTCCGGCGGACTGTGCGTACAGAAGATGGGCGGTATCCCGGCCCTTCCCACCAAGGAGGCCATCCAGGCGGTGCTTGGCTAAAGGATTTTGTGGAAAAGATTGCAGTGTAAAGCAGAGTTTGCGCTGCAATTCTTTTTTCGTGTTTGGAATAAAAGGAGGCAGAGTATGTATAAAGAAAAAATTGACGCGTATATCGACGGAAAGAGGGAGGAGATCCTCAGCGACCTGGAGCGGCTTGTGCGCGTAAACAGCCAGAAGGGGGAGGCGAAGGAGGGGATGCCCTTCGGAGAGGGCCCGGCGGCTGTGCTGGCGGAGGCCGAGAAAATGCTGAAGGACTACGGCTTTTTGACCACGAATTATGACAACTATGTGGTGACCGGGGATTTCAGCGGGGAGGAGAAGGCGCTGGATATCCTGGCCCATCTGGACGTGGTGCCGGTGACCGAGGACTGGACGGTGACGAAGCCCTTCGAGATGAAGGTGGTGGGAGACCGGGTTTACGGCCGGGGAACGGCGGATGACAAGGGACCGGCTCTGGCGGCTCTGTATGCCATGCGGGCCATCCGGGAGCTGGGAATTCCCATGAAAAAGAGTGTGAGGCTGATTCTGGGCTCCGATGAGGAGTGCGGCTCCAGTGATCTGAGATATTATTATAGCAGAGAGCAGGAGGCGCCCTACTCCTTCACTCCGGACGCGGATTTCCCGGTGATCAATATTGAGAAGGGGCATCTGAACGCAAAATTCGGGGCGGAGTTTCCGAAGGAGGAGGCGAAGGCCAGGGTGCTGCGGATGAAGAGCGGAGATAAGGCCAATGTGGTGCCGGCCCGGGCTCTGGCGGAGCTGGAGGGCGTGGCGGAGGATGTGCTGCGGCAGACGGCGGAGCAGGTGACCGGAGAGACCGGCGTGACCTTTACCATCAGTCAGGTCGGGGATCACTGGAAGGTGGAGGCCAGAGGCCAGGCGGCTCACGCCTCCACCCCGGCGGAGGGAAAGAACGCGCTGACCGCCACCCTTCGTCTGATTTCCAGACTGCCTCTCGATGAGACGAAGGGCCAGCAGGCTTTAAAGGGCCTGGCTCAGCTGATGCCCTTTGAGGATACCTGCGGAGCGAACCTGGGCATCGCAAGGGAGGATGACCAGTCCGGGGCGGTGACGGTATGCTTCAGCATTCTGGACTACACGCCGGAAAAGCTGAGCGCCCTTTTCGACTCCCGGCTGTCTCTTGGCTGCGATGATGAGAATACCAGAATCCCGGTGAAAAATGCCCTGGCCCGGTACGGCATCCAGCTGACCGGAGGCGAGGTGGGAGCTCCCCACTGTGTTCCGGGGGATTCCTGGTTTGTGAAGACGCTGCTGGGCAGCTATGAGCGGTATACCGGAATTCAGGGAGAGCCGCTGTCCACCGGAGGCGGCACCTACGTCCACAATCTGGAGCGGGGCGTGGCCTTTGGCTGCATGACTCCGGAGGTGGATAACCACATGCACGGGGACGACGAGTTCATGGTGATCGACACGCTGCTGATGAGCGCAAAGATTTTTGCCGACGCCATCTTGAAAATCTGCAATGCGGATTAAGAAGGAGCATACACATCGAAAAACCGGCGAGGCGAAGTCCCGCCGGTTTTCCGCATGTTTGCCCCGGCGGCGTCCGGGGGAACCGTTACTTGCGCGCGAGGCGGAAAGAGGATTTTTGCGATTTGGGCTTGCGGCATCCGGGAAACAGTAGTATAATGAACAAGGAAAACGGGGAGGCGTGGAGCCTGAGAGTAAACCGTACGGTTTTGACCCTTTGAACCTGATACAGATAATGCTGGCGCAGGAAAATAGGATGGGATAGAGGAGATTCCTCTGAGTCCCTGTGTTTATTTTTAAACTTTGTGCCAGTGCGTATGCTCTGGTATTTTTTTG
>CAZGRM010000281.1:0-3582 GCA_964528295.1 uncultured Lachnospiraceae bacterium
CGGCGGCCAGCTCATCCGAGTAGCCGGTGATCAGGGACAGAGGAGTGCGGATATCGTGGGATACCCCCGCAATCCACTCGGTCCTCGCGTCATCCCGGCGGGTCAGCAGCTCATCCTGCTCCTTCAGGATCACCGACGCCCGGTTCAGCCGCTGGGAAAGCTCCCGGACCGCCCCCTTCTCCGGTATATCCACCGGCCTTTTCTCCTCCAGCCGCTCAATGCCGTCGGCGATGGGCCTGAGAGACCGGTAAAACCGCCAGCCCAGCAGCAGGGCCAGTCCCACAATGAAAATCATATTTACTATGAGAAAGGATCCCGCAATGTCGGGAATCCGCCGGACCCAATCCATCGACACGTAGACATTACTCCGCAGCACCTGGTCCGGGGCCGCCCCGTACACCATCAGCTCCTCGCCGCTCCTCCAGATAAACACCGGATACTCCCCGATGTACCATCTCCCGAAGGAGGCCGCGTCCGCCACCGTATAATGCCGGGGCACCTCCTCCGGCAGCTCGTAGCTCCACACCACCTCGCCCGCCTCATTCAGACGCATGGCCCAGACATAGCTGCTCTCCTCCAGCAGCCGGTACCCCTCCTCCGACAGCTCATAGCTTCCGTCCCGGCAGGTCATCTGGGCCTCGATCTCGTCCAGCTCACTCTGCCCCACATGAAAGCTCTCCCCCTTCTCAAAGAGCTGATACTCCAGGAAAAGAAAGGCCGCCCCGTTCACGCACAGCACCAGGACCGTCACCAGGATGGCGGTCAAAATGTATCTCCGGCTGATTTTCAACAGACTTCTCATCTCTCTTGGCCCCTCTCTTTCCCGCCTGTCACTCTGCCTTCAGCCGGTAGCCCAGCCCCCGGGCGGTCAAAAGCCATCTGGGGTGAGAGGGATCCTCCTCGATCTTTTCTCTCAGATGACGGACATGAACCATCAGCGTATTTTCGTAGCCGTAATATTCATCGTTCCACACCGCCCGGCAGATGGCGTCGAAGGTGACGATGTTTCCCCGATTCTGGTACAGCTTTTTCAGAAGCAGCAGCTCCTTTGCCGTCAGATTGACACACTGGCCCTCCCAGCTCACCGTGGCGTTCTCAAAGGATACCCTCCGGCTGCCCAGCACCAGCTCCGGCTCCGGCGCCGCTTCCGGCTCCTCCCGCCTTAAAAAGTAGGTCCGCTTCAGGATGGCCCCCACCCGCAGGGCCAGCTCCTGGGGCAAAAAGGGCTTGGTGATATAGTCGTCCGCCCCCAGCCCCAGCCCGAACAGCCGGTCATTGTCCTGGTCCTTGGCCGACAGAAACAGAATCGGCACCTGGGACAGCTCCCTCATCTTCCGAAACAGGGTGAAGCCGTCCCCGTCCGGCAGCATAATATCCAGAATCACCAGGTCCGGCGGCTCCTGCCGGAAGAGCCGCAGCCCCTCCCGGCAGGTCCCCGCCGTCCATATCTGACCGTACCCGTTTCTCTTCAGGATTCCCCGGATCATCACGGCCAGCTTTTCGTTGTCATCCACCACCAAAATTTTGCAATTATATATATTCATGAGCTCCTCCGACGCGGTCCTTTTCCTTATCTTACACCATCCGTCCTCCCCGTTCCACAGAGAAATCGATTTTTAAGGTAATTATAAGGTCCGCTTCAGTCCTGATTAAGCGAATTCTGATAACATGATTCCCGAAACGAACGCTGTGAAAAAGGAGGTATGTCTAAATGGAAACCATGATACAAACCCATGGGCTGACCAAACAGTACCATGGGAAAAACGCCGTCTCGGAGCTGGACCTCTCCGTGCCGGCGGGAAGCATTTACGGCTTTCTCGGCCCAAACGGGGCGGGAAAATCCACCACAATGAAGATGCTGCTGGGGCTGGTGAAGCCCACCGGCGGCACCATCCGGATCCTGGACCGGTCCATGGACCAGAAAAACCGGCTGGATATCCTGCGCCACACCGGCTCCCTCATCGAGTCCCCCGCCTACTACGGCCATCTCAGCGGCCGGGAAAATCTGCTGCTTTGCGCCACCTTAAAGCAGGCGCCGGAAAACCAGGTGGACGAGGTGCTGGGCATCGTCGGACTTTCGGACCAGCAGTATAAAAAGGTGAGCCAATATTCTCTGGGGATGAAGCAGCGGCTGGCCCTGGCCGCCGCCCTCCTGGGCTTTCCCCGGCTGCTTTTGCTGGATGAGCCCACCAACGGCCTGGACCCTGCCGGCATCCAGGAGATGAGAGAGCTGATCCGCTCCCTCCCCGCCCGCTATGGAATGACCGTGCTGGTCTCCAGCCATCTGCTGCCGGAGATCGACCTGATGGCAACCCACGCGGGCATCATCGACAAGGGCCAGCTAATTTTCCAGGACCGCCTTTCTGTTCTCCATGAGCACAGCCGGAGCCGGATGCGGCTGCGCACCAACGACGATGAGAGGGCCTTTCCGGCTCTGAAGCAGGCGGGCCTTCCCGTCCGAAGGGAGCCGGGCTGGCTATATCTGAACACTTCCGATGAGCGGGAGATCCTGAGGGCGGGACGAATCCTGACAGGTCAGGAGATCTGGCTGCTGCGGCTGGAGGAGGAGCAGAAGAGCCTGGAGGATATCTTTCTTGGCATCATTGGAAGGAGGGCTTAGCTATGATTTTTTCTTCCGTCTCGGCAGAGTTCCGAAAGCAGAGGCACCTTCACCTGTGGCTGATCCCCTTTTGCTTTCTCCTCCTTCTCTTTGTCTGGACCTTCTGGAGCTTCCGGCGCTCGGACGCCTCGGACCTGGCCCAGGGCTATACTTATCTGCTCTGCCAGATTCCCCTGCTGAACTGTGTCCTCATGCCTGTCATGCTGGCCGTTATCGCCAGCCGGCTCTGTGACCTGGAGATTAAGGGACAGACCCTGAAGCTGCTCTATACCCTCCAGACCAAGGGGAGCTTTTATGACTGGAAATTTCTTCATGAATTTCTGTATCTGGCGCTGTTCTGCGCAGGGGAGGCGCTGCTGATTCTAGGTGCGGGCCGCCTGTATCACTTCACGGAGACGCCCGATCTCCTGCTGCTCCTTCGCCACTTCGGCGTCACCCTGACGGCAGGCACCGCAGTGCTGACCCTGCAGCATTTTCTGTCCCTGTGGTTTGAAAACCAGATCATCCCGCTGCTGGTGGGGCTGGCCGGCTCCTTTCTGGGACTCTTTTCCATGTATTTCCCCGCCGCCGTCGCCCGGCTGGTACTCTGGGGATACTTCGGCGCCTTTCTGCCCTTCTACATGGAATGGGATAAGGACACCCGGATCATCACCTTCCTTCCCCAGCCCTTTCCTTCCCGGATCTTTGCCCTGTTTCTCCTGTTTACCGCGGCGCTTTATCTGGTCTGCCGCGGCTGGTTTTTCAAGAAGGAAACTCGTGTTGATAAAGTAGTGTCCTCCATGTCCTCGAAGGAAGATTAGAGTCCTTGGAGGACAATGGAAACTCGTGCAGTGTCCTTGATGTCCTCCATGTCCTCGATGATATAAAATATCCATGCTAAATAATTGAAAGGAGCATGGATATGAAGACAGTAGAGTTTAAGACAACTGACGGTAGAACCAGATACTATCTGTCAGGAGACG
>CAZGRM010000282.1:0-3546 GCA_964528295.1 uncultured Lachnospiraceae bacterium
TCAAATCACTTTTAAGGTGTTCGCCTTCTTCTTCTCTTGTTTTTACAAAATTTTCTGCCGCTTTACAAAACACATTATTCAGCAGTTTTTCCAATTCTTCTTCATCAACGCTCTGTTCCTGCATTTCAAATACACCTGCACATTTTAAAAGAGAGGTGGAATCCTGCAGCGCCTGCTACGGCTATCTGATCCCGGCTCTGGACCGCCTGCGAAAGGAGGGACTGCTGGAAAGGCTGGACGCGAAGATCTGTATCGGCCAGGGATACCGGGGAAAAAGCGGAAGGCTGGGCGTGGGACTTTGCGCGTCCGGATTTGAGCACTGCGCGAAGGGATGTCCTCCCACGGAGGGTCAGATTTATGAGTTTTTGCGGGCCTATATCGAGGAATATTGCCCGGAACCTTCCCATAAACTGTAAAAATGACGGCCGGAGGGTGGAGATTTTTTGGAAGGAAAGAGAAAGCTCCAGGCGGCCCTGGCGGCCGCGTCACTGCTTGGCCTGCTGCTGGGGACCGCCCTGCCGGAGCTGCTGCGCATGGGAACCGGGAGCTACGCCGGATTTGTGAGCCTCTACAGCTTCAATAAATTTCAGGAGACCTCGCCGGATACGAGGCGCCTGTTTTTCTACCTGGTGCCGGTGAGGATCAAGGCCCTTTTGTTTCTGTGGATGAGCGCGTACACGGCGGCGGGGGTGCTGTTTCATTGTTTCTATCTGTTCTGGCTGGCCTGCTCCGCGGGGATGCTCCTGTCGCTGTTTATCCTCCGGGATGGGTATGAGGGGATTCTTCTGTTTCTCTGCTGCCTGTTTCCTCAGTGGCTGCTGTATGGCTCCGTATGGAAAAGGGAGCTGGGAATTTTTTTCCGGCGCCTGGAGGGGAGAGGTTACCGGGAGGGCGGGACGCTGTCCGCCGTGTCAGGCAGGGATCTTCGGGAGCTGGGGGAGATGGGGGCGCTCTGTGTGTTCGGCTGCGGGGTGGAGGCTTGGCTGGGGCTTTGGACTCTGAAAATATTTTTGCGGATGATCCCATAAAAAATTTTTTTCTGAGGTGAGAGGCAATCATTTACCATATCTGGTAGTGAGAAAAATCAGGGGGACGAAATCTTGTAAACCTGCGTAAATACAGGATTTTTTACAGGATTTTAGCGGAAAAAACCCGTTGATTTTACAAAAAGAATCGCATATAATACATGTACTTGCCTTGTTCGACAGCACTTATGTTTATGAGACGTGAATCGTAGATCTGGGGCACGTTTTGTGGTGCGGATAGGATATGGGGGATTATTTTGAAAGCTGAGGGAAGAGGAATGGGACTGGAGTTACCCCTGTTTATTGATTATTTGAAGGAGACAAAAAATGCGTCGGAAAGTACGGTCAGCTCCTACCGGTGTGACTTGAAAAAGCTGGAGAGCTATCTGAGGGAGCATGGAGTGGAGGAGGTGGAGAACGTGACCTCCACAAATCTGAATTCTTACGTACTTTATCTGGAAAAGCAGGGGCTTTCCACGGCCACCGTGTCGAGAAATGTGGCGTCGATGAAGGCTTTTTTTCATTATGCCTACCACAGCCGGCAGATCGCGAAGGATCCCACGGATACGATCAAGGCGCCGCACATTGAGAAAAAGATGCCGGGAATTCTCAGCATGGAGGAGACGGTGCGTCTTCTGGAGCAGCCCTCCGGCTCCTCCCCGAAGGAGCTGCGGGACAAGGCCATGCTGGAGCTTTTGTATGCGACGGGGATGCGGGTGACGGAATTGATTTCCCTGAAGCTTGTGGATGTGAATCTGGCTATGAACTACGTGGTGTGCCGGGATGAGGAGAAGGAGCGGGTGATTCCCTTCGGCGATAACGCGAGAAAAGCTCTGGAGCGGTATCTGAAGGATGGACGAGCCCGGCTTTTGAAGGAGAATGAGAGTGAATACCTTTTTGTGAACTGCTCCGGCAGCGTCATGAGCCGTCAGGGCTTCTGGAAGCTGATCAAGCAGTACGCGGCGAAGGCGGGGATCGTGGCGGACATTACCCCGCATACCCTGCGCCATTCCTTTGCGGCCCACCTGGTACAAAACGGTGCGGATCTGAAGTCTGTCCAGCAGATGCTGGGTCATTCTGACATTGCCACCACTCAGATTTATATGGATATGAATGTGGACCGGATGCGCCGGGTCTACAATGCGGCTCATCCGAGACATTAAAGACAGGACCGGCGGTCCCAAAGCGGGGCCGCCCGGTCTGCCGCTCATAGAAGAGAAAAAGGTTCAGCGAGAAGAGCGCGTTCTTCCTGCTGAACCTTTTTCTTACAGATAATCGTAAATATCGTAAATCAGCTTTTCTGATTTTTCCCATCCCAGGCAGGGATCGGTGATGCTCTTGCCGTAGACGTGCTCCCCCACGCCGATTTTCTGGCAGCCGTCCACCAGATAGCTCTCGATCATGAAGCCCTTGATCAGCTTCCGCAGGTCGGAACAGTAGCTCATGCTGTGGAGCACCTCCCGGACGATGCGGATCTGCTCCAGGTACTGTTTGCCGGAGTTGGAGTGGTTCGTGTCGATGATGGCGGCCGGATTTTTCAGGCTCCGCTTTCCGTACAGCTCATTGAGGAGCATCAGGTCCTCATAGTGGTAGTTGGGGATGGTGTTGCCGTGCTTGTTGACCGCTCCCCGCAGGATCACGTGGGCCAGATCATTTCCGTCTGTGTTGACCTCCCAGCCACGATAGATAAAGGTGTGCTTGCTCTGGGCGGCCACGACGGAGTTGAACATGACGGAGAGGTCACCGCTGGTGGGATTTTTCATGCCGGCGGGCACGTCCATGCCGCTGACTGTCATCCGGTGATGCTGGTCCTCCACGGAGCGGGCGCCAATGGCCACATAGGAGAGGAGATCGTCGATATAGCGCCAGTTCTCCGGGTAAAGCATCTCGTCGGCGGAGGTGAGGCCTGTCTCCTCGATGGCGGTGGCGTGAAGCTTTCGCATCGCCACGATGCCGGCAAATACGTCCGGCTTTTTCTCGGGATCGGGCTGGTGCACCAGACCCTTGTACCCCTCCCCGGTGGTCCGGGGCTTGTTGGTGTAGATGCGGGGGATCAGGATGATTTTGTCCCCCACCTTGTCCTGGACCTTGGCCAGGCGGTGGACATACTCCAGCACGGGCTCCTGGCTGTCAGCGGAGCAGGGCCCGATGATCAGAAGAAATTTATCGGATTCTCCGGTGAAGACCTTGCGGATCTGGGCATCCCGCTCCTTCTTGATCTGAACGACCTTGTCGGAGAGCGGATACATCTTCTTCACCTCTGCCGGAATCGGAAGCTTTTTTACAAAATTGATAGCCATTTTATTTACCTCACAGTTATTACTCCGTATTTCCTTTCGTTGAAACAGACTCAAGAAAATACTCCGTATTTTCTTTCGTTAAAGTGTGCGCTGTGCGCACACTTTACATTATAATACTGTACAAAAAAAATGTC
This sequence comes from uncultured Lachnospiraceae bacterium, assembly GCA_964528295.1. Classification (GTDB taxonomy): domain Bacteria; phylum Bacillota; class Clostridia; order Lachnospirales; family Lachnospiraceae; genus Choladousia. The sequence goes on from CAZGRM010000282.1 coordinate 3,460, forward strand.
GATATATTTTTTAGTTCAAATTTCTGCCTTTCTATGTTATTGTATTATCAGAACATAAAAATAAAACACCAAACAGGCTGCTAGAGC
>CAZGRM010000283.1:0-3527 GCA_964528295.1 uncultured Lachnospiraceae bacterium
GAAGGGACGCATATAGTCGTTGACCTCCTTCCGGCCGTCGATGCTGAGCACCACATTTGCCATTTCTTTGTTGCAGAACTCCATCACCTCGTCGTTCAGCAGCACGCCGTTGGTGGTGAGGGTGAACCGGAAGTTTTTATTGTGAAGCTTCTCCTGCTCCCGGCCATAGGCCACCAGCTCCTTGACCACCTTCCAATTCATCAGAGGCTCCCCGCCGAAGAAATCCACCTCCAGGTTCCGCCTGGATCCTGAGTTGGCGATGAGAAAGTCCAGCGCCTTTTTCCCCACCTCGAAGCTCATCAGCGCCCGGCGTCCATGGTACTCTCCCTCCTCCGCAAAGCAGTATTTGCAGGCAAGGTTACAGTCATGGGCGACGTGGAGACACAGGGCCTTCACCACGGTCCTGCGGGCCTTGTAGTCGGTGATGGCCTTCTCATAGATATCCTCCGTGAACAGCACGCCGGCCTCCTTCAGGGCCTCGCACTCCTCCAGCGCCTCCTCCAGCTCTTCCACCGGATAGGTCTGACTCAGCTCTTCTTTTGTCTCTTTCTCTGATTTTCCTGCGTCCAGCAGTGCAATCACATCGTAAACCAGCTCGTCCACCACATGAACGGAGCCGCTGTTCACATCCAACACGATGTTGTATCCATTGTTCTTATACTGATGGATCACATCAAAGCTCCTCTCTCTTCCATATTTTGCCCACCGCACACGAAAACACCTGATGAGGTATCAGGTGAAGGAATGCCTCCCGGCACAGATATGGGCCTCGCTGCCAGCGCGGGTCAAATGACCGGGGCAGCCCCGGAGCATTTGACATGCGCTGGAATAAAGGATAAGCAGCGAAGCACCTCCGCTGCTTATCCTGCCTTTTCTTATTCTTATTTGTTGCTCTCGCAGGTCTGATTTCCTACTGTGCAGGAAGTCTTACATGCTGACTGGCAGGAAGTCTGGCACTCGCCGCATCCGCCCTTTTTCAGTGTATTCTGCAAAGGCTTCGTATTCAGTGTCTTGATATGCTTCATCGCTCTGTCCCTCCTATCCGGTTATTCCTGGCAGGTGGAATATTCCTTCCGCCATGCTCTGTGGGATATTGTATCACAGAATTTTTGAAAATAAAAGCATTTTCTTCAAGAAACCGCGCACATTTTCCCCTCTTTGCTTTTTACCGTCAAGAGAGTTATACTTTGGGAAAAGGGGGCGATGTTTTTGAATTTACTTTTTCTTGGCGACAGTATCACGGACTGTGACCACTGCTTTACCCCGGATAACCTGGGAAACGGATTTGTCAGGAGGACGGCAAAGCTGCTGGAGCAGAAGGGGGTGACGGCGCGGGTGGTGAATGGAGGAGCGGACGGCTTTACCCTGCCCCGGATTTACCGGAAATGGCTGGCAAACTACAGTGGGCAGCGGTACGATACCGCTGTGATCCTGGGAGGGATCAATGAGGTGGGGATGGTGATGGAGGCGGACTGCCAAGAGGAGGACCGGAGGGAATATTTGAAAAACTCCGGCGCCGCTCTGGAGCGGCTGCTTCTGGGGCTGGCGGCGGACGGCTGCGGGAAGATTCTTGTTTTGGAGCCCTTTCTCTTTTCTTCCCCCGCCTTTCTTCGGACCTGGCTTCCCTGCCTGGAGGAAACGCGGCAGGTGATCATGGATACCATAAGAGACGCCCGCCGCGGTCTCCATAGCCCGCCGGGCCCGGAAGCCCGCGGTCTGATCCGGTATCTTCCCACCCAGGGGCTGTTGGATCAGGAGGCAAACCGGCTGGGGCCGGGTGCCATCACCGCGGACGGGATCCATCTAACCTCCGCCGGCCATGAATGTCTGGCCCGGCTGCTGATAAAAAATCTTTAAGCGCTCAAAAACCGCGGCCTCCTCTTTTTGAGTGAAGCCGCGGTTCTGCTATGTTATCCAACGGGCCGCCGCTTTTCGCGGATTTCAGCCTGTTTTTCTAACCTATATGAAATTATAACTGGCCAGGGCAGCTTATTTTTAATCCTCCTCTGCCTTCTGGCGCGCCGCGATCTCCTTCTCCTGCACATCATTGGGAGCCTGCTCGTAGCGGGCGAACTCATAGGCGTAGGTGCCGCTGCCGCCGGTCATGGAGCGCAGCTGCGTGGAATAGCCGTAAAGCTCAGACATGGGGATGTCCGCCTCCACGATCGTATTTCCCTTGTGGTCCGGGTTCATGCCCAGCACGCGTCCTCTTCTCTTGTTCAGATCACCCATCACATCGCCGGTGAACTTATCCGGCACAGTCACCTTCAGGGAAGCGATCGGCTCCAGCAGAACCGGGCCCGCCTCCATGAAGCCCTTCTTGAAGGCCTGGCTGGCCGCCGTCTTGAAGGCCATCTCGGAGGAGTCTACGGGATGGTAAGAGCCATCGTAGAGCACCGCCTTCACACCCACCACCGGATATCCGGCCAGGGGGCCCTTCTGAACGGAGTCCTGAATGCCCTTTTCCACCGCCGGGAAGTAGTTCTTCGGAACAGCGCCTCCCACAACCTCCTGTGAAAACTCATAGGGGGTCTCCAGATCACCCAACGCGGAGAAGCGCATCTTTACATGGCCATACTGTCCATGGCCGCCGGACTGCTTCTTGTACTTGGAATCCACATCGGAGCTCTTGCGGATGGTCTCCCGGAACGCTACCTTCGGCTTCTCCAGAACCATATCCGCCTTATACTTTGACAGCAGCTGGCTGGCGATGATATCCAGATGCTGATCGCCCATCCCGTAGAGAAGCGTCTGGCGGTTCTCACCGTCGTTCACTACCCGGATGGTCAGATCCTCCTGGGCCATCTTAGCCAGCGCCTGGGCGATCTTATCCTCCTCGCCCTTCACCTTCGCGCGGTATCTCTTATATGTATAGGGTACAGAAACCTCGATCTTTCCGTAAGCGATGGGTGTAGCCTTTGTGGAGAGAGTATCTCCGGTGGAGGCGTTCAGCTTACCGATGGCGCCAATATCTCCGGCGTGCAGCTCCTTCACCTCCACAGCCTTGCTGCCCTCAAATACGTACAGCTTGCTGACTCTGTCCTCGCTCTCCTTCGCCTCATTGTAAAGGATGTCGTCGCTCTTCAGAACGCCGGAGGCCACCTTGATCAGAGAATATTTACCGATAAAGGGATCCACAATGGTCTTCCACACAAACGCGGATTTGGCCTTGGCAAAATTGTAATTCGCCTCAAAGACCTCCTTGGTCTTCATATTGACGCCGGTGATCTTGCGCTTCTCCGGTGAGGGCATATAGCTTACGATGTCGTCCAGCAGGATCCGGACGCCCTGAAGATTGGGGCTGGCTCCCATGGACACCGGAACGATGGAGCCGTCCGCCACATTCGTGTGCAGTGCGGCCATGATCTCCTCCTGGGAGAACTCATCTCCGCTGAAATAGCGGTCCATAAACTCTTCACTGGTCTCCGCCACTGCCTCCAGCAGGTTCTCCCGGTAATGCTCCAGGTAATCCTGCAAATAGTCAGGAACGTCGCACTCCACTCTCTCCTGCTTGTTCACGTACCGTC
>CAZGRM010000284.1:0-2599 GCA_964528295.1 uncultured Lachnospiraceae bacterium
GGGAGATGCCGGACAGCTCCTCCGTCCGCATGGAGGCCTCGATTTCCTCCCGGTAGCCGATTCTGGACAGCTCCCCCGTGGCCTCCACGTACTGTTTCCAGACCGCTGTCAGTCCCCGGTCCTCCACCCGGTCCCGAATCAGCCGCAGATTGGCCGGATCGGAGACGCCGCGAAACGCTTCCAGCTCATCAAAATCCGGCAGTACCTCGAACTGGCCCACCTCAAACTCAAATACCGGTTTTCCGTACTCCTCCCTCAGGCGGGCCATGGAGGAGGAATAGTCCTGTTTTGCGCCGGGGTAGGCGTTGTTGAGATATCCCCGCATATTGGCGAAGGTCCCTCTCAGATCCCACTCATAAAAACCGGAGGCGGTATAAAAATCGCTGGACGGGTCACAGCCCCGCATCCCGTAATGTCCGTTGGAGGCATCCGCATAGAGCCGGGTGGCATCCAGCCTCCGGGCCAGTTCTAAGAGACTCGCCATCCTCTCATGTCCTTTTTCTGTGGCGTGCAGCTCATTTCCAAAGGTCAGCATCACAAAGGAGGGATGATTGGCCAACATCCTGAGTATCTGAGTCAATTCCGTCCGGTAATAGCCGTAGCTCTCCTCCGTCTCAAAGGCAGTTCTCGGATTCCAGTGGGAAAGCTCCGGCTGCATCAGCATTCCCAGCTGATCCGCCGCGGTAAATGCCGCCTCCGGCGGACAGTGGGAGTGAAACCGCACGCAGTTGACCCCGTAGGAGCGGTATCTTTTCAGAATCTCCAGCCACCGCTCCACCTCCATCGGCGGATATCCCGTCTCCGGAAACTCCCCGCAGTTGGCCTCGCTCCGAAGAAAAATGACGCGGCCGTTCACCGCCAGCCGTCCCTCCCCGTTATCCCCGAACTCCCTGACGCCAAAGGATACGGTTTTCCGGTCTCCTCCCGCAAGGGATACGGACAGCTCATGGAGATTTCCCTCCTCCAGGTCCCAGCGCCGAGCGTCTTCTTTCAGGGGCAGCCCCTCAAAAACGATCTCTGTCACCGGCTCCGTCACCCGCACCTGCCTCACCGCCTCCCGGCACAGGGCGCCGCAGGAAACCCGAAGGATCCCCTCATAGGGCGCCCCGGCATAGAGCCTCAGCTTCACCGTAAGCTCCTTGTTTGCCGGATAAACCGCGATATCATCCAGAAATACCTGCTCCTCCGTCCGAAAACGCAGATACCCCAGAACGCCGTTCCAGTTCGTCTGGGTCTCGTCGGTGGCTGCAGAGGAAAATGCGATATCATCGTGGGGGAGCCCGGGATAGCTGTTGTCAGAGCACAGGGTCAGCTCACTTTCTTCCCGGATCAGCCCCGTCACCTCAAATACGTGTCTCGTGCTTATGGAGGGCTCCACAAAATCAGGGACCTCCCTTCCGTCCACCCTAAGGCGCAGCACCCTGGCCCGCTCCGCCTCCAGAAAAATCCGTTTTCCCTCCCGGATTTCCCCCTCCAGCGCACTCCAAAGCTCTCGGTCCACCTGCCTTGTAAAACGGGCCTCCCCCTCGTAGGTATAATTTCTCGTAAAGCGGGTGGCGATGGCCTCCGACTGGAAAACCTGGTTTTCATTTCCCAGGGCCGCGTCGGGATGCCACTGGTTCGCCCCCGTATCTCTGTGTCCGATCTGATTCTCATCCAATGTGCCCGGCAGCTTTATGGGATAAATCTTCCCATCCCCGATATCCGCCGTCCATCTGCCATGCAGGGAATATTCCATATGCTTCCTCCTCCTTTTTTCTAGGCGTGTTTGAAAATCGCTTGTACCTGGATGCCTAGAGCTATTATCCTGTCATATTATACCATTGGTCTGTGGACGGCACATTCCTATAAATTGCGAATCAATTGATAAATAATGCGCAGCCTTCTATTCCCTGAGCTTCGCGTAATCCTGCCCTTCTAAATCGAACTCCTTCGGCACCTCCCCGGCGGGGATCACCTGCATGGAGAGGGCGTTGGGGAGGCAGCACACCGGCAAATAAGAGCTGGCGGTGATGATCCCCTGGCTGATACAGATTTTATCCGGGCAATTAGCCTGGAGCATATGGACTCCATCCTCATTTATGACGAAGCTGTTGACTCCTCCTGTGTATTCGTTGGTCAGCGTATAGGTTCCGTACTCCGCCATGGGGATCTCGTAGAGAATCCTGTTGTTTTGAATGATTTCCAGATAATACTCTGCCTTAACCTTCTCTGTCCCTATTTCCGCCTCCAAAACGACATGGCGCAGGGTCAGCGCCAGCCATCCCCCTCCTCCCAGAATCGCCATACACAGAATGATCCCCACATCCATCCGGCGGCTCTCCCGGAAATATCTGGGACGGACAAAAAATTCCGTCCGGCTTTTTTGCAGTGCGGCAAAGACCATCTGGGCCACCAGGCCGGTAACAGGCCCCATCACCAGGCCGGAAAGGATAAGAATCGGGAGGTAGGCCCAGACGGCGCCATTCCCCAGAAGCAGGGAGGCCATCGCGATCTGCCCGGCATTGTGGGCCACAGCCCCGCAGGCAGATACTCCGATCACTCCCACCCGGGGCGCCCGAACCAGCAGCTCCATGGTGACAAGGCTTAACGCACCGCC
>CAZGRM010000284.1:2609-3527 GCA_964528295.1 uncultured Lachnospiraceae bacterium
CCAAACAGGATGCCGGAGAGCGCCACCTTGCAGAGCATCAGCACCGCCGCCTCCCAGGGCGCCGCCATATAGACGGCGTAGAGAACAACTGTGTTTCCCAGCCCCAGCTTGATACCGGGGATGGTGGGTGCCACGGGAATCAAAAGCTCTACGTAACCCAGCACTAAAGCCAGAGCGATGAGCAGTGAAAAACGGGCTACTGTTTTCGTTTTCATGGAACCCGCCTTTCTTTCTGTCCAGAAAACGCAAATACCTCCTCCAGCAGAAGTTTGATGCCTTTTTTCGGATGGCGATTTTTCATATAATAGGAATCTACCTGCCAATAGTAGTGATGCTCCGGGCAGGGCACCCAGGAAATTCCCTCAATCCTGGCGGGAAGCAATTCCTTTCCAATGGGGAAGATCGCCTTGCCCTGCAAAACCAGCTTGCAGAGATAAAACATATTGTCATCCAGGATGTAAACACCTTGCCGGTTCCTCTGACCGATCCTCTCAAAACCGCTGGTCCGGTAAGCGCCGCCCTCTTTCGCCAAAGAGCCGACATGATCCTTTCGGGAATCCTCCGAAGGATCGGCATGATCTTTTCGGGGATTCTCCGAAGATTCTTCTGTATAGAAATCGGTAACGGTAGATACAGCAACATCTAGATTGATCGAGCGGCTTCCGCTGGGAAAGCAGATGGGATAGGAGCGGATTTCCTCGTCAGTGATAAAGCCCCGCCTCCCCATCTCGCTGTCGCTGGGGACGCCCCAAAGGGCCTGACACCGGTAGGCGGGCTGCCGCACCAGCGACTCATCCTGAAACGCGTAACCGGAAATAGCCAGATCAATCTGCCCATTTTTCAGATCTGGCAGCACGTCTTCATATTGATATTGGGACAATTCCAGATAAATATCGGGATGCGCCTGACCAAATTCCT
>CAZGRM010000285.1:0-3522 GCA_964528295.1 uncultured Lachnospiraceae bacterium
CAGAAATACAAATCCCGGCTTCGGCACAAATACCTTCCGGATCAGGCGTCCCAGCTCAATCCGAATGGGGATATTCTGCAAATTCGGGTCTGTGCTGCTGATCCGGCCGGTGGCCGTGATCATCTGGTGGAACCTGCCGTGGATCCTGCCGTCCGCGGAAATAAAGTTGGCCAGACCGTCCGCATAGGTGGACTTGAGCTTTGTAAGCTGGCGGTATTCCAAAATATGGGACACCACCGGGTACTCCGCCGCCAGCTTTTCCAGCACATCCGCCGCGGTGGAATATCCGGTCTTCGTCTTTTTTCCGTGGGGAAGATGGAGCTTTTCAAACAGGATCACTCCCAGCTGCTTCGGGGAATTGATATTAAACTCCTCCCCGGCCTCACTGTAAATCAGCTGCTCCAGCTCGCCGATCCGGCCCACCAGCTGCTGTCCATAGACCTTCAGCTCCTCCTCCTTCACACCGATGCCCTCCTGCTCCATGTGGTGGAGGGTAAACACCAGCGGCATCTCAATCTCCCAAAAGAGCCGCTCCATGCCCAGCTCCTTCAGCCGTCCCTCCAGCACAGGCAGAGCCCGAAGCCCGGTGAGCGCCATTCGGCCCACATAGGGCAAAAATTTTTCCCGCTCCTCCCTGGCCTGCAAGAGTCCGGCCTTTCCAAACAGCTCCGTCCGGGAGGGAATCATCCAGTTCAGATGGTCTCTGGCCAAATCCTCCGCCTCGTAGCTGCCCTTCAGCGGATTGATCAGATAGGCGGCCACCGCCCCGTCAAAGATCCGCTCCCTGGGAAGAGCGACCTCCTCCAGGAAATCAAGCTGAGATTTCAGATCGATGGTCACCCCGGTCTTTGCCCTTCCCAGGGCCTCGGAAAATCGGCTTCCCAGATAATCCGCCGTCAGCAGTCCCCCGGCCTCCAGGAAGTAAGCCTCCCCCGCCTTCATGGAAAGAGCGATCCCCAAAAGCGTCCCCTGATCCGGGATGAGCTGGAAAGCCACGGTCCTTCCCTCCATCTGACTCATCAAATGGTCCGCCTGGGAGAAATCGCTGATCCAGTGATACTGGTCCTCCCCCGCCTTTTCCTCCCGGACCTGGAACCGGCCCAGCAGGTTTTTAAACTCCAGACGGCGGCAGAGGGGCAGCGCCTCCTGGGTATAAAGATTCTCAATTTTCGCCGCGGCGCTGTCTAGGGTAAAGGGGGCGTTCAGCTCGATGGTGGCCAGGATCTTGCTCATTTGCGCCATATCGTAGTGATTTCTCAGAGCCTCCCTGGCCCTGGCCGGAGTGATCTCCTCCACATGGGCGTAGGCCTCCTCGATGGAGCCGTATTTCGCGATGATTTTCGTGGCCGTCTTCTCCCCGATGCCGGGCACTCCGGGAATGTTGTCCGAGGTATCTCCCATCAGGGCCTTCAGGTCAATGAACTGCGTCGGAGTCACCTGATACTTCTCCAGCACATCCTTCGCATAATAATCCTCAATCTCCGTCCCCGTGGCCTTCGTCTTGGGAAGACGGATCAAAATATCGTCGGTGGCCAGCTGCAAAAGATCCCGGTCGCCGGAGACGATGGTGACCCGCAGGCCCTGGCGCTCCATCTGGCGTGAAACCGTCCCAAGGATATCGTCCGCCTCGTAGCCCTCCCGCTCCATAATGGGAATCCCCATGGCGGTCAGCATCTCCTTCATGAGGGGCACCTGCTGGTGAAGCTCCTGAGGCATGGGCTTTCTGGTGCCCTTGTAGCCCTCGTACATTTTATGGCGGAAGGTGGGCGCCTTTAGGTCGAAGGCCACCGCCGCGTAGGAGGCCTTCTCCTCCTCCAGCACCTTAAAAAGAATGTTCAAAAATCCGTACACGGCATTGGTGTGAAGCCCCTCACTGTTGGTCAGCACCGGAAGGCCGTAAAACGCCCGGTTCAGTATACTGTGTCCGTCAATCAAAACTATTTTTTCTGCCATATTCCGCTCCTATTCTCTCTGTTTTTTCTGCCATATTCCACTATTCGGTCTTTGGAGAGTCTGTCTGCCCCGGACTCTCCTCCTGGGGCGCCTCTGTCTCCATCCGGGCTTCCGTAGCAGTATCCCCATTTTCCGCCCGCTCTATCATCTCGTCAATTTTTTTCTCCTGATCCTCTCTGTTTTCCCCCGCGTGCCCGTTGATCCGCAGAATGGCCCGCTGAATGGTGGTAAAGCGATTCTCATCCTCCCTCAGCTCAAATCCGGTGTACACGGAGAAGGCCAGAAACACCTCCGTGAGCAGAAGAAGGACCGCGTAAAGGATACCCAGTATCTTTTTCCTCATCAGGCGGCGGTGGGACATTCGGATATCATTCTCCAGCATTTTCCGAAAATCAAACTCATGGTGCGCCCCCGAGTCCAGCGTATCCAGAGCCCGGTAAACCATAAAATAGATATCCAGCTCATCCATGCAGTCTCCGCAGTGCTCCACATGGTGAAGGAACTGCTCCAGCTCCTTGTCCGTCAATTTTTTTTCCACGTAAGCCGTGATCATCCGGCGCGCTTCGTTACAATTCATGGTAAAACCCTCCCATATTGTTCCATTGTAATGCTTTCCGGGGCGGCTGGCAACAAAAAAATCTTCTTTTCTCTATGCTTCCCTTCAATTTTCTGTTACAATAAAATCAAAACGCCCAGGGGGAAAATCAAATGAAGGAAAAATTGTATACCATACCGCTGAACGACGCGGTGAACGAAAACGATGAGTGCCCATTCTGCTTCATTGAGCGGAAGCTGGAGCAGGATATGATCAATTTTGTGCTGGGAAGCTCCTCCTCCTACATGGAGAGCGATATCCGGGAGCAGACTGACAAGGCCGGCTTTTGCAGGGAGCACACGAAAAAAATGTTCGACTACGGGAACACACTGGGGAATTCCCTGATTCTGAAGACCCATTACCAGAAGCTTCAGAAGGAATTTCAGGAGCAGGTGAAGCATTTCACCCCGGGCAAGGTGTCCCTGGCGGACCGGCTGCGGAAACAGTCCTCCGGCACCAACTCCATGGCTGCCTGGGCCGCGGGCAAGGATCATTCCTGCTATATCTGTCAGGGAATCCAGGACGCCTTTCCCCGATATATGGAGACCTTCTTTTATCTCTACACGAAGGACCCCGCTTTCCGGGAAAAGATCGTGAACGGAAAGGGCTTCTGCCTCCACCACTTCGGCCTGATCTGCGACGGGGCCGACCGTCACCTGAATGACAAGCAGAAGGCAGAATTCTATCAGGAGCTGTTTCAGCTGATGGAGCGGAACCTGAAGCGGATCGAGGAGGACGTGACCTGGCTCATCGACAAGTTTGACTACCGAAATAAGGACGCGGAGTGGAGAAACTCCAAGGACGCGCTCCAGAGAGGAATGCAGAAGCTGCGGGGCGGCTATCCGGCGGATGCGCCCTTCAAAGCCAAATAAACAAAAAGCCATGAAAAAAGCTCTTCAGACATCCCGAAGAGCTTTTTTATGCCGCTGGCCGGACTCGAACCGGCACGGTGTTACCCGCTTGATTTTGAGTCA
>CAZGRM010000286.1:0-3460 GCA_964528295.1 uncultured Lachnospiraceae bacterium
GTGCCAGAAAGGGACTGGCTTTTCGGATGTCCGACGGTCAGCAGGTGGTGGCGGACGGCAATGTGAATGTGTACGAGCGGGACGGAAAGTACCAGCTCTACGCCAGCCGTATCCGTCTGGACGGCGCCGGGGTGCTGTACGAAAGATTCCTGGCTCTTCGGCAGGAGCTGGAGGAGATGGGGATGTTCGCCCAGGAGTACAAAAAGCCCATTCCGCCCTATGTGCGCCGGCTGGGGGTGGTGACGGCTCCCACCGGGGCGGCCATCCGGGATATCATCAATATCGCCACCCGGCGAAATCCTGGCATCCAGATCATCCTCTACCCCGCGAAGGTCCAGGGAGAGGGAGCCGCCGACAGTATAGCGGCGGGGCTGGCGGCTCTGGACCGGCTGGGGCTGGATGTGATTATCGCGGGCCGGGGCGGAGGCTCCATAGAGGATCTGTGGGCCTTCAACGAGGAGACCGTGGCCAGGGCCATTTTCAGCTGCCGGACCCCGGTGATCTCGGCGGTGGGCCATGAGACGGACACCACCATCGCCGATTTTGTGGCGGATTTAAGGGCGCCCACCCCGTCCGCGGCGGCGGAGCTGGCGGTGATGGATGTGGCGGCGCTTATGGAGCGGCTGGAGCTGGCGAAGCAGCGGATGAGCCGGATGATGGGGTTTAAGCTCCAGGAGGAGAAGGACCGCCTGGAGGGCTATCGGCGGCAGCTTCAGTATGAAAATCCAGTCCAGCGGGCCCGGGAGCAGCGGCAGCGGCTTTCGGACCTGGAGGAGGACCTGAGAAAGGGCATGGAGCGGAAGCTCTCGGACCGGAGGCATCAGCTGGCGGTGTGCGCGGAGCGGCTGAAGGGAGTCTCTCCGCTGGAGAAGCTGGCCGGCGGCTACGGCGTCATTCTCGGGGAGCGGCGGCAGCGGGTGCGCTCCGTGGATCAGGTGCGAAGAGGCGAGCTGCTGTCCGTCTACGTGTCGGACGGACGCATCGATGTGGAGGTGCGGGACCAGCGGCCATTGGTATGGGACAAAGAGTCTTGAAAAGCGGAGGTGTGCTGTGGAAAAAGAAAATCAGGGGCAGAAGGAGCTGAGCCTGGAGGAGGCCTTCGGGCAGCTGGACGAGATTATTTTGGATTTGGAGAATCCCGAGATCTCTCTGGAGGACTCCTTTGCCATGTATCAGAAGGGAATGGAGCTGCTAAAGAGCTGCAATGAAAAAATTGACACAGTTGAGAAAAAGATTTTGATGATGAATGGGGATGGCGGCCTTGATGAATTTTAATGAACAGATGAAAAAGAGAGTGACGGAGATCAAGAGCATCATTCAGAATTACCTTCCGGAGGAGGAGGGGTTCCAGCGCACCCTTTTGGAGGCGGTGGACTACAGCATGCTGGTGGGAGGAAAGAAGCTGCGCCCTCTGCTGATGCAGCAGACCTATGTGATGTTCGGCGGGACCTCGGCGGTGATTCAGCCCTTCATGGCGGCCATCGAGATGATACATACCCACTCGCTGATCCATGACGACCTGCCCGCCATGGACAACGATGAGTACCGCCGGGGGAAAAAGACCACCCATGTGGTGTACGGGGAGGCCATGGCGATCCTGGCGGGAGACGCACTGCTGAACCTGGCCTACGAGACGGCGGCGAAGGCCTTTGACCTGGAGCCGGGCAATCCCAACGTGGGAAGGGCCTTTCAGATTTTGGCCGGAAAGACCGGGATCTACGGCATGATCGGCGGCCAGTCCGTGGATGTGGAGTATGTGGATCAGCCTCTGACAGCGGAGCAGCTTTACTTTATTTACCGCCTGAAGACCGGGGCCCTCATCGAGGCCTCCATGATGATCGGGGCGGTGCTGGCGGGAGCCTCCGGGGAGGATGTGGAGAAGGTCCGGAAAATCGCGGAGCATGTGGGACTTGCTTTCCAGATCCAGGACGATATCCTGGATGTGACCGGCGACCAGGAGGTGCTGGGAAAAGAGACAAAGAGCGATGAAAAAAATAAGAAAACAACATACGTTACGGTGAAGGGTCTGGAGAAGGCCCGGGAGGATGTGGCGGCTTACTCAAAGGAGGCGGTCCGGCTGCTGTCGGAGCTGCCCTGTGAGAACGAATTCCTTCACGAATTGATTTTGAATCTGATTCACCGGAGCGCATGATGAAGGGTGGCGTTTATTCTGTTAGAGCAGATAAGAGAAGTAAACGATATCAAAAAAATAGAGAGAGAAAAGCTGCCGGAGCTGGCCCAGGAGATCCGGGAGTTTCTGATCGAAAAAATCAGTGAAAACGGAGGCCATCTGGCCTCAAATCTGGGGGTGGTGGAGCTGACCATGGCTCTTCACCTGGTATTGAACCTGCCCGAGGACAAGCTGATCTGGGATGTGGGGCACCAGTCCTACACCCACAAGATTCTGACGGGGCGGAAGGAAGGGTTTGACGGGCTGCGAAAGTACGGCGGCATGAGCGGTTTCCCAAAGAGGAAGGAGAGCGACTGCGACGCCTTCGACACCGGCCACAGCTCCACCTCCATCTCGGCGGGACTGGGCTACGTCTGTTCCCGGGATCTTCTGGGGCAGGACTACGCGGTGGTATCGGTGATCGGAGACGGCGCTCTGACCGGAGGGATGGCCTACGAGGCCATGAACAACGCGGCCCGGCTGAAAACGAATTTCATCATTGTGCTGAACGACAATGAGATGTCCATCTCTGAGAACGTGGGCGGTATCTCCGCCTATCTGAGCCAGATCCGCACGGCCGAATCCTACACAAATCTGAAGAGCGACCTGGAGACCAGGCTGGGGAGGATCCCCGTATACGGAGATAAGCTGATCCGGGGAATCCGCAGCACGAAGCAGAGCATCAAGCAGTTTTTTGTGCCGGGTATGTTTTTCGAGGAGATGGGACTCACCTACCTGGGGCCGGTGGACGGCCACAACATCGGACAGATGGTTCAGGTCCTTCGGGACGCCAGACGGGTCAACGGTCCGGTGCTGGTCCATGTCAACACGAAGAAGGGCAAGGGCTTTGGCCCGGCGGAGCGGATGCCGGCCCGGTTTCACGGGGCGGAGCCCTTTGATCCTGAGACGGGACTGCCCAGCGTCCGAAAGAAGAAGGCCGCCTACACCGACGTGTTTGCCACCGTGATGTGCAAGATGGGAGCCCGGGAGCCGAAGCTCTGCGCCGTCACGGCGGCCATGCCCGACGGCACGGGGCTGAAACGGTTTCGGAATATGTACCGGGACCGGTTCTTTGACGTGGGCATCGCGGAGGCCCACGCGGTCACCTTCGCGGCGGGGCTGGCCGCCGGAGGCATGAAGCCGGTGGTGGCGGTGTATTCCTCCTTTTTGCAGCGGGCCTACGATCAGATCATCCACGACGTCTGCATCCAGAAGCTGCCGGTGGTCTTTGCCGTGGACCGGGCGGGGCTGGTGGGCAGCGACGGCGAGACCCACCAGGGAATCTTTGAC
>CAZGRM010000287.1:0-3395 GCA_964528295.1 uncultured Lachnospiraceae bacterium
GTCCACATGGTGGAGACCATGAACCGGGTAATCCGCACCTCCCGGCAGCTTCTCCAGGAGCTGGGCCGGGAGCCCCAGCCGGAGGAGATCGCGAAGCGGCTGGAAATGTCCCCGGCCAAGGTGCAGGAGATTTTGAAGATTTCCCAGGAGCCGGTGTCCATGGAGACCCCCGTGGGGGAGGAGGACGACAGCCACCTGGGGGATTTCATCCGGGACGACCATGTGCCGGTGCCGGATGAGGCGGCCACCTACAGTATTTTAAAGGAGCAGCTTCTGGAGGTGCTGTCCACCTTGACCGACCGGGAGCAGAAGGTGCTGCGGCTCAGGTTCGGCCTGGACGACGGACACGCCAGGACCCTGGAGGAGGTGGGCCGGGAATTCAATGTGACGAGGGAGCGGATCCGTCAGATCGAGGCCAAGGCGCTGCGAAAGCTCAGGCATCCCAGCCGCAGCCGGAAGCTGAAGGATTATCTGGAATAGAAAGGAAGTTATCATATGCAGATTTCAAGACGGTTGAAGGCGGTCTCTGGCATGGTAACTTCCGGGCTATGCCTGGCGGACATCGGGACAGACCATGGATACATACCCATCGAGCTGGTGCGGTCGGGGCGGGTACCCCGGGCCATCGCCATGGACGTGAACCGGGGGCCTCTGCTGCGGGCCCGGGAGCATATTGCCCGGTACGGCCTGGAGGATCGGATCGAGACCAGGCTGTCGGACGGCCTTTCGGCCCTGGCGCCGGGGGAGGCGGAGAGCATTGTCATCGCCGGAATGGGAGGTCCTCTGACCATCCGCATTCTGGAGGAGGGGCCCAAGGTGCTGGCGGACTGCCGGGAGCTGATCCTCCAGCCCCAGTCGGAGATCCGCCAGGTGCGGGAGTATCTGGAACAAAAAGGATATGCGATCCTGGAGGAGGACATGATCCTGGAGGAAGGAAAATTCTACCCCATGATGCGGGCGGTAAAATCAGCGGGCGGTCAGAAAAAAATGAGCGGTCCGGAGCTGTGCTACGGTCCGGTGCTGCTGGAAAAAAAGCATCCGGTACTGAGGGAATACCTGGACCAGGAGGAAAGGCTGAAGCTCCGGGTGCTGGAGGCGCTGGAGGGAAAGAAGACGGAAGCTGCGGCGAACAGACGTCTGGAGCTGGCCGGAGAGCTGGAACAGCTTCACCGCGCCAGGCTGCTCTTTGACGGAGAGCGGAAGAGCTGATAGAGAGAAGGCGGCCGGGAGGCGAAAAATGAGAGCGGAAGCGCTGATAGAGAGAAGAGGGCTGGAAGGCGAAAAATGATGCGGAAGCGCTGATAGGGAGAAGAAGGCCGGAAGGCGAAAAATGAGAGCGGAAGAGCTGATGGAGAAAAGGCGACCGGGAGGTATAAAATGAAGGCGGAAGAGATTATAAAGGAGCTGGAGACACAATTTCCGAGGCGTTTGGCGGAGAGCTGGGATAGCCCCGGGGTTCAGGTGGGACGGCAGAGCAGGACAGTGGAAAAGGTTTTCGTTGCCCTGGACGCCACAGACCGGGTGATCGCCTCGGCGTCCGACTGGGGAGCGGAACTGCTGGTGACCCACCATCCCCTGCTGATGTCAGGCGTCAGGCAGATAAACGAGGAGTCTATGGCGGGCCGGAAGGTGCTGGCCCTGGCGGAGAGCGGAATGGTCCATTATGCCATGCATACGAATTACGATGTGGCTATGATGGGACGGCTGGCTGAGCGGGCCCTGGGATTAAAAGGCTGCCGGGTACTGGCGAAGACCGGGGAGTCGGAGGATGGGACGGCCATAGGCTTCGGCTGCGCGGGCGAGCTGCCCAAAGAGATGAGTGCGGCAGAGTGCTGTGAATATGTGAAGCGGGCCTTCGGTCTGCCCCATGTGCGGCTGTTTGGGGATAAAAATACGCCGGTCCGCCGGGCCGCGGTCTGCCCCGGATCCGGGAAAAGCATGATCGGGGAGGCCATCGCCAGCGGCGCTCAGATTTACATTACGGGGGATATCGGGCATCACGACGGCCTGGACGGCATTGACCAGGGGCTGGTGATCATAGACGCGGGCCATTACGGGCTGGAGCATCTGTTTATCCCCCAGGTGGCGGAGTATCTGCGGGGAAAATTTCCGAAGCTGACCGTTCGGACAGCGGAATTTGAGGAACCGTTTCAGGTGATGTGACGTACAGTGACAAAAATGACAGCATGGGAGGTGCGTATATGGATCAGAAAATGATTTCTGTAATGATAAATGGAGAGGAGCGCCGTTACCCGGAGGGGACGAGGTACCAGGAGATCGCCAGGGAGTATCAGGAAGGCTTCCCGGCCCCCATTGTGCTGGTGAAGGCCGACGGGCGGCTGCGGGAGCTGAGAAAGGAGGCGGATGACGGCTGCCGTCTGGAGTTTGTGACACTCCAGGACAAGGCGGGCTATGCCACTTATCGCCGCAGCATGGTGCTGCTGATGCTGAAAAGTATCTATCACGTGGTGGGGGACAACCGAAATGTGGACCGGGTGTGCGTCCATTTTGTAGTGAGCGGCGGATTCTACTGCACCATGCAGGGAAAGGTCCCGGTGACCCAGGAATTTCTTGATGAGGTGAAGGCCTACATGAGCCGGCTGGCGGAGGAGGCGCACCCCATCTACAAGAGATCCATCGCTACCCACAAGGCCAGAAAGCGGTTCCACGAGTACCGGATGTACGATAAAGAGGAGCTTTTCCGCTACCGCCGGGCGTCCCGGGTCAATGTCTACGATCTTTTGAGCTTTGAGGATTACTTTTACGGCTATATGGTGCCGGATACTTCTTATTTAAAGTGCTTTGACCTGGAGCTCTTTCAGGACGGCTTTGTGCTGCGGTTCCCCACCCGGCGGGAGCCGGGGAGGCTGCCGGAGTTTGCGCCCCAGATGAAGATTTACCGGGTGCAGAAGGATTCCATGGAATGGGGAGCGAAGCTGGGCATTTCCACGGTGGGGGCCCTGAATCACTACATCGCCTACCATAAGACGAAGGATCTGATCATGATCCAGGAAGCCTACCATGAGAAAAAGATCGCGGAGATCGCCGAGCGGATCGCCTCCTCCCCGGAGAAAAAGATCGTGCTGATCGCGGGGCCCTCCTCCTCGGGAAAAACCACCTTCTCCCATCGCCTGTCCACCCAGCTGTCCATCTATGGCCTGAAGCCCCACCCGATCGCGGCGGATGATTACTTTGTGGACCGGGAGAAAACGCCGCTGGACGAGGACGGCAAGCTGGACTTTGAGCGGCTGGAGGCCATTGACCGGGAGCTGCTGAACCAGGATATGAGCCGTCTGCTGCGGGGGGAGACGGTGGAGCTTCCCACTTTTAACTTTAAGACGGGAAAGCGGGAGTACAAGGGCCGGTTCAAAAAGCTCGGGAAGGACGATATCCTG
>CAZGRM010000288.1:0-3377 GCA_964528295.1 uncultured Lachnospiraceae bacterium
CTTTCCCGCGCCGGAGATCGCCTGATAGGTGGTGGCCACCACCTCGTAGGGCTCAAACTCTCTCCAGGCGGTGAGAGCCGGAGCATAGCTCTGGATGGAACAGTTCGGCTTCACCGCGATAAAGCCCCTGGTGGTGCCAAGGCGCTGCTTCTGATACTTGATTACCTCAAAATGCTCCGGATTCACCTCTGGCACCACCATGGGTACGTCCGGCGTCCAGCGGTGGGCGCTGTTGTTGGATACCACCGGCGTCTCCGTCTTGGCGTAGGCCTCCTCGATGGCCCGGATCTCCTCCTTTGACATATCCACGGCAGAAAATACAAAGTCCACGCTGGCGGCCACCCGCTCCACCTCATTGACATTCATTACCACCAGCTTTTTTATCGCCTCCGGCATGGGCGTGGTCATCTTCCACCGTCCTCCCACAGCCTCCTCATAGGTCTTGCCCGCGCTTCTCGGGCTGGCAGCCACGGTGACTACCTCAAACCAGGGGTGATTTTCCAGCAGGGAAATAAATCTCTGTCCTACCATTCCTGTTGCTCCCAGGATACCGACTCTCAGCTTCTGACTCATTTTTTCATTCTCCTCACATAATTATATAAATTGTTTTTCTGCGGCGTACATTTGTCTTTTACTAAAATATACTTCTTTTTTCTGAATGTCAAGTACATTTTCAGAGACAAAGCCCTCCGAAAATGTACTTCCCTCTACGCCTCTTCCAGATACGCCTTGTTCCGCTCAATCACCTGCCGCATCACCGCTTCCCCCGGGGCCCCCAGGGTCAGACGCCTCTCCACGCAGGTCTTCATACGGATGGCGTCAAAAATATCCTCCTCAAAGGCGCCGCACTCCTGCCTGTATTCCTCCAGGGTCAGATCATCCAGGGCCTTGTTTTCCGCGATGCACTTCAGCACCAGCCGCCCGGAAATGCCGTGGGCGTCGCGGAAGGGCACGCCGCGGTTTACCAGATAGTCCGCCACGTCCGTGGCATTGGTAAAGCCGTTTTTCGCGGAGTTCTCCATCACCTCTTTCTGAAAGGTGATGGTATCCACCATGCCGGTAAACAGGGTCAGACACATCTGTGTGGTGTCGATGGCGTCAAACACGCCCTCCTTGTCCTCCTGCATATCCTTATTGTAGGCCAGGGGCAGTCCCTTCATTGTGGTGAGAAAGCCCATCAGCACTCCGTAGACCCGGCCCGTCTTGCCCCGCACCAGCTCCGCGATATCGGGATTCTTTTTCTGCGGCATGATGCTGCTCCCGGTGCTGTAGCTGTCGTCCAGCTCCACGAAACGGTATTCGTTGGAATTCCAGAGGATGATTTCCTCGGAAAAACGGCTCAAGTGCATCATAATCGTGGCGAGAGCCGAAAGGTACTCGATCACATAATCCCGGTCCGCCACCGAATCCATGCTGTTGAGGGTCGGTCCCTCAAAGCCCAAAAGCCGCGCCGTATAGTCCCGGTCCAGCGGGTAGGTGGTGCCGGCCAGGGCCCCCGCTCCCAGGGGGCAGTAGTTCATCCTGCCATAGAGGTCTCTCAGTCTGGAGCGGTCCCTCTTAAACATCTCAAAATATGCCCCGATGTGGTGGGCCAACGTCACGGGCTGAGCCTTCTGCAAGTGGGTAAAGCCCGGCATGAAGGTGTCCACGTTCTCCTCCATGATCCTCTGCAATACCCTCAAAAGGTCCAGAAGAAGCCGGTCTGTGTGCCCCACCTCCTCCCGGATGTAGAGCCGCATATCCAACGCCACCTGGTCATTTCTGCTGCGGCCGGTGTGAAGCTTCTTTCCCACGTCGCCGACGCGGTCAATGAGGTTGGCCTCCACAAAGCTGTGGATGTCCTCGTATTTCGCGGTGATCTCCAGCGCTCCGCTCTCCACGTCCGCCCGGATCCCGGAAAGTCCCTCCAGGATCCTGTCCCGCTCCTCCTCCGTCAGAATCCCCTGCTTCGCCAGCATTTTGACATGGGCCATACTGCCCTCGATATCCTGGCGGTACAGCCGTTTGTCAAAGGTGATGGAGGCATTAAAATCGTAGACCATCTGATCCGTCTCTTTCGTAAATCGTCCGCCCCATAATTGTGCCATAGTCGTTCCTCTTTTCTTTCGCGGCGGCTTTCGCAAAGCGCCGAACCGCCTTTCTGTTTTTCGCCTAAATTTCGTTTTCGATACAGTGTAGCACAGGAATTTGCCTCTGACAAGCAGAAATTCCCCGAAATCAGCTCCCGGCGTCTCTCCGCTGTTCCCTCTCCCGGCGGGAAAACACACAGCCGCAGTAGTCCTGGCGGTAAAGTCCGTACTCCGCGGAAAGCTCCGTGGAGCGCTTGTAGCCGTTTCGCTTTTTGAAATCGGAGGGCAGCCATTTTACCCCGTACTCTCCCGCCAGCTCCTCCCCGATCTCATTGAGCTTCGCCGCGTTTTTCAGGGGACTGATGGTCAGGGTGGTGGTCACATAATCAAAGCCGCCCCGCCGCGCCTCCCTGGCCGCCTCGCCAAGCCGCAGCCGAAAGCAGGCAAAGCACCGCTCCCCGCCCTCGGGAATCCGCTCCAGTCCCCGGACGGCGTCATAAAATTCCCCGGGATCAAAATGGCCCTCCAGGAA
The DNA here is from genome assembly GCA_964528295.1 of uncultured Lachnospiraceae bacterium. Classification (GTDB taxonomy): domain Bacteria; phylum Bacillota; class Clostridia; order Lachnospirales; family Lachnospiraceae; genus Choladousia. The sequence goes on from CAZGRM010000288.1 coordinate 2,602, forward strand.
GCGGATGGGATGGCAGTCTCTCCATTTGGCCGTCTCCTGCCAATCCTCCTCCACCGCCCGCGTTTCCTCATCCCCGGCGGCCCGCCTCATTTGATCATTCATCTCGCCGATGAGCCGGCCCTGCTCCTCCACCCGCTTCCGGTACTCCTCCTCCGGATAGATATTAGGATTGTAATACAGGACCGTGATGGCAAAATACCGGGACAGGTACTCCAGCACATAGCTGCTGCACGGCGCGCAGCAGCTGTGCAGCAAAAGCGTGGGGACCCGCCGGCGCTCCCGCTCCAGTATTTTTTCCAGCTCCTTCTGATAATTTCTTTTATTCTGTGTCATCTCGCCTCTTCCTAACTGCCCAAGGGAGGGGACCTTAACCGTCTCCCTCCGTCCAAAACCGGGCTGTAATTCCCTGACATTATAGCGGACTTTGCCGCCCCGCACAAGACCTATCTTCTCCGAAGATACCGCCGCTCCACCGCGCCCAGCAGGCCGTACAGCACCATGGCGATGACGCAGAGGATCACGATGGACATGATCACCCAGTCCAGCTTGAAAACCTGAGATCCGTAGATGATCAAATATCCCAGCCCCTGCCTCGCCCCGATAAATTCTCCGATCACCACACCCACCAGGCAGAGGCCGATGTTGACCTTCATGACACTGATCAGAAGAGGGACGGTGCCGGGGAGAATGACTCTGCGCAGAACATCCCGCTTTGTGCCCTGGAGCGTGTAGATCAGCTTGATTTTGTCCGGATCCACCTCCTGAAACCCGGTGTA
>CAZGRM010000289.1:0-3360 GCA_964528295.1 uncultured Lachnospiraceae bacterium
GAGACGCCGGGAAGCGGCGGTGAGACGGATGTGACGGAGACGCCGGGAAGCGGCGAGACGGATGCTACGGAGGCGCCGGGAAATGGCGGCGAGACGGATGCCACGGAGGCGCCGGAGACCGGTACGCCAGGTGAGACGGTGCCCACTGAGCAGCAGTCCGAGACTCAGACAGAATCCGAGACCGAAACCGAGACAGAGACCGAGGTCCGTTATACCTTGAAGGTGTCAGGCGGATATATAGAGGCGGCGGATCAAAATCTGGAGAGTGAGAGCTTTCCGGCCGGAGCCACTGTGACAGTGGCCGCGGAGGAGAGCGACCTCCAGGCCTTCCAGGAGTGGAGCTGGGTGACGGCCTCCGGTGAGGAGCTGGAGATAGCGGATCCCACTTCCTCGCGGATCACCTTCGTGATGCCGGCCAGCGATGTGGAGCTGACCGCCCGCTTCCTTTCCAACGATGAAAAAATCCAGAATGCCATCAATGCCTTCTATTCTCTGGCGGATGAGGCTCTGGGAGTGATCGGCACACAGAAGGAGGAGTACGACGCCACCGCACTGGAGACGGCTCTTCAGTTCTACCAGCAAAATCTGGCGGAGCAGTCGGCGGATATCGCGGATGGCTCCAGCGCCGCCATGGAGGACTATGAGCCGCGGCAGATCGTGGCGGACTACCTGACCGCCCAGGAGAGGGCCCATGAGATTGAAACTCTTTCCGAGCGATATAAGGAGCTGTGCTTCACCTTTGTAAAGACGCTGGTAAACGGTCTGGATCCTCAGAACCTCACCAGGGAGGCGTACGAGCGGGCCAAGGGGGCCTACGACTCGCTGGGGCTTGGATGGCAGGAGGAGCTGGACAGCAGCGTATACGGCGGTGAGACAGAGACGGAGGCTCCGGCGGACGGCACCATGAGCGTCAACGGACAGACTTCGGGAGTGTCTTCCCAGACCGGGGAGGAGGAGTCAGGAAGCGGTACCGGGGAAGAAATTTCCGGCACAGTGATCCTCACCTACGGGGAGAAGCTGGGCGCCTGCGAGGTGATTCTGATGATCCAGGAGCTTGATCTGGAGCAGCCGGAGGCTTTGCTGATCTCCGCGTTGGAGCAGGCCAGGGACGCTTATCTTGCGTTGAACCAGGGCCAGCGCTCCATCGTCTGGAATGCGGAGTATCTGATCGGGCTTTTGAGACAGTACGGCCTGTGGCAGGAGGAGACGGAGCCCATGACCGGCGACGGCTTTCCGGGAGATGGAGGCTACGATGGCTTCGATGACGGAGACGGGGGCTATACGGCCGCGGAGCTGAAGGAAATGATTGAGGAGATGGAGCGGTCCATCAAGGAGTGCGCGCTGGATATCCGGGAGGGCGAGCTGGCAGTGAAGCAGAAGCAGCGGATCGTGGATGAAAAGGTGGTGACCAGCACGCTGGACGGCACGGTGATCACCATCGGCACCATAGACGGAAATTCTGAAAACAGCGATTATTTCCTGAAGGTATCAAATGAGACAGGCCTGTATGCGAAGGGGGTCATGAATGAGCTGGCCTTCAATACATTGAAAATCGGCGATACGATCTCCGGCACATCCATGGTGACGGGAACTGAATTCACGGCAGTGATTTCGGAGATCTCTGAGTATCCGGATCCAAACGGAGCCTCCATGAGCTGGAGCTGGGGATCGGAAAACACAAACGCCTCCTACTATCCCTTCTACGCCCTGATCGATGATACGGAGGGACTGGAGGAAGGAGAGGCGGAGCTGAAGCTGGAGGCGCCTAAGGACAACAGCGATGATATTTATCTGCCCAAATACCTGGTACGCACCGGAAGCGACGGAAGATCCTACGTTTATATGCGGGGAGAGGACGGAAAGCTGACCAAGCAGTATGTGACCTTAGGCAAGACCATTTACTCCTACGCGGTCCAGATTCTGGAGGGGCTGTCCTTGACGGATGAGGTTGCCTTCCCCTACGGAAAGAATGTGTACGAGGGCGCCGCCACGAAGCAGGTGGATCTGTTTGAAGACGCGTATATGTGATGGAGGTGGAGAGAATTGCTTGAAAATGTAAGACTGTCCTTTCAGGGCATTTGGTCCCATAAAATGCGCTCTTTTTTGACGATGCTGGGTATCATTATTGGTATCGCGGCCATTATCTCCATCGTATCCACCATCAAGGGCACCAACGAGGAGATTAAAAACAGTCTGGTGGGCTCCGGAAACAACGCGGTGGAGATTAAGCTGTCCCAGGGCGGCTATCAGCTCTATGTGTACTCCTCCTCCGATATCCCCTCCGGGATACCGGCGGTGAGCGACGAGACCCGGCAGAAAATTCTGGATCTGGATTCCGTGGCCAACGTCACCTCCTATGTGGAGCGCCTGGGGGCGGACGGCATGTATTATCAGAATGAGTCCCTCAGCAGCGTGACTGTCCGGGGGATTGACACCAGCTATTTCGACACGACGGGATATTTCATCCGCACCGGGCGGAATTTTATCGAGGAGGATTACACAAAGTTCCACAAGGTGGTGATCATCGATCAGAATCTGGCGGAGGAGCTGTTCCAAAACGAATCCCCCATCGGAAAAACCATCGAGATCAGCCAGGCTCCCTTTACCGTGGTGGGAGTGGTGGACAAGAGCAGCAAATTTGAGCCCACCATCACATCCGTGGATGATTATTATACCTACTACGGGGACGATGCGGTGAGCTATATCTATATGCCGAAGTCCTCCTGGCCCATCGCTTTCAGCTACGATGAGCCGGAGAATGTGATCGTGAAGGCCGCCAGTACCGACGATATGAGCAACGCGGGAAAGCAGGCCCAGGATATTCTGAACGCCACCATCTCCTCCACTCAGACGGAGGTAAAATACAAGGCGGACGACCTGCTGGAGCAGGCCCAGAAGCTTCAGGACCTGAGCTCCGCCACCAACAATCAGCTCATCTGGATCGCCAGCATTTCTCTCCTGGTGGGAGGAATCGGCGTCATGAACATCATGCTGGTGTCTGTCACAGAGCGTACCAGTGAGATCGGCCTGAAAAAGGCTATCGGAGCCAGAAAGGGGACGATTCTGGGACAGTTCCTGACGGAGGCCGCCGTACTGACCAGTATCGGAGGCATACTGGGAGTGGCCAGCGGCATCGGAATGGCCCAGGTGATCAACAAGGTGTCCGGTGTGGCTGTGTCCATCAGCATCCCGGCGGCGGTGGTGGCCGTTCTGTTCTCCATGCTGATCGGTATCGTTTTCGGTCTGCTGCCTTCCGTGAAGGCGGCGAACCTGGACCCCATCGAGGCGCTGCGCAGGGAATAGAAATCACAAAAAAATTTATGGAAGGGCTTGCCATCAGGCAAGCCCTTATGTTATAAT
>CAZGRM010000290.1:0-3304 GCA_964528295.1 uncultured Lachnospiraceae bacterium
ACGGTATGCCGAAGCACATCCGTCCGATCATGGATTCCGCTCTGGTTGCTATGTGCATGATGCAGGGCCTGACCTCTGCCATCGTAAACCCGAACGACCTGCGTCTGATGGAGACCATCAAGTCCTGCGATGTGTTCAAGAACAATACGCTGTATGCGGATTCTTACCTTGAGATCTAATCCGGCGGATAAGACTGCATAAAAATTATAAAGGGCGAAAGAGGGGTAACTGTTCCGGGTGGGCAGTTACCCCTATGAGGATAGAGAATGTATAATGTGATTTTTAAGTTTGAGAACGGCGGGGATGTGACCGTTGCCGCCGGTCATGGTGAAAACCTTCTTGAGGTAGCAAGAAAAGCAAATGTAGCTATCGATGCGCCCTGTAGTGGGAATGCGGCCTGCGGAAAATGTAAAGTAAAGCTGGTGAGCGGAGAGCTGGATTCCCAGCAGACCCGCCATATCACCAATGAGGAATACGCACAGGGCTGGAGGCTGTCCTGTATCAGCAAGATTATTGCGGACGTGGAAGTGGAAGTACCGGATATCGCTTCCGCGTATAAGAGCAGAATGAAGGTGGCGGACCTGGATTCTGCGAAAGAGATTGAGATTTTTGAGCATACAAAGGCGGATGTGGAGTCGGCGGGAATCGAGTTCAAAAATGACCTGGAGGTGGTCCGCGTCACCATGAATCCTCCCTCCCTGGACGACACCATGCCGGATCTGGAGCGTGTGACCAGGGCTGTGGAGGATGCCTGTGGGACGGAGCATGTGCGGATTCCCTTTGAGGTGATGAAGCATATGGCGGAGAAGCTGCGGAAGTATGACTTTGACGTGCAGTGCGTGATCCGCCGGTCCGAGGATCGGGTGGAGGTGCTGGATCTGTGTGATCCCCAGGAGGATGTGAAGCTCTGCGGACTGGCTGTGGATATCGGTACCACCTCCGTGGCGGCTCTGATTATCGATATGAGAAACGGGGAGATTCTGGCGAAGGCGTCCACCGGCAACGGTCAGATCCGTTACGGCGCCGATGTGATCAACCGAATCATTGAGTCCCTGAAGCCCGGCGGCCAGAAAAGGCTGCAGGACGCGGTGATCAAGGAGACCCTGAATCCGCTGATCGCCCAGATGTGCGCGTCAGCGAAGCTCTCCGCCGCAAAGATTTACCGGATGTGCGTGGCGGGGAATACCACAATGAACCACCTTTTGGTGGGCGTATACGCGGACCCGGTACGGATGGAGCCCTATATCCCCACCTTCTATGAGACGGACTGCGTCACCGCCCGGGACCTGGGGATCCGGATCTTCCCCCATGCCAGAATTATCATGGCGCCCAATATCGGAAGCTACGTGGGCGGAGATATCACGGCGGGTACCTTTGCTAGCTGCATCTGGAACCGGCCGGAGATGTCCCTCTTCATTGACCTTGGTACCAACGGTGAGCTGGTATTCGGAAACGAGGAGTTTATGATGAGCTGCGCCTGTTCCGCGGGTCCCGCCTTCGAGGGCGGCGATATCAGCTGCGGTATGCGTGCCACCGACGGCGCCATTGAGGCCTGCGTCATCGACAAGGATACCATGGAGCCTACTCTGTCCATCATCGGAGATGAGGGCCAGAAGGCGGTGGGTGTCTGTGGTTCCGGTATCATCGATCTGATCAGCGAGCTGTTCCGCTGCGGCATCATCAATCCCAAGGGCAAATTTGTCCGGGAGGGGGAGAGAATCCGCCATGACAAGTACGGAATGGGCAGCTATGTGCTGGTCTTCAAGGAGGACGCCGCGTCGGTGAAGGATGTGGAGATCAACGAGGTGGACATCGACAATTTCATGCGGGCCAAGGGAGCCATCTTCTCGGCGATCCGGGTGATGCTGAACTCCCTGGATTTCACGGTGGACATGATCGATGATGTCTATGTGGCCGGCGGAATCGGCAGCGGGATCAATATGCAAAACGCGGTGAACATCGGCATGTTCCCGGATATCCCCATCGAGAAGTTCCACTACATCGGCAACTCCTCCCTGTCGGGAGCCTACACCATGCTCCTTTCCGCAATGGCGGAGGAGAAGGTGCACGAGGTGGCTAGAAATATGACTTATCTGGAGCTGTCCAACGAGCCCACCTACATGGATGAGTTTGTGGCCTGCTGCTTCCTGCCTCATACGGACGCCGCGCTGTTCCCGTCATTGACCTTTAAATAAAACCAGAAAACCGATTGAGCCACCAGAGCAGTCCGGTGGCTCAATCTATAAAGGATGTAACTGAATGGAAATTGAGAAGAATAACAACAAGGAATTGGTGCCGCTGGAGCATTACCTGGAGCTGTACGAAAAGGCGGATCCACTGGAAATCAGCAGCCGCACCGGCACCCCCTATGACCGGGAGAGACAGGTCTTTCTGCTTTCCTTTTATGGCCGACGGTATGAGATCGGTTTTCCTGTCTTTGCGGTAAAATGCCTGGATGACAGCTATGGCTACGCGCCCCTTCAGGAGCTGAACTCGGCCAGGATTCTGGCTGTGCGCTTTTTGCTGGAGAGCGCCGCCACCACCGGCAGCGGGAAATTCCTCACCTACCGGGAGGTGCCCTGGGGGGAGGTCTATTACCGCCAGTTCAACGGCCGGTGTATGGCGCGGCTGGCCTACGGATACGGAAACAGGCTGGAGGAATTTTGCCGAGCCCTGGAAGCGCTGGGGGCCAGTCCGGTGAAGGCGGGAGACGCCGGGTATCAGATGGAGGTATTTCCGGGATATTTTGTCCAGTTCCTGCTCTGGGCCGGGGACGAGGAATTTCCTCCCTCCTCCCAGATCCTGTTCAGCGACAATTTTCCCGCGGGCTTTCATGCGGAGGATTTGGTGGTGGTCTGCGATATTCTGATCAACACCATGAAAAAAATCTGACATATCTACTAAAAATCCTGCAAAAAAAGCGAAATAAGTATTGAATTTATACAGAATTTATCTTATGATAAGATATATTAACGCTTGCGGAAAGGAGTATTGAAAAATGGGATTCAAAAGTGACATCGAGATTGCTCAGGAGACAGTGATGTCCCCGATCACAGAGATTGCGGCAAAGGCGGGTATCGACCCGAAATACCTGGAGCAGTACGGAAACTACAAGGCAAAAATCGACTACAACCTGCTGAAGGAGACGGACAAGGAGGACGGAAAGCTGATCCTTGTGACCGCCATCAACCCCACCCCCGCAGGAGAGGGAAAGACCACCACGACAGTAGGTCTGGCGGACGGAATGCAGAAGCTGGGCAAGAATGTCATGGTTGCTCTGCGTGAGCCGTCCCTGGGTCCGGTA
>CAZGRM010000291.1:0-544 GCA_964528295.1 uncultured Lachnospiraceae bacterium
GTAGACACGAAGGACGATCTGTCTCTGGCCTACACGCCGGGGGTGGCCCAGCCCTGCCTGGAGATCCAGAAGGACATAAAACGGTCCTTTGACCTGACCCGCCGTCACAATCTGTGTGCGGTAATCACCGACGGAAGCGCTGTTCTGGGTCTGGGTGACATCGGACCGGAGGCGGGAATGCCGGTAATGGAAGGAAAATGCGTGCTCTTCAAGGCATTTGGAGACGTGGACGCCTTCCCGCTCTGCGTGAAGTCCAAGGATGTGGATGAGTTTGTGAATACCGTGGCTCTGATTTCCGGATCCTTTGGCGGGATCAATCTGGAGGATATCTCGGCACCCCGCTGCTTTGAGATCGAGCGGAAGCTGAAGGAGCGGTGTGACATTCCCATCTTCCATGACGACCAGCACGGTACGGCTGTGATCACGCTGGCCGGTCTCACCAACGCGCTGAAGCTGGTGGGGAAGGACCGGTCCCAGGTGCGGGTGGTGACCTCCGGAGCCGGAGCGGCGGCCATCTCCATCGTGAAGCTCCTGCTGTCGGCAG
>CAZGRM010000291.1:554-3302 GCA_964528295.1 uncultured Lachnospiraceae bacterium
TATCACCATGTGTGACCGGAAGGGCGCCATCTATCAGGGCCGGGAGGGCCTGAACTGGATCAAGGAGGAGATGGCTCTGGTGACCAACCTGGAGAAGCGGGCCGGCAGTCTGGCGGACATGCTGGTGGGAGCGGACGTGTTTATCGGTGTCTCCGCGCCGGGAACCGTGACCACAGAGATGGTGAAGACCATGAAGGAGGATGCGATCCTGTTCGCCTGCGCCAATCCCACGCCGGAAATTTTCCCGGAGGACGCAAAGGCGGGAGGAGCCCGGGTCATCGCCACGGTACGCATCGATTTCCCGAATCAGATCAATAATGTGCTGGCCTTCCCGGGAATCTTCCGGGGCGCCTTTGACGTGCGGGCAAAGGACATCAACGAGGAGATGAAGATGGCCGCCGCCCAGGCGCTGGCGGGCCTGATCAGCGATGAGGAGCTGAGCGAGGATTACATCATTCCCAAGGCCTTTGACCGGAGAGTGGGTCCGGCGGTGGCCGCGGCTGTGGCTCAGGCGGCGAGAGACAGCGGAGTGGCGCAAAAATAGAGAAAATGGATTGAAGAAACGAAAGATTAATGTTAGAATCAGGAGGGAAATTACTATGACAAAACAGTCATCAGAAAAAACGGGATTCCAGCTTTTTGGACTTCCCTGGACGTATTTTGCGGTATTTGCGGTATTGGTGCTGGCTGCCACCTACATGGGAGTGCTGCCGGTGGGCATGGCAGGCTGCTTTGCCTTTATGATCGTGGTAGGTACGATTTTGAATGAGATCGGCAACCGTCTCCCCATCGTCCGCTCCTATCTGGGCGGCGGCGCTGTGGTGATCATTTTCGGTTCCGCATTGATGAATTATTTTGGATTGATTCCGGCTCTGGTGGAGACACTGGAGGATGGGACCGCTGTTTACAACATGAAGCTGATGGCGAATCTGGACCTGATCGGCGCCATCAACAGCTTTTTCAAGCCCACCGGAGCTTTCCTGGATTTCTACATCGCGGCTCTGATCACCGGCTCCATCCTGGGCATGAACCGGAAGCTGCTGATGAAGGCCTCCGCCCGGTATTTCCCGGCGATCTTCGGCGGATTGATCCTGGCCTTCGCGCTGTGCACCGCGGCGGGAGCCATCACCGGATTTGGCGCGGTGAAGGCGCTGCTGCTGATCGCGTTGCCCATCATGGGCGGCGGAATGGGAGCGGGAGCTACGCCCCTGTCCAAGATTTTTGAGAGCTCAGGCACCATGACCGCCACCGAGGCCATCTCCATCATGTCCCCGGCCGTGGCCATCGGAAACGCTATTTCTATCGTAATTGCCGGTATCATTGTAAAGATTCTGGTAGGCAAAAAGTGGAACGGCCAGGGCCAGCTGATGCAGTCCACCACCATTGATCCTGCGGAGCTGGAGATCAGCCCGGAGATGCAGGCCAAGAGAGACAAGATCAACGTGATCAATATGGGAATCGGACTTTTCGTGTCCTGCTCCTTCTTCGCCTGGGGCTATATCGTATCAAAGCTCTGGAGCGTTCTGGTTCCCTCCATCTCCATTCACGCTTACGCGTGGATGATCATCACGGTGGCGATCTGCAAGATTTTCAATCTCCTGCCGGAGCGGATCGAGATTTGCTGCTATCAGTGGTTCCAGTTCATCATGAAAAACCTGACCACCACTCTTCTGGTGGGTATCGGTATCTGCTATCTGGATATTGCGCAGGTGATTAACAGCTTCTCCATCACTTACCTGGTACTGTGCCTGCTGACCTGCCTTGGCGCTTTCTTCGGAGCGGCTGTGGTAGGAAAGCTGGTGGGCTTCTATCCGGTGGAGGCAGGTATCACCGCTGGACTGTGCATGTCCAACATGGGCGGTACGGGAGACGTGGCTGTGCTGTCAGCGGCTGACCGCATGGAGCTGATGCCCTTCGCACAGATTTCCTCCCGTCTTGGAGGTGCCATTATTCTGCTGCTGGGCAGCCTGATGCTGTCCCTGATGGGCGGAATGCTGTAAATTGATACATAGGGATCGGGGCGCCCCTTTGGGTGCCCCTGTTTCTGATTAAAGGAGGAGGCGGAGGAGCGCTTCTCCTCCCACACAGGGGAGACTATCATGGGAAAATGTTTAAAATGCGGAAAACCGGCGGAGCATCAATTCCGGGTCCTGGAGGTGCAGACCCTTCACATCCGGGATCTGACCGGAGAGCGGAGAGTGCAGGCTCTGGGAAAATTTCAGAACTACGGTGTGTGCTCCGCCTGTACCCAGGAGTACCGGGAAAAAAGCGCCGATTTCCGGCGCAGCGTCCTGCCGAAGCTGGCCGGCTTCTTAGCTGTGCTGCTCTTCGGTGCGGTGATGTGCTGTCTCTTTTGGAGACAGGACGGGGCGCTGCGGCTGGCGGGTCTGGCGGCGGTCTTCTGCGGCCTGGTGGGAAGCGTGGGAGTGGTGATGGAATTTCGCGGCCGCTGGAAGGCATGGAAAAAAGAATCCCCGGAGGCGGGGGAGAAAAAGGCGGCCTGGGAGCTGCTCCTCACCTGCGCCCCCAGAAAATCAGAGGATTCCGACCTGACCTACATTCCCGTGACAGAGCGGACCCTGGCCATGAAAAACGGAGATCTGATGGTGGCCTATGACCTGCTGCCCCAGGTGGCGGTGAAGGCCTACGACTTAATTCATGAAGACGAAGATCCGCGATAAGAAAGGATGCCGAAGGGCAGACCGTCCGAAAACCACGGCAGTCTGACATGAACTTCAGGTAGATACA
>CAZGRM010000292.1:0-3289 GCA_964528295.1 uncultured Lachnospiraceae bacterium
AGAGCGTTTGGCTACGGACCAAAAGGTCGGGGGTTCGAATCCTCTAACGCACGTGGAAAGTCCCTGAAAAAGGGAAAGAAAAAAGCATTCTGGATAACCGGAGTGCTTTTTTTCGTGCCGGCCAATATTTGGCTAACAGCTTTTACTTCTCTGCTCCCCTCACAAAAAAGCCCTCAAAAGCGGACTGCCGCCTTTTCATCCATTCTCCACAGAGCGTGGCAGGAAAAAAATGACGTAAAAATGAAAAAAGTATTGCAAAACATATGTTCTTGTGATAGAATACAGAACAAAAGTTCGAAGAACATACATTCGAAAAGAGCGGATGAGAAAAGAGGAATAATATGGGCAGAAGCGTAGGAGTATGGAGCGGGGACGGAAATACGGTGAGAATGGAAAGGGCGGGAGGCACAGAGAGCGCTCAAAAGGTCCTTACGGGCAATAGGAGCAGGGCAAATCAGTACTCAGAAAGGAAGAGTCCGGCGGCAGAGCAGAATCGTTTTTTGGAGCTGACCTGGCAGGGGAAGCTGCTCTGTGGGGCGCTGGGACTTATTGAGCTGATTTTTATTTTTCTGGTATTCGGGATCCGGTTTTTTGCGGCTCCGGCCGCGGCGACCTGCTTTTTGTGGTTTCTGCTGGCTATGGTGACGGGGGGAGTACTGATTGCGGCGGAGGAATTCCGGGAATGGCTGGAGTGCGGCATGGCGTTGAAATAATACTCTCATTTGTCCGCGGACTATACTGTGACAGGATAAAAAATAGTATTTGTTTTTGGGTATCAAAAAGGTTTGAACTGTGAAAATCACCGCAAATACTGACTTTTTGCAGAATTACTTATGGTGATATAAAATGATATGGACAGATAAAAAGAAACTATATTGTTCCAGGGTGAGAGAACTTGTCCTTTTTCTTCTGTTCATCACACAAACAAAACTGGTAAATAGTTGCAAAAAAGACAACCAACACGTCATTGAACGAAAAATGTTTCGATGATACAATTTCACTAGAATAAATTATTAGGAGGGCAATATGTTTTACTTATCAGAAAATTTAAAAAAGTATCGATTGCTGAAGAATTTAACACAAGAAGAGGTTGCTGAATATTTAGGAATTACATCACAAAGTGTTTCAAAATGGGAACGGGGTGAATCCTATCCGGATATTACTTTTTTGCCGGCATTAGCCAATATATTTGAAACAAGTATAGATTTACTTATTGGCATGGATACAATACGGGCTGAAGAAACGCGATTTAGTATCCATAAAAAGGCGGTCGCGTATCAGCGATGTGGAGATTATGATTTAGCCGAAAAAACATACAGAGACGCGTTACTAATATATCCGAATAAGCCTGGAATGATTCTTGGACTGGCAAGCACGCTGGCATTAAAAGGAAGTACCGATGAAGCTATTGAACTAATGGAAAAAGGATTACCTTTATCAATCAATGAGAAACAAAAAGCTACTATACGAGCAACATTATGCTTCTTATATCTAAAAGCAGGGAGGGAAGATAAAGCAAATCGGCTTGCGTCAGAACTTCCGCACACAAGGGAAAGTAGAGAAGTAATTCAACCACTTATTCAGCAAAATTTAAGTAACTTTGAAATTGATGAAAATATAAAAGGAATACTCCTTGGTGACGGAAAAGGAATTTGGTAATGGAGCGTGGGCCTATCTTCGTTTACATCTCTCATACTGTCACAGATGGAAATGAGTAATTTCCGCGGAAAGGACAATCGAAACATAAATTGACAAGCAGGAATTTTTTTGGAGGAAATAAAGTGAATAACATTGAAATTGAAAAAGAAATGTACAGAATTGCTATTGATTTTATTGAGCAAAGATTTCCTAGTGGTTGGGGTAGCCCGGATCGGAAGGACAGGTGGAGAAGATAAGAACGGAGAAGACGAAGATGGAAGCGATAAAGAGAAGAACAGAACAGCCCGAGGGGAACGCACTGGACAAGGATTGCTCCTGGGGTGTGAAGTATGACGCGGTGATCTTTGATTTGGACGGCACGCTGCTGGATACGCTGGCGGATCTGACCAGCAGTGTGAATGCCGTCATGGGCCGCTACGGCGTGGGGCGGTATACCAGTGACCAGGTACAGAGCTTTGTGGGAAACGGGATCCGCAGGCTGATCTGCCGTGTCCTGCCCGGAGGGGAGCGGCATCCCAGATTCCAGCAGGTATATGAGGACTTCCGGCAGTACTATGGGATACACTGCATGGACGAGACAGAGCCCTACCCCGGAATCATTTCTCTGCTGGACAGCCTGAAGAAGGCAGGGATCCGCACCGCTATTGTGTCCAATAAGGCGGACTTTGCGGTGAAAAAGCTGAGTCAGGTCTACTTTGGCAGCCTGATCGGCATCGCCATCGGAGAGCGGGAGGGTATCCGGAAAAAGCCCGCCCCCGACACTGTGAATCAGGCTCTGGCGGAGCTGGGAGTGGACCGGAGCCGGGCCGTATATATCGGGGATTCCGACGTGGATCTGGAGACCGGAAAAAATGCGGGGATGGATGTGATCCTGGTGAGCTGGGGCTTCCGCAACCGTGAATTTCTCCTGGAGCACGGAGCCCTAGAGGAGCAGATCGCCTCGAATGTGAAAGAAGTGCGGGCATTGCTGGCGGGCCGGGAGAGCTCCGGTGTCCGGGCGGCCAGTGAGGACCGGATTTCCGAAAGCTAAATTTTTTATAAAAAAAGTGTTGACAAATTATAAAGCTGTGGCTATAATGTGGTGCATAGCGAAGGTGCTTAGAGAAATCTAAGCGCCTTTTCTTTTTTTCCCGGCCAGGAAAAGCATCGATTTGGAATGTATGAATGAGGAGGAACTATTATGACTGAGGAAATCTTAAATGCTATAACTGGTGAAGTATATGGCATCTGGTTTTTGATCGGTGCCGCTTTAGTATTCTGGATGCAGGCCGGTTTTGCCATGGTGGAGGCTGGTTTCACCAGGGCGAAAAACACAGGCAATATTTTGATGAAGAATTTGATGGACTTCTGTATCGGTACCGTGATGTTTATTTTGATCGGCTTTGGTCTGTTTCTGGGAGAAGACATGGTAGGGCTGATCGGAAAGCCGGGCTTCGACATTTTCACGGACTATGCGAACTTTGACTGGTCCAATTTCGTATTCAACCTGGTATTCTGCGCCACCACCGCCACCATCGTTTCCGGCGCCATGGCGGAGAGGACCAGATTCCTTTCCTATTGTGTGTATTCGGCGGTGATCTCGGCGGTGATCTACCCCATCGAGGCCCACTGGACCTGGGGCGGAGGCTGG
>CAZGRM010000293.1:0-3278 GCA_964528295.1 uncultured Lachnospiraceae bacterium
TCAGTCCTTTTCCGCCTTTGCGGGGAATCCCTACTTTATCGATCTGGACACTCTGGCGGCGGAGGGACTTTTGGACCGTTCCCAGTATGAGGGACTGGATTTCGGCCAGGATGGGGACGGCGTGGACTATGCGAAGCTCTATCAGGCGCGGTTTGCGGTGCTGCGCCGGGCCTTTGAGCGGGCGGAGCTTGCCGGAGATACGGAGTACGCCGGCTTTTGCCGGGAAAATGAGTTCTGGCTGGAGGATTACAGCCTGTATATGGCGGTGAAGAGGTATTTCGGGGAGAAGAGCTGGGATCAGTGGGATGAGGATATCCGGCTGAGAAGGCCCGAGGCCCTGGACCATTACCGCCAAAAGTGCCGGGAGGAGATGGAGTTTTACCGTTTCCTTCAATATGAATTTACGAAGCAGTGGAAGCGGCTGAAGGCTTACGCCAATGACCGGGGGGTGAAGATCATCGGAGATATCCCCATCTATGTGGCCTTTGACGGGGCGGACAGCTGGGCCTCTCCGGAGATCTTCCAGTTTGACGAGGAGAGGAAGCCGGTGAAGGTGGCGGGATGTCCTCCGGACGCCTTTTCCGCCGACGGCCAGCTCTGGGGGAATCCCCTGTATGACTGGGATTACCATGAGCGCACCGGGTACGAATGGTGGATCCGCCGTCTGGAGCACTGCTTCCGGCTCTACGATGTGGTGCGGGTGGACCATTTCCGGGGCTTTGACGAGTACTATACCATTCCCTTCGGGGACCGGACGGCGGCCAATGGCTGCTGGCAGAAGGGTCCGGGGATGAAGCTGTTTACGGCGCTGAAGGAGCACTTCCGGGATGTGCCCATCATCGCGGAGGATCTGGGATATGTGACGGATACCGTGGTGAAGCTGGTGCGGGATACGGGCTATCCGGGAATGAAGGTGCTGGAATTCGCCTTTGATTCCAGGGAGGCGGGGGATTACATGCCCTACAATTATACGGCCAACAGCGTGGTGTACACAGGCACCCACGACAACCAGACACTGGCGGCCTGGTATGAGGAGATGGCTGACGAGGACCGGCTGCTGGCCCGGGATTTCCTGGATCTGGAAGGGAAGAGCCGGGAGGAGATTGTCTGGGCCTTTATCCGGCTGGCGCTGGGGAGCGTGGCGGACACGGCCATCATTCCTATGCAGGATTACCTCTGCAAGGGAGCGGAGGCCCGGATGAACCAGCCCTCCACCCTGGGAAAGAACTGGCAGTGGCGGATGGGCTCCGGTGAGTTTACGGAGGAGCTGATCCGGAAAATACGCCGGCTGACAGAGGTGTATGGAAGGAGCCGCTGATAGAGAAGATGAGGCCGGTGTGGCGCGGTTTGGCGTCGCGCACCGGCCTTTTGCCATTTAAAAGGGCATTCGTCTTGATTTTTACACAAGTAGTTGATATAATTTGACACAGTTGCGGGCCGCGGGGGAAAGGCCGCGCCCGTGTCAGGAGAGGAATGGTAGATGGGATGGAGCAGATAACGATTAAAGAGGTGGCGAAGCTGTGCGGGGTGGGTGTCAGTACCGTCTCGAGAGCGATCAACAATCATCCTGATATCAACGAGGCCACAAAGCAGATGGTGTTGGACACCATCAAAAAGTATAATTATGTGCCCAACAACAGCGCCCGGAATCTGAAGCGTTCCGACTCCAACACCATAGCGGTGCTGATTAAGGGTATCAGCAATCCGTTCTTTTCAGAGATGATTCAGATCTTCGAGAGAGAGACACAGAGGAAAAAATATTCCTTCGTGCTGCAGCACGTGGAGGAGTTTGAGGATGAGATCGATGTGGCCATTCAGCTGGAAAAAGAAAAAAGGCTGAAGGGCATTGTGTTCCTGGGCGGTTTGAGCTATCATACGGAGGAAAAGCTGGAGCAGCTTACCGTACCCTTTGTGATCAGTACCGTGGACTCCCTGGAGCATGACGGGGACTATGCCTGCGTGGCGGTGGACGATGAGAAGGAGAGCTTCCGCATGGTGGACTATCTGTGCCGCTGCGGTCACAGGCAGATCGCGATTTTGATGGCCTGCCGGGATGACGCCAGTATCGGACGGATGCGTCTCAACGGGTACAAGCGGGCGCTGGCGGTCCACGGGATTCCCTATGAGGAGGAGCTGGTGATCTGGTCGGAGAATGATCATCCCACCTACTCCATGGCGAACGGGTACGCGCTGGGGGAAAAGCTGCTGCGGTCAGGGCAGGAGTTTACCTGTGTGTACGCCATCTCCGACAGCCTGGCGGTGGGAGCCTGCAAGGCGTTGTTTGACGCGGGAAGACAGGTGCCCCGGGACTGCTCGGTGGCGGGCTTTGACGGGCTGGACCTGGCCGCCTACTATGAACCCTCCATCACCACCATCCGCCAGCCCAGGACAGAGATGGCGGAGGCCACCATGCGGCTGATGTTTGACCTGATCAAGAAAAAGCAGGTGGAGAGACGGCTGGTGTTTGAGGGAGAGCTGGTGGAGGGAAGCTCCACCAGGAGACTGGTATGAGAGTAGGGATCGCGGAGATCATCCTGCTGGCTTTGATTTTCATAATTCTGTTTGGCCCCTTCCTGTTTCAAATGCTGAGAAGGCTGGAGCGTTATTTTTCCGGGCGGGCGGCGCGGCTGCTTGTGAGGCTGGAAGGATGGGCCCGGTCTCTGGGGAGAGCCGTGCGGATCGGGGCGGTCTCTATTGTGGTTTTTCTGATACTTTTTGAACTCACAGTGTATTTTATGACGCACCGCTAGTTTGGAGGAAGAATGGGTATAATTAAGGGCAGAAAGCTGTCGTATGAGTATTTCAGATACAATGAGGAGGGCAATGTGGAGGCCACGGTCCGGGCGGTGGACGGGGTGGACCTGGATGTGAAGGAGGGGGATTTTGTGGCGATTCTCGGACACAACGGTTCGGGAAAATCCACGCTGGCAAAGCATATCAACGCCATCCTCCTTCCCACCGAGGGGACGCTGTACGTGGACGGGAAGGACACGAAGGATGAGTCCCGCCTCTGGGAGATCCGTCAGACCGCCGGGATGGTGTTTCAGAATCCCGATAATCAGATCATCGGCACCATCGTGGATGAGGATGTGGGGTTCGGACCGGAAAATATGGGGGTGCCCTGCCAGGAGATCTGGCAGCGGGTGGAGGAGAGCCTGAAGGCCGTCGGCATGTGGGAGTACCGCTCTCACTCCCCCAATAAGCTGTCCGGCGGTCAGAAGCAGCGGGTGGCCATCGCCGGTGTGCTGGCCATGCGGCCCAAATGCGTTGTGCTGGAC
>CAZGRM010000294.1:0-3231 GCA_964528295.1 uncultured Lachnospiraceae bacterium
CGATATTATTAAAAACATTGAGGCTGAACAGCTCAAGGCTGAGGTACCGCAGTTCAATGTAGGCGACACTGTAAAGGTGTACGGTAAGATCAAAGAGGGAAACCGTGAAAGAATTCAGGTTTTCGAAGGGATTGTAATCAAAAAACAGGGCGGCAGTGTCAGAGCTACATTTACAGTTCGTAAGAACTCAAACGGTGTGGGTGTTGAGAAGACCTGGCCGCTTCACTCTCCATCAGTTGAGAAGGTAGAAGTAATCAGACGCGGTAAAGTAAGACGTGCAAAACTGACCTATCTCAGAGGACGTGTTGGAAAGAGAGCAAAAGTAAAAGAGCTTGTGAAATAAGACGTGGATCAGGGAGAATTACATCGTGTGTATTCTCCCTGTTTGCGTTATAAAGCGTACAGTTACAGACAGGTTCTATCTGCTGCTGTATATCTCAGAGCAGGGATAAGGGGGCAGGAATGAGAAAAAGGGCGCCCGCTGGCGCAGGTCAGCCGGATATGGAATTCGCGCAGCCGATTTCCGAAAATAAAAAGAAAAAATCCGTAATCCGTAATATCCTTCTTTGGACATTCGAAATACTGGTGGTGATTTTGTTTGCGTATGTGGTGGTTTACTTTTTTGGACAGCGCAGGACAAATATTGGTCAGTCCATGGATGTAACTCTTTCCGGTGGCGACACGGTGCTGCTTAATGTTCTGGCATATCAGATTGATACACCGAATCGGGGAGATGTGATAGCGTTTAAGCCGAACGGAAGCGCCACGGCCCATTCCAGCATCAAGCGTGTGATCGGACTGCCGGGTGAAACGATTCAGATAAAGGATGGGATGATTTATATTGACGGAACTGTTTATCTGGAACAGAAAAATTATCCTGTGATTACGACTCCCGGTATGGCGGCGGATGAAATTACCCTCGGTGATAAAGAGTACTTTGTACTTGGAGATAACCGGAACAACAGTGAGGACAGCCGTTTTGCGGACGTAGGTCTGGTGAAAGCGGACGATATCGAAGGGAAAGTCTGGTTTGTGATTTCGCCGGCGGAGCATCGCGGATTTCTGAGTGATTGAGAGGTATTGAATGAATTATCAATGGTATCCTGGTCATATGACGAAGGCAAAGCGTATGATGCAGGAGGACATAAAGCGGATTGATCTGGTGATCGAACTGACGGACGCCCGTATTCCCATGTCCAGCAGAAATCCAGATATTGACGAACTGGGGAAAAATAAGGCAAGGCTTGTTCTTTTGAATAAGGCTGACCTTGCGGATGAGGAAAAAAACGGGGTCTGGGCGGAATATTTCAGGGAAAAAGGCTGCTTTACGGCTAATATTAATGCAAGAAACGGCGCCGACATGAAAAAAATCCAGAATATCATACAGGAGGCCTGTAAAGAGAAAATTGAGCGGGACCGTAAGCGGGGGATTTTAAACCGTCCGGTTCGGGCTATGGTAGTTGGAATTCCCAACGTAGGAAAATCCACCTTCATCAATACCTTTGCGGGAAAGGCATGCGCGAAGACGGGAAACCGTCCCGGAGTGACAAAGGGAAAGCAGTGGATCCGGTTGAATAAAAGTGTAGAACTCCTCGATACACCCGGTATTCTCTGGCCCAGGTTTGAGGATCAGGCAGTAGGGCAGAAACTGGCGGTGGTGGGATCTATCCGGGACGAAATCCTTCAATCGGAGGATCTGGCTGTCTGGATTCTTGAATTTATGCGCAGGGAATATCCGGCGGCGCTGAGTGAACGTTATCGGATTGATGAGACGGGCGCCGCGGCAAAGCTGATGGAGGAGATTGCATTTGCCAGAGGCTGCCGGCTGAAGGGAGATTTGCCTGATTATCAGAAGGCCGCGGCTTTGATTTTGGATGATTTCAGAAGCGGGCGACTAGGCAGAGTGACGCTTGAGACGCCGGAAGATTTTGCATAAAACGAAAGAAAGGGTGATAACATGGCTAAGCAGGCTAAAGCAAACGAAGACGAAAAAGATATAAAAAAGGAAATTCTCAGCTGGATATTTTATATCCTGTTTGTGATTGTTCTCACATATCTGATTATTACCTTTGTGGGACAGCGCACGATGGTGGACGGACGGTCAATGAATCCCACACTCAATGACGGTGATAATCTCATTGTTGAGAAGCTTTCTTACCGCTTTGGGGATCCTCAGCGTTTCGACATTATCGTATTTCCGCCCCAGGGCTCACCGAATGAACATTACATTAAACGGATTATAGGGCTTCCCGGAGAGACGGTTCAAATTGATAAAGACGGCAATATTTATATTGACGGTGAAATTCTGGAGGAAGATTACGGCCTTGAGACCATTCAGAATCCGGGCCGGGCCAGCGAACCGATCACGCTGGGTGATGATGAGTATTTCGTGCTGGGGGATAATCGGAACAATAGCACAGACAGCCGATCGGAGAAGGTGGGCAATGTAAAGAGAAGTACCATTACCGGAAGGGCCTGGGTACGTATCTGGCCCTTGTCTGATATAGGAATTCTGAAACATAAGTAAATGATACCGGTTTAAAACAACTGGTCGCAGATCCTGGCTGCGGCATAAATGGTGGTGATTGAATTGCGTCGGAAGGAAAAAAAGAAAAAAAATATAGTGAAAGAAATGCTGAGCTGGATTTTTTACCTGCTGTTCCTTATTGGCGCAGTTTATCTCGTGGTACATTATGTGGGAGACCGGACAGAAGTAAACGGTGATTCCATGTATCCCACGCTGAATGACGGGGACAATCTTATCGTTGACAAGATCAGCTACCGTTTTTCGGATCCCGCGAGGTTTGACATAGTGGTATTTCCTTTTAAGTATCAGGAAGGAACCTACTACATCAAGCGGATTATCGGCCTTCCGGGTGAGACGGTACAGATCCAGGATGGGGCGATCTACATTAATGGAAAAAAGCTCAGTGAATCCTTTGGAGTGGAGGCGATCCGGAATCCGGGGCTTGCCTCCTCTGCGATCACTCTGGGGCAGGACGAATACTTTGTGCTGGGAGATAATCGGAACAATAGTGCGGACAGCCGGGAACCCAGTGTGGGAAACGTGGCCCGTGAGGACATTGTGGGACGAGCCATATTCCGGATCTGGCCATTTTCAGATATGGGATTACTGTAAACACAAGGCCGAGGGGAGATTCCTGACGGCCTGAATGAAATTGTGAGGGACAGGATGAAAAGTATTTCTGAGATAAAAAAGGAATTCCGACA
>CAZGRM010000295.1:0-3219 GCA_964528295.1 uncultured Lachnospiraceae bacterium
GCGGCCACCACCTGGGCGCCTCCCGCCGCCTACCAGGACGGCATGATCGGCACCCACTGGAGCAAGGGCTGGATCATCGAGGACTGCGAGATCAGCAACAGCAAGTGCTGCGGCATTTCTCTGGGAAAATATTATGACGAGGAGAACGACCACTACTTTACCAGAAAGCATGTGAAGAGCCCCACCCAGATGGAGCGGGACGCGGTGTGCCGGGGACAGTATCACGGCTGGGTGAAGGAGAAGGTGGGCAGCCATATTGTCAGGCGGTGCCACATCCATCACTGTGAGCAGACCGGTATCGTGGGCCGGATGGGCTGTGTCTTCAGCCTCATCGAGGACAACCACATCCATCACATCAATAATATGCAGCAGCTGGGCGGAGCGGAGATCTCCGGCATCAAGCTTCACGCCGCCATCGACGTGGTGATGCGCCGGAACCACATCCACCACTCCACCATGGGGATCTGGTGCGACTGGCAGGCCCAGGGTACCAGGATCTCCCAGAATCTGCTCCATGACAACCATGCCCCCGAGGGCACTCCCATGGCGGAGGGAGCCATGATGAGCCAGGATATCTTCATCGAGGTGGGCCATGGCCCCACGCTGATTGACAACAATATCATGCTGTCCAAGGCCGGCGTGCGGCTGGCCACGGAGGGTGTGGCCTGCGTTCACAACCTGATCCTGGGCTCCTTCACCGCGGTGGGCGGCGGCACCGACAATATCGTAAACGGTATCAACCAGCCCCGCTACACCCCCTACCATATCCGTCACCGCACCGAGGTGGCCGGCTTCATGTCCATCCTCCACGGGGACGACCGGATTTACAACAATATTTTCGTTCAGAACTGGCCGGTTCAGGCCACGGAGGAGAAGGAGGATATGGGCTTTAAGATGGCGGACAACCAGGAGGTGGGCACCCACGTGTTTGACGAGTACCCCACCTACGAGGAGTGGATCGCCTGCTTTGAGCTGGACAAGCCGGCGGATATGCATAAGCTGGCCTCCTATCACTTCTCCCATCTGCCTGTCTGGGTGAATGGAAACGCTTACCTGGGCGGCGCGAAGGCCTGGAAAAAGGAGAAGGAAAACCGGATCCTTGACCGCCCCGCACGGGTGGAGCTGGTGGAGACGGAGGAGGGCTGCTTCCTGGATACGGATCTGTTTGAGCTGCTGGAGGATTTCCGGGTGGGCATCATCAACAGTGATATCCTGGGATACGCCTTTGAGCCGGAGCAGCGGTTTGAGAACCCGGACGGGACGGCGATTCTTTTCAATGAGGACTATTTCGGAGGACACCGGGGCATTTCGGCCATACCGGGACCCTTCGCCAGCAGTGAGGAAGCAAAGCGGAAGCTGTGGTAAGCCCTGAGGGCGCCGGGCTTGCTTTCCAGTGACAGACGGATATGCCGCGAGAAGGGGCATATCCGTCTCTTAATATACAGAAGACGAGGAATTTAGCTGAGGCGGGAGCAAAAGGATGGGTTTTAGGGAAAAATGGCGGCAGGTCTGGAATTTTGAGAAAAAGATGTTTTTGGTCAGTGTGACCGTGATACTATTTTTGGTGGCGATAACCATCGGGATCTCCCTCTTCTTTTTCGTGGGGGCGATCTCCCGGCGGGATGACGAGTATGCCTCGGAGCACCTGGATGTGATGGAGAAGGATTACGCGGAGAATCTGGACCAATATAAGGCTCTGGCGGTGTCCCTGGTGCTGGATGAGAATGTGCAGAACTACAGCAAGGCCGACAGTACGCGGCAGGCCGGCCTGTACAACGCCAGTGTGTACGCCACCCTGCAAAATATCCAAAATATTCAGAAAAATATAAATTTTCTGGCGATTACAAACGAGAAGCTGGACAGCTACGTGTACAGCGGCAATATTGCGGCCCAGTCGGTGAACTTTGACTCCAACGTCTGGGAGGACTATGCCCAGAGTGAGCCGGCCAATGCCTCGGGCAGTCTGCGGATCAGCTTCTCGGACTGCTTTATGGGAAATGGGGAATACACTCTCACCATCTATTTCCCGGTCTACTCCCTGACCAATATGGTGAGCAGCAACGGTCTGGTGGTGATCAATCTGACGGACGGCATCCTGTCGAAGCTCCAGGAGAAGACCAGCGTCGCCAGCGCCAGCATGTATCTGGTCAGCGAGGACGGAACCATCGTATCCACCGCCCAGAAGGACAGGATTAAAGAGCGGCTTTCTTATGCGGATCAGCTTTCCGGCGGAAGCGGCAGCTTTTGGCGCGACGGGAAAAAGGTAAACTTCCGGAAGGTGGGGGACTGGAATTATTACCTGATCCACGAGATACCGGCCCAGGAGCTGTACGGGGACGTGGGACGGATGGTTGCGGTCATGTGCGCGGTCACGCTGCTGATGACCGTATTTGTGCTGGCCATCGACCGGAGAATGGTGCGCAGCCTGTACCGGCCCATCAACAAGCTGCTGGCCAAGATGAACGAGGTAAAGGAGGGAGATCTGAGGACCAGAATCCATACCATAGATATGGACAGTGACAGCCGGAAGCTGGCGGTGGGATTCAATCAGATGATGGATGAGATTGATCTGCTGATGGCCCAGGTGAAGGAGGAGGAGCGGCAGATGACCCAGGTGCAGCTCAACGCCCTCCAGTCCCAGATTCAGCCCCATTTTCTCTATAATACCCTGGAGTGCATCCACTGGCAGGCGGTGATGGACGGCAGCAGAAAGATATCGGACATGGTGAAGGCCCTGGCCCAGTATTACCGCATCTGCCTCAGCGGCGGCCAGGATGTGATTTCCCTGGAGGCGGAGCTTTCCCATGTGAAGAATTATCTGATCATCCAGAATATGCGGTATGACAATATCATTGAGCTGAGGCTTCGGGTGGACAGCTCCTATCTGACCGCCCGGATCCCCAAGCTGACATTGCAGCCCCTGGTGGAAAACTCCATCTACCACGGCATCCGTATCCGGGACGGCCGGAAGGGCGTGATTGAGATCAGCGCCCGGGAGCAGGGGGAGGATCTTGTGCTTCTGGTGGAGGACAACGGCCAGGGCATGAGCCCGGAGGAGATCCGGGCCATGAACGAGAACATCCGGGAATTTGATCGGACCATGGGCTACGGGACCAACAACGTGAACAAGCGGCTGGAGCTGCTGTTTGGGGAGCGGTACGGGCTGCGGTTCGCCGCCCGGGAGGGCGGAGGCCTGACGGTGGAGATCCGTCTGCCGGG
>CAZGRM010000296.1:0-3210 GCA_964528295.1 uncultured Lachnospiraceae bacterium
CCTCCCCCTCATAGCTGTGGCCGTTGACGGTGACGATGCCGTTTGTGTTTTCATTTACCACGATTCCCTTGGGATTCATGCAGAAGGTGCGGACGTTGTCCTCAAACTTTTCTGTCCGGTACACAATCTTGCTCTCGTAAAGCTCATCGGTCAGGTGGGAGAAAATCACCGCGGGAAGCTCCACCCGCACGCCCAGGTCCACCCGGTTGGACTTTGTGGGAATGTCCAGGTCCTTGCAGACAGACTCCATCCATTTACTGCCGCTGCGCCCTACGGAGATGATACACTGGCGGCCCTCCGCATACTGGCCTCCTCGGTAATATACCCGGTAGCCCTCCTCCAGCGCCTCGACGCGCTCCACGGAAGTCAAAAAGAAAAAGTCCACCTTTTCCTTCAGCCTGGCGTAGAGATTTTCCAGCACCACGTAATTGATGTCGGTTCCCAGATGGCGCACCGAGGCGTCCAATAGCTTCAGCTTGTTCTGCATACAGAGCTTTTTAAATTTGGTGCCCGCCGTGGAGTACATCCGGGTGCCCTCGCCTCCGTACCGCACATTGATCTCGTCCACGTATTTCATCAGGTCAATGGCTTCCTTTTTCCCGATATGCTCGTAGAGGGTGCCGCCGAAATCGTTGGTAATGTTGTATTTTCCGTCCGAAAACGCCCCCGCTCCACCAAAGCCGTTCATGATAGCGCAGGTCTTACATTTGATACAGGATTTCACCTTTTCCCCGTCGATGGGACAGTGGCGCTTCTCCAGAGAATTTCCCGCCTCGAATACGGCGATTTTCAGGTCCGACCTTTTCTCCGTCAGCTCATACGCCGAAAATATCCCCCCGGGACCCGCCCCCACAATTATCACATCATACTTCATACTATCACTCCATTTCTATGATCAAAATATTCATCCGCCACACTTTTTCTATCATACCATAAAAGCGAGGACAAATCAGCTTTTTTCTAATGGGAATGTTACTTGACAGTATTTTTTCTTATGCTATGATTAACCTGTAGCTGACACAAGGAATTGAGGTACGTGTTATGAAGAAATTAAAACGAATTTTCGCGTTGGCCGGGGCGCTGATCCTGGCCGGGATGTATGTAGTCACGCTGGTGCTGGGTCTGACGGCCAGTCCGGCCGCGAAGGACGCGCTGATGGCCGCCATCGCCTGCACTGTCATTATTCCCTGCCTGATCTACGGCATGATGCTGGTGGCCCGGGTGCTGGACAACAGGAATCAGAAGGAGGAGAAAAATCCATGATCAAAAATATTATCTTTGACATCGGAGGCGTGCTGGCAGGGTTTGACTGGAAATCTTACCTCCACACCTTTGGATTTGAGAGGGAAAAGGAGGAGGCCATCGCTGACGCCGTGTTCCAGGGGCCCTACTGGAAGGAGCTGGACCGGGGCGCCGTCTCCATCCCGGAGCTTCTGGAGCTCTTTATTTCCCTGGCTCCCCAGTACCGGGAGGATATTGTCCGGGTCTTTGATACCGCCCAGGACTGTATTTTTCCTCTGGACTACGCGAAGTCCTGGATTCGCTCTCTGAAGACCCGGGGTTACCGGGTCTACTACCTTTCCAACTACTCGGAGCACACCCGGAACCTCACCCAGGAGGCCCTGGATTTCCTGCCCCTGATGGACGGCGGTCTCTTCTCCTACGAGGTGCGTCAGATCAAGCCGGACCGGGAAATTTTCCAGTCCCTGATCACCCGCCATCCGGAAATCCGGCCCGAGGAGTCCGTCTTCTTCGACGACACCGCCCCCAATGTCGAGGCGGCCCGGGCCTTTGGCATGAAGGGGTTCGTGTTTCGCGGTCAAGAGCAGGCGGAACGGGAGCTGGAGGAGCTGACGGGCAGGTAGACGAAGCTCAGAAATTTGAAGGCGGCAGCGGTATGTCCCGATTTTCCGGAACATTCCGCTGCCGCATCTTTTCTTTTCATTTTATTTTAGCGGTAAATAATGTCCTCTCTTCCCGGGCCATTGGAGATCATGGTGATGGGGAAGCCGATTTCTTTTTCTACAAACTCGATGTAGCCGCGGCAGTTTTCGGGAAGGTCCTCGTACTTTTTGATGCCCCGGATGTCGCATTTCCAGCCGGGAAGTGTTTTGAGCACCGGCTTTGCCTTTTCCAGCAGGTGGGTGGCGGGGAAGTCGGTGGTGACTTCGCCGTCAATCTCGTAGCCTACGCACACCGGGATCTCATCCAGGTAGCCCAGCACGTCCAGGACCGTGAAAGCCACATCCGTAGTGCCCTGGAGGCGGCAGCCGTACTTAGAAGCGACGCAGTCGAACCAGCCCATTCTTCTGGGACGGCCCGTGGTGGCTCCGAACTCTCCGCCGTCGCCGCCCCGGTTCCGAAGCTCGTTGGCTTCCTCCCCGAAGATCTCGCTGACGAAGGCGCCCGCGCCTACGGCGCTGGAATATGCTTTGCAGACGGTGACGATTTTTTTGATCTCATAGGGCGGCACGCCCGCGCCTACGGCGCCGTAGCCGGCCAGGGTGGAGGAGGAGGTCACCATGGGATAGATGCCGTGGTCGGGATCCTTCAGGGAGCCCAGCTGCCCCTCCAGCAGTACATTTTTGCCTTCTTTTAACGCATTGTAAAGGTAAGCGGAGGTGTCTCGCGCGAAGGGCGCCACCATCTCCCGGTAGGAGTGAAGCTCCTCCAGCAGTCCCTCCGGTGTCAGCACCGGCTTGTGATACAGATGCTCCAGGATGGGATTTTTCAGATCGCAGATTCTCTGGACCTTCTCTTTCAGCAATTCCTCGTCGAAGAGCTCGCTGACCTGGAAGCCGATTTTTGAAAATTTATCTGAGTAGAAGGGTGCGATTCCTGATTTGGTGGAGCCGAAGGATTTTCCGCCCAGACGCTCCTCCTCGCACTGATCGAACAGGATATGGTAGGACATCACGATCTGGGCCCGGTCGGATACCAGGATCTTCGGCATCGGAACGCCACGGTCTACTATGTTTTTTACCTCGTTAAACAGCACCGGTATGTTCAGCGCCACGCCGTTTCCGATGATGTTGGTGATGTGGTCATAAAATACGCCGGAGGGAAGTGTGTGCAGCGCGAATTTTCCATAATTGTTTACGATGGTGTGCCCTGCGTTGGCTCCGCCCTGAAAGCGAACTACTATGTCGGCTTTTTCTGCCAGCATATCTGTTATTTTTCCCTTTCTTTCGTCTCCCCAGTTTGCTCCTA
>CAZGRM010000297.1:0-3199 GCA_964528295.1 uncultured Lachnospiraceae bacterium
TCCGGGATATGTGGGCTACGAGGAGGGAGGCCAGCTCACCGAGGCGGTGCGCAGAAAGCCCTACTCGGTGGTGCTGTTTGATGAGGTGGAGAAGGCCCATCCCGATGTGTTCAATGTGCTGCTGCAGGTATTGGATGACGGGCGGATCACCGATTCCCAGGGACGCACCGTGGACTTCAAGAATACCATTCTGATCATGACTTCCAATATTGGCTCACAGTTTTTGCTGGAGGGCATAGAGGCGGACGGCAGTATTCGTTCGGAGTGCCAGGATCAGGTGATGGAGCAGCTGCGCATGAGCTTCCGCCCGGAGTTTCTGAACCGACTGGATGAGATCATCCTTTTCAAGCCCCTGACCAAGGACAATATCGGAAACATCATTGATCTGATGATGAAGGACCTGAATCGCCGTCTGGCCGCCCAGGATATCAGCCTGGAGCTGGGGGAGGACGCGAAGGCGTACATCATCGAGGGAGGCTATGATCCGGTATACGGCGCCCGGCCTCTGAAGCGGTTCCTGCAGAAAAATGTGGAGACTCTGGCGGCCAGACTGATCCTCTCAGGTCAGGTGGGGGTGGATGACACCATTGTCTTCCATGTGAAGGAGGGCGAATTGACAGCGGAGGTCTGCCTTCAGGGAGAAGTGGTGGACGGATGAAAAAGGCCAAAACAGGCGGCCCAAAAGCCTGATGATGATAGATGGCGGCCGCTCTGAGGAGCGGCCGTTTGAAATGTGGAGAGGAAACGGCTGAAACAGTG
The DNA here is from genome assembly GCA_964528295.1 of uncultured Lachnospiraceae bacterium. GTDB lineage: Bacteria > Bacillota > Clostridia > Lachnospirales > Lachnospiraceae > Choladousia. The sequence continues at coordinate 760 of CAZGRM010000297.1, forward strand.
GACGGAGAAGGAAAAACTTGGTAAAATGAGAGGGATTGGAAAGGAGGGTTTCCCATGAGCTTACCCCAGGATCCCATCATGCTGCTGAGCTACGTCAACACCCAGCTCCGGGACAATTACCCCACGCTGGACGAGCTCTGCGCCAGTGTGGGCGCGGACAGAAGCGAGCTGGAGACAAAGCTGCGGGCCGTGAATTATGAGTATGACCCGGAACAGAATAAATTTGTATAGGCAGCACAGAAATGCCCCGGAGACTTCCGGGGCATTTCGATTACAGCGGCTTTAACTTTTGTCTGTAAATTCTCCGCATAAACAGGAGAGAAACGCTGATGGAGATCAGCTCCGCGATGGGGAAGGACCACCACACGGCGTGGAGTCCCGCGGTCATGGCCAGGACGTAGGCGACGGGAAGCAGCACAAGGAGCTGTCTGGCTACGGAGACGGTCAGGCTGTATACGCCGTTTCCCAGAGCCTGGAACACCGATCCCATCACGATGCAGAAGCCGGCGAAAAGGTAGCTGATGCTGATAATCCGCAGGGCGTTGCAGCCGATCTCCAGCATGTCCTCGGAGGCGTTGAACAGCATCAGCAGCTTATCCGGGAGCAGGTTGAAGACGAGGATGCCGATGAGCATCATGCAGAAGGCGGTCATACAGCTCAGCCGGATGGTCTGGAGGATACGCCGCCGGTTTCTGGCTCCGTAGTTGTAGGCCACGATGGGCACCATTCCGTTGTTCAGGCCGAAGGTGGGCATGAAGAAGAAGCTTTGCAGCTTGAAGTACACGCCGAACACCGCCGCCGCCGTGGAGGAGAACATCAGCAGAATCTTGTTCATGCCGAAGGTCATCACCGATCCGATGGATATCATCAGGATCGAGGGAATACCTACGATATAAATAGCCTTCACCGTCCTTCCGTCAAACCGCATCTGCTTTAGGGAGAGCTTGATCTCGGGATTTTTTCGGAAGTTGAAGTAAATTCCCAGCAGCATGGCCACGATCTGGCCGAATACTGTGGCTGCCGCGGCACCGGCCACTCCCAGCCTGGGGAAACCGAGATAGCCGAAGATCAGGATCGGATCGAAAATGATATTGATGATCGCGCCGGTTCCCTGGGTAATCATATTGTAAAAGGTCAGTCCGGTGGATTGAAGCAGCCGCTCCATATTCACCTGGAAGAAGGAACCGAAGGAAAAGACACAGATGATTGTCATGTACTGGGTTCCGTACTCAATAATCTGGGGATCGCTGGTTTGGGTGGCAAAGAAAGCCCGGGAGCCGAAGAGCCCCACCAGCGCGAAGACCATATAACTGAGAAAAGTGAGCAAAACGCTGTTGTTGGCAGCCTTGTTTGCCTGGCCGTAGTTTTTCTCGCCGAGACTGCGGGAGAGCAGAGCGTTGACGCCTACGCCGGTACCGGAGGCCACCGCGATCAATAAATTCTGGACCGGGAATGCCAGAGATACGGCGGTCAGGGCGTTTTCGTTGATCTGGGATACAAAGATACTGTCCACCACGTTGTAGAGAGCCTGCACCAGCATGGAAATAATCATGGGCAGGGACATGGCAAACAGCAGTTTCGGGATAGGCATGGTCCCCATCTTGTTTTCTCTGGGAGCGCTGTCTGAGCCTTGAACATTTCTTTTGTCCATTGAAAAACCTCATTTCTATTCTATTATAGTATTAATCATCCTATTATATCGAGAATAAAATATGATGTCAATTGGCATTTTGGAATAAATACGCAAACGCGTTTTTGGCCTTGACAAACAGGAATGAAATCACTATACTGGAAAAAAGCGTGGAAGGGAAGAAGTAGACTTCAGTGAAACGGACAGAAAGCAGCCGGTTGATGAGAGGCGCGCGGAGAAGCTGTCGTTGAATACATCCCGGAGCTCCGCACCGAACACGAAAGACTCCAGACCGCGGAGGCGGATGGGGGCGGGATCAGTAGGCTGCGGCGGAGTGACATCCGTTATTCGTGTCAGAGTATGCGGGTACTCAGTGAGGCAGGCAGTGTGAGCTGTCTGTAAAATAAGGTGGTAACACGGGAATACACTCTCGTCCTTATAAGAAAAATAAGGCGGGAGTTTTTTTATACCCTCCTGCCAGACTGAAAGGAGACAAAAACAATGCAAATCTATGACGAACTGATCGCCAGAGGATTGATCGCCCAGGTCACTGACGAGCAGGAGATCCGGGATCTGGTGAACAATGGAAAGGCCGTTTTCTACATCGGCTTTGACCCCACGGCGGACAGCCTCCACGTGGGACACTTCATGGCCCTCTGTCTCATGAAACGGCTCCAGATGGCCGGAAACAAGCCCATCGCCCTGATCGGCGGCGGCACCGGCATGATCGGCGATCCCTCCGGGCGGTCCGACATGCGCCAGATGATGACGAAGGAGACGATCCAGCACAACTGCGACTGCTTCAAGGAG
>CAZGRM010000298.1:0-3196 GCA_964528295.1 uncultured Lachnospiraceae bacterium
ACAGCGTTTCCTGTCCCAGCCCTTCTTCGTGGCCGTGCAGTTCACCGGAGTGGATGGACGGTACGTGCCTCTGTCTGAGACAATCCGGGGCTTTAGGGAGATTCTGGAAGGAAAGCATGACGATATTCCGGAGAGCTATTTCCTGAACGCGGGAAGCATCGACGACGTGGTGGCCCGAGTGAACCAAAGATAGAAAAAAATCCATTTGCCGGGCACGGTCCCAAAAAGGGTTGTGCCCGGCCGCATCTGTAAATACTGCGGGCGGCGTATTGCCGGAAGCAGGTTCCCCACCGGAGCGTGAGGTGGGGAATGAGGAAGAATATGTGGTGAGAATATGGCAGACGACAAGTATTTCGATTTGGAAATCATAACGCCTGACCGGGTCTTCTGGTCAGGGAAAGCATCCATGCTGGAGCTCAACACCACGGAGGGCCAAGTGGGAATTTATAAAAAGCATATTCCCATGACGATGATTCTGGAGCCGGGAATCGTGACGATTCACCAGGAGGGTGAAAACAAGGAGGCCGCGGTTCACGCCGGATTCATCGAAATACTGCCGGATAAAATCACCGTGATGGCGGAAGTGGCGGAATGGCCGGATGAGATTGACCTGAACCGGGCAAAGGAGGCTGAGCTGCGTGCCCAGCGCCGCATCCAGGCCCACGACCCGAGAATCGATATGTCCCGGGCTGAGCTGGCTTTGAAGAAGGCCATTGTGAGAATAGAACTGGCGGATCGCTAAAAAAGAGGGTGCGGATGGCTATGTGGAAACACATAGCCATTTTTACGAGAAGATATAGGCCCCTGAAAGAGAAAGAAACGGCATAGCCCAAAGCCACGCCGTTTCCTGAAAACATTTCGAATCCTGTCCGATGAGCGCCGATCTGAGGCGCTTTCTTTTTATTCTTGATCCTCCTGCTGGGGAAGCTCCGCCGGGGCCTCATTTTCCTCCAGGGAAACGGGCTCTTCATTTTCCTCCAGTACCCAGTTATCCGGGTCCTTCTCCTCCTCTTCTTCCTTTGGCATATACTTGGCGAAGATCTTTTTCAGAAAATAAGAGTTTGCCAGAGCCACCAGAGAAAAGCCTGCCAGGATCCAGACCAGAATGCCGTACCACAGGGTGTAGGAATTGATCAGGGTGACCAGTACGGAGCCGATGGTGATCGCCACCATCAGGATCGTTCTGGGGAAGTCGGCGATGGACATGATGAAGGCATTTTTGAGGGTGAGCTTGATGGAATTATAGAACCGGGCCAGCGTGGGGAATACGTAGATCATGGTGATCAAGTACAGCACTCCCACGGCGGTGATCATAATTCTCATGGGATTCACCAGGGCGCCGGAAGCATCCTTCAAAATAAAAAGATCCAGCAGCAGAATGATCCCGAAAAACAGCATAATCAACCATATGATGGTGGCCTGCTTAAAATTCTGCCGGAAGGATTTCCAGTAGGAACGGAAGATGTACCCCTCCTCGTTCTCCGCCATCTTCAGCGTCACGTAGTACATGCCGGTGAGGGCGGCCCCGATGGTGAAGATGGGGATGCAGCTGATGATAAATAAAATATTTAAAATCATCAGATCCGCCAGCCTTCCCAGCGCCCGGAAAAAGGGGTTGTCCATGTTAAAAAGTCGATCCATTGTGTTTCACTCTCTTTCTTCTTGGTAATAATGTAATAAGTATAAGTGATAAAACAAAAAAAAGCAATCATATAGCCGGAATCTGAATAATAAAAAAAGTATAAAGAGCTGAAAAAAAGCTCTGACTTATCGTCAATATTCATGAAATGCGGATTTTTGGCCAATTTTCGGGCCTTCTCAAATTGACAAAGAATGAAAGGGTGAGCTATAATATCATCGCTATGTCCGGCTATACTTGAAAATAGAAGGAAGGTCCGGGCGGCGGAAATGAGATCAGTGGAATGATTGTTTACCGTTCGGTATAATAATACGAGGAGGCAGGCTATGTACGACAAAGTATCTACAAATCTGAACTTTGTGGAGCGAGAGAAAGCAGTCGAAAAGTTCTGGAAAGAAAATGACATCTTTAAAAAGAGTATGGAAAATCGGAAAGAGGGAGAGACCTACACCTTTTATGACGGGCCTCCCACGGCAAATGGAAAGCCCCACATCGGCCATGTGCTGACTCGTGTCATTAAGGATATGATTCCCCGCTATCAGACCATGAAGGGAAAGATGGTTCCGAGAAAAGCAGGATGGGATACCCATGGGCTTCCGGTGGAGCTGGAGGTGGAGAGACTTCTGGGACTGGACGGCAAGGAGCAGATCGAGGAGTATGGTCTGGTTCCCTTTATTGATAAATGTAAGGAGAGCGTCTGGAAATACAAGGGAATGTGGGAGGATTTCTCCGGCACGGTTGGCTTCTGGGCGGATATGGATGATCCTTACGTGACGTATCACGATGATTATATTGAGTCAGAGTGGTGGGCGCTGAAAAAGATCTGGGATAAAAAGCTGCTGTACAAGGGCTTCAAGGTGGTTCCCTATTGCCCCCGCTGCGGCACCCCCCTGTCTTCCCAGGAGGTGGCGCAGGGATATAAGACGGTGAAGGAGCGCTCCGCCATCGTCCGCTTCAAGGCGAAGGGGGAGGACGCCTACTTCCTGGCATGGACCACCACGCCCTGGACGCTGCCCTCCAACCTGGCCCTCTGTGTAAATCCGAAGGAAACCTACTGCAAGGTGAAGGCGGCGGACGGTTATACTTATTATATGGCGGAGGCGCTGCTGGATACGGTCCTTGGACGTCTGGCGGACAAGGAGAAGGAGCTTCCCGCCTATGAGGTGCTGGAGACCTATAAGGGACAGGAGCTGGAATACCGGGAGTACGAGCCTCTGTTTGCCTGCGCCGGGGAGGCGGCGGCCAAACAGCATAAGAAGGCCCATTTTGTCACCTGCGACAGCTACGTTACCATGTCCGATGGTACCGGTATCGTTCACATCGCGCCGGCCTTCGGTGAGGATGACGGACGGATCGGCCGGAATTATGAGCTGCCCTTCGTTCAGTTTGTGGACGGGAAGGGTGAGATGACAAAGGAAACACCCTATGCGGGCCTTTTTGTAAAGAAGGCGGATAAGCCGATCCTGGAGGATCTGGAAAAGGAGGGCAAGCTGTACGACGCGCCGAAGTTTGAGCATGATTATCCGCACTGCTGGCGCTGCGACACGCCGCTGATTT
>CAZGRM010000299.1:0-3185 GCA_964528295.1 uncultured Lachnospiraceae bacterium
GACGGGTCTGTGGCCTGGATGGCGTCCGGGAAAAAAATTTTTATTCAGACAAGCTCCCGCACACCGCCTCCGCCACCCGGATCCCGTCCACCGCCGCGGAGGTGATCCCCCCGGCGTACCCGGCTCCCTCGCCGCAGGGGAAGATCCCCGCGAATCCCGGAGCCTGGCACTCGCCGTCCCGCTGGAGCTTCACCGGAGAGGAGGTTCTGCTCTCCACCCCTGCCAAAATAGCGTCCCCGTCGTCAAACCCGGGAATCTGCCGCCCAAAGGCCTCCATTCCCTCCAGGATCGGCCGGTTCAGTGTCTCCGGGAGGATCTGGCGGAGATTTGTGAAATGGTATCCGCCCCTCATCTGAGGCACAACACTTCCCGCCTGGTGGGATGGGACATTTTTCCCATAGTCCTCATACCGCTGAACGGGAATTTTCCCCTGGCCACAGAGGTATGCCCGCTCCTCCAGCCTTCTCTGAAACTCCATCCCGGACAGCGGGGAGCCGCCGCCGTAATCCTCGGGGGTGACGGTCACCACCAGGGCGCTGTTGGCGTTTCTTCCGGAGCGGTCGCTGTAGCTCATTCCGTTCACCGCCAGCCGCCCCTCCTCCGAGGAGGCGTTCACCACGTATCCTCCGGGACACATGCAGAAGGAATAGACGCCCCGGCCGTCTTCGCATCTGTGGGTAAGCTTATAGGGCGCGGCGCCCAGATCATAGGGGCAGTCCTTGCCGTACATTTTTTCATTGATCACGGACTGGGGGTGCTGGATCCGCAGTCCCACGGCAAAGGCCTTCGGCGCCATCTCCATCCCCATATCATAAAGCATGGACACGGTGTCTCTTGCGCTGTGGCCCAGGGCAAGGACCAGCTGATTGGCGGGCAGATGGGATTGGCCGCCGTTGATCTCCAGCAGATACCGTCCGGCAGGTGTCTTCCCGGGCAGTATTTTGGTCAGACAGCTGTCAAATAAAAATTTTCCGCCCAGTCCCTCGATCTCCCGGCGGACGCGGGTCACCACATCCACCAGCACATCGGTGCCGATGTGAGGCTTCTGCTGATAGAGGATGGCGGGATTGGCTCCCGCCTTTACGAATTCCTGAAGGACGAAACGGATTTTTCCGCCGGGGTCCTTGATCTGCGTATTTAATTTTCCGTCCGAAAAGGTGCCCGCCCCGCCCTCACCGAACTGGACGTTGGACTGGGGATTCAGCTCTCCCGTTTCCCAAAAGTGTTTTACAGTCTCCACCCGCTTTTCCACCTGCTGGCCCCGCTCCAGCACAAGGGGCCGCAGCCCCGCCCGGGCCAGCATCAGCGCGCAGAAAAGCCCCGCGGGGCCGCTGCCCACCACCACCGGGGACAGCGGATCGGGACAGGACCTGGTCTGGGCTTGGTCCTCCTGTCCCTCTCCGGCGCCGGAGGGGGATGGGGGAGTTTTGGCGTAGGGAAACTGGTAGGCCTGCTTTTCCAGCAGAGATATTTTGCTGTTTTTTATCTTTTTCATGACCGACTGCGGATGGTCGATCTCCACGTCCACCGTGTAGACGAAATAGATTTCCGGTTTTTTTCTGGCGTCGATGGACTGACGCGTGATTTCATATTGAAAATTTTGATGTTTGACCCGAAGGACGCGCCCGATTTCCCGGCGCAGATCCTCCCCGGTGTGGTCAGGGCGAAGCTTCAGCTCGTTGATGCGGATTACAGTTGTCTTTTTTTCCATGATGAATTCTTTCTATATAATATATAATCGTAATGAGTTTAGGATGCGGCGGAGGTCCCGGCCAGGAAGCCGCTGGACCAGGCCCACTGGAGATTGTAGCCGCCGCAGGGGCCGTCCACGTCCAGAAGCTCTCCTGCCAGGTAGAGTCCGGGGAGCGTCTTGCACTCCATGGTGTCGGGATTGATCTGTCCCGCGTCCACGCCTCCGGCGCAGACCTGACAGGTGTCGAAGGATTTTGTGCCGGTCACCTTCAAAGGAAACCGGCGGCAGGCCTGGAGCAGCCGGGAAAGGTCCTGGGACGTAAGCTGGTCACATCGTTTTTTCCGTGAAATATTGGACTGGGCCAAAAGTACCGGGATCAATTTTTCATTCAGGAGACCTTTTAACAGAACCGGCACCGGAGTCTTGCCCAGCTCCCCGCCCCGCCTCGCCAGCAGGCGGAGGAGAAAATCCGTCCCATAGCCGGGGAAAAAATCGATGGATACCCGGAATTTTTGCCCCGGCTCCGCTGTGGAAACAAAACGCGACAGCTGAAACACGGCAATCCCGGAAATTCCGTATTTGGTCCACTGAAGCTCCCCGGTTTCCCGGCAGATCGGCTCGGAAGGGATGGACCGGTCCCTCTCCCCGTCCGGGTACAGGGCTATTTCCGCCGGGCAGCGGACTCCCGCCAGGGCTGGCAGAAAACTGCCCTGGCAGATCAGGGGAGCCAGGGCCGGAGCCGCCGGTTTTACGGAGAGCCCCAGCCTCTTGGCCAGTTCATAGCCGCTACCGTCGGAGCCGGTGGCGGGAAAGCATTTGGAGCCGCAGCAGAGGATCAGGCAGTCCGCCTGATACTGCCAGGCGGAGGTGCGGGCCAGCCAGGAGCCGGAAGCCCCGCCCTGGCTGGCCTGCCGTTCAACCTTGACTATTTTTTCCCCAAGCTTCAGCTTCACATTCAGCCGGGAAAGCTCGCCCAACAGCGCCTCCAGCACCGAGGAGGCCTGGCCGGTGAGGGGATAGACGTAACCGTTTTTCTCCATTGTCAGCAGCCCCAGCTCCTCAAAAAAGCCCCGCGTCGAGGCGGCGTCAAATCTCGGAATGACGGACGCCGCAAGCTCCCCGCCTCCGCCGCGATAGCCGCCGGGAAGGTCAGGGGCCATATTGGTCAAGTTGCAGCGGCCGTTTCCCGTCATCAGAAGCTTTTTTCCGGGACGATCCATACCCTCCAGCACCGTCACATTCGCTCCGCCCCGGGCCGCGAAGACCGCCGCCGTCAATCCGGCCGCTCCCGCTCCCACCACAATAATATGCTTTTCCATAGAATCCTCCAGAGCCTTTTTTATTGATTTTATAGAAGGAAAAAACTGTAACAAAGTATAACACAAAATAAATTGGGTGAAAAGGACTGATTGAAATGCTGTGAAGGATTAAAGCTCGCCTTGAGCAAACAAGTTATCTTTTCCCATGCCGCATACAAACGGATTTGAATCAT
>CAZGRM010000300.1:0-3148 GCA_964528295.1 uncultured Lachnospiraceae bacterium
CTCGATAAAATCTGATCTTCCTATACTTTTAAAAATCATTCATGAAACAACCCTGCCTGACAAAAACCTTCCAATTAAAACTGCCGCCCTGCTGATCGAGAAAGATTCCTTGTCAGCAGGAGCGGCAGCTCCTTACATTTGCGTATGCTATTTTTCCCCACCCTCAATCCTTCTTACATCCTGGAAAGAAGATGGGACCGCCGTGTCCCCCCGGCGGCGGGATTTTTGTTTATGCCTTCACCGTTCTCAGTTCATGGGCCGGCTTGGCTTCCCGGTAGGCCCGGTCGGCCTCATATATTTTCAGCAGCTTTCTCCGACAGTGGAAGAAGGCGGGGATCAGGAAGCAGTCCGCGAAGATCCAGGCCAGCACGTGGGAGAAGCAGATGCCGGTGAAGCCGATCATCGGCACCAGCACCAGGCCCGCCAGACCTCTGGCGACCATCTCCAGTGCGCCAGAGGTGATGGCCAGCACGGAGAAGCCCATGCCCTGGATCGTGAAACGCACCGCGTTTACCAGGGTCAGAAGGCAGTAGCCGGACGCCGTGGTCACCAAAAACTGGTAGGAGTATCGAAGCACCTCCTGATCCGCGGTGTCAAGGAAAATCAGGGAGAGCCGCTTTCCCGTCAGCACCACAAATGCCAGCAGCACCGCCGACACCGCAAAGCCGCACAGGGAGGCGTCCTTCAGGCCCTTGCTCACCCGGTCCAGCCGGCCGGCTCCGATGTTCTGTCCGCTGTAGGAGGACATGGTGGCTCCGATGGACTCCACAGGGCAGCTGACAAAGGTATTGATCTTCTGGGCGGCGGTCACTCCGGCCACGGCCATGGAGCCAAAACTGTTGATGGCCGACTGGACGATCAGCGAGCCGATGGCCGTGACGGAATACTGAAGGCCCATGGGGAGGCCGATGTAGCAGAGTGTCTGAATGAAATATCGTCTCGGCTTCCACTCTTCCCGGGAGATTCGGAGGATCTCATATTTTCTCCTCACATACAGAAGGCAGACGGCCCCGGAGGCGCCCTGTGAGAGCACGGTGGCCAGTGCCGGCCCCTCCACCCCCATATGGCAGGCCAGAATGAATACCAGATCCAGCACAATGTTGACCGCGGAGGACAGAGCCAGAAATACCACCGGCGTCCTGCTGTCTCCCAGGGACCGGATGATGGCCGCCAGGATATTGTAGAGGATGGTGCAGGGTATGCCCCAGAAAATGATCACAATATACAGATAGGCGTAATCAAAAATGTCGTCCGGCGTATTCATCAGCCCGAGGATGGGACGGCACAGGGCCACCACCGCCAGAGTCAGCGCCACTGAAAAGAAGAGGCACAGCCAAACGCTGTTGGCCACGTATTTGCGCAGCTCCGTCTCCCGCTTCGCCCCGTACATCTGGGCCACCGGAACGGCAAAGCCATTGCAGATGCCGGTGCAGAAGCCGATCACCATAAAATACAGGGAGCTGGTGGCTCCCACGCCTGCCAGGGGCTCCACGCCCAGAAATTTTCCTACAATGATGGTATCCACCATACTGTAAAACTGCTGAAACAGCATTCCCAGAAACATGGGAACCGCAAATCCGATAATCAGCCGCAGCGGATTTCCTTTTGTCATATCCCTTGTCATACTTTTTCCTCCCCAGGTTCCGGAAGCAGTGGCTTCAGGCTTCCCTCACTGCTTCAATTTTTTGTAACTATATCGCTTTTTCCTTCTTGTTTCTATAACAAAACGGCTGTATACTATAACAAAAACGACATCACGGCACGACAGGAGGAACGCTATGCCAAAGCCCTATTCCGGCATCATCGCCGCCGACGGAAGAGAGATCAAGCAGCACGGCACCCGGGAATTTCCCTGCGCCCTCTACTTCTCACCCCAGCTGGATCTGGTGCCCTGGCACTGGCATGAGGAGTATGAGCTCTCCGTGCTCTACCGGGGAAAAGCGCTGTATCATACGCCCCAGGGACAGTTTACCCTGGAGGCGGGTGACGGCATCTTTCTCAATTCCGGCACCCTCCACAGCGCCCAGCTCACCCCCGGCGGCGCCTGCCAGAAGGCGGACATTTTGTTCCACGGGAGGCTGGTCTACGGGGATAAGGACAGTGTATTCTGGAAGAAATACATCCGCCCCCTCTCCTCCCCGGAGGCTTCCCAGGTCACAGTGCTCCGAAGCGCCGTTCCCTGGCAGGCGGAGATTCTGGAGAAGCTGAAAAAAGCCCACCGGCTGTACAAGAACCAGCCGGAGGGCTATGAATTTCAGGTGAGAGCGCTGCTCTCGGAGATTCTCTTTGACCTGTTCTGCTACAGCGAGGGGCCTGAGAAGGATACCTCCGCCGGCAACAGGATGGACAATGACCGGATCAAGCAGATGCTCCTCTATCTCCAGGAGCATTACGCCCAGCCCGTCACCCTGGCCCAGCTCTCCCAGGTCACCAGCCTCTGCGAGCGGGAGTGTCTGCGCTGCTTCAAAAAGGTGGTGCGCATGTCCCCCATCCAGTACCTGATCCACTACCGGATCGCCAGAGCCTGCATCCTGCTGCGGGAAGAGGAGCTGTCCGTGCTGGAGGTGAGCAGCCACTGCGGCTTCGAAAGCCCCAGCTACTTCACCAAAACCTTCCGCCGGATCACAGGGTGTACGCCCTCGGAGTATCGGAATAAGAAAAGCGAAAAACATGGTTGACAAACACTTTACGGATGACTATAATATACTTAACAAGACAGCCGGAGGGTGAGTGTCAGTCACCCGACCCGGCGAAATAGATTAGTAAAAGTCATAGCCGTCAGCTCCGCCAAGAACAGGACGGCTATTTCTTATGCTGTACATATTCCAGAATGGCCACAACTAAGATACATGCTGTGAGAATAATTTCCCTGCCTGCACGTTCACGAACTGGCTGTTGTAGATCTCGGCGTAGAAGCCATTTTTCTCCAGGAGCTCCTTATGGGTGCCCTGCTCCACGATGTCGCCGTCCCGCATCACCAGGATCACGTCGGCATTGCGGATGGTGGAGAGGCGGTGGGCCACGATGAAGCTGGTGCGGCCCCGCATCATGGTGTGGAAGGCCTTCTGGATCCGGATCTCCGTTCTCGTATCGATGGAGGAGGTTGCCTCGTCCAAAATCAGCATGGGGGGCAGGCACAGCATCACCC
>CAZGRM010000301.1:0-3092 GCA_964528295.1 uncultured Lachnospiraceae bacterium
ACGTTCTTACGTACCTGAGCAGCTAAGTGCTCAGGTACTGTCTGAACAGTAACAAAGACAACACACTCCGCCCGCAAAACTTCCGGTTCCTCTTGTGGAAAAAGCAAAAAACTGCTAAAATTTTGTCAGAACAATCCGGGAGGACAGCTATGTATTATTTTATTGTGAATCCTTCCTCCGGCTGCGGAAGGGGGAGGAAGGTATGGAAGCTTGTGAAAAAGGAGCTGGAGAGACAGCGCGTTCCCTTCCGATCCTGTCTTCTCCGCAGCCCCGGGGAGGCGGGAATCGTCGCGGGAGCTCTTTCAAAGCTAAGCGCCCCCTGCACCGCGGTGATCCTGGGAGGGGACGGTACCATCAATGAATTTCTGAATGGCCTGACCTGCTGGGAGCACCTGACGCTAGGCTGTATCCCCACCGGCTCGGGGAACGACTTTGTGCGGGGCCTCTCCCTGGAGCGGGAGCCCAAAAAAGCCCTGGAGGCCATCCTGCACCCAAGATCCGTCGCAAAGCTGAAGCTGGGAGCGGTCCGGGCCGGGGACCGTTCCCACATCTTTGCGGTCAGCTCCGGCATCGGCTTTGACGCGGACGTCTGCAACGGAGTCGGCAGCTCCCGCCTGAAAAATCTGCTGAACTGGTTTCATGCCGGAAAGCTGGTCTATCTGGCGACCGCCCTGCGCCTGCTGGTCACCATGAAGGTCTGCCCCCTCACCCTCACTCTGGATAACGGGGAGGAGCGCTCCTTTGACCGCGTCTTCTTTGCCGCCTCCATGAATATGCGGTACGAGGGCGGCGGCTTTCAGTTCGCGCCGATGGCCTCGCCCCAGGCGGAAAACTTCCAGCTCTGCCTGGCCGACAGCCTGACCAGAGGCCGGGTCCTTTCGATCCTGCCCCTGGCCTTCTCCGGGGGACACGTGGGAAAGAGGGGAATTCACATCCTCCCCTTCCAAAAGGCCCGCCTTCAGGCGGCGGCCCCTCTCTGCGTCCACACGGACGGAGAAATTTTCGGTTTTTTTGATTCCATCACCATCGAGGCGCTGCCCCAAAGACTGTCTGTGATCCTCACCAAATAGCTCCCCAAAGGAAAAAGGCTGCCAATCCCCACGGTATGGCAGCCTTCTCTTTTTAATTAAATCCCACAAATTTCCGGGCGACCCGATAGCCGGCTATGGTCAGCTTCCGCCCCGCTTTCCCCGGCAGATTCATGGCCACGCCCACAAAGCCCCGGTGTATTTTTCGGTACAGCGCCTCGTCCTGCTCCCTCAGGTAGTCCCAGACATCCTTCTTCTTCGCCATCGCCTCCTGAGATCCGTCCAGGATCAGCATCATGGAGGTGACCAGCATAATCTTTGTGAGATAGATGGTCATATATTTTTTCACATGGGGATCCTTTCCGGTGAAATCCTGATTCGCAATCACGTCAATCATGATCTTATTTACCCGGATCTGCTGGTCAATCCGGCCGATCATCACCTTCTCATTCACCGACTGGTCATCCCGGCCGATGAAATAGTGATAAAGATTCTCATCCATGTAATAAATCCGGTTCACATAGGCCAGGGGCTGGAAGGCAAAGATGTTATCCACATAGAAGGTGTGCTTCGGCAGCTCCAGTCCGCATTCCCTCAGCATCCGGGTGCGGTAAAAAATATTGTGCATCAGGATGTACTGAGTCTGGCGCATATGATGCATCTTCTCCCAGCCAAACACCTCATCTCTGGGAAAGACATTGCGGAAACGCATCAGCTTCTTGTGTCTGGCCCCCGCCTTGTCGTAGATGAAGTTGGCCAGGAAAAGGTCCACGCCTCCCTCCTCCTCCAGCTTCCTCATCCGCTTTACGACGCGGCTCAGAGATTTGGTATTTACCCAGTCGTCGCTGTCCACCACCTTGTAATACAGGCCGGAGGCATTGCGCAGCCCGGCGTTCACCGCCTCCCCGTGGCCGCCGTTTTCCTGGTGCACCGCCCGGACGATTCCCGGATACTGGGCCGCGTAGCGGTCGGCGATCTGGGGCGTCCTGTCCTTGGTGGAGCCGTCGTCCACGATCAGAATCTCCACCTCATCCCCCACCGGCAAAATCGAACGGATACATTTTTCCATGTAGGCCTCCGAATTGTAGCAGGGAATTGCCACTGTCAAAATCTTCATATCGAAACTCCTTTTTATCTCGGCTTTTGAAACTATTTTTTTCATTATAACCTGAAACAGCCCTGTCCGCAATCAAAAACTTTTACGGCTCCTCAAACCGCTCCTGCCCCAGCCGGAGGCTGAGATATTTGGCGTAAGCCGCGAAGGCCGCGGGCACCGGATACTCCCGCTGGGTCCGGTCTGTCTCGATGAAAAGCATGTCCCCGCCGCGCTCCCGCTCCAGCTCCTCCACCAGCACCAGGTACCCCGTCATCCTCCACTCCACATGGCTGAAAACGTGCTTGGCCTCCTCCAGAGGCATAATGCGGATGGGGGAGAAGCCCCGGGCCTTCACCAGGTCCAGCACCTCCTCCCGGCCCAGGCGGCCCTCGAAGCTTGGCAGCTCATAAAGCCCCGCCAGCAGCCCGCTCTCCGGCCGCCGCCTCAGGGCTGCCCGCTGGCTGTCCCGGATCACCAGCACCGTCCGCTCCTCGATCCTCCTGGCCTTCTTTGCCGCCTTCACCGGAAATTCCATCTGCCTGCCCCGCTCCCTGGCCAGGCAGAGCCGACTCACCGGGCAGCGCTCACAGTCCGGCGCCCCGTTTGGCAGACAGACCGTGGCCCCCAGCTCCATCAAAGCCTGATTGTACTTCCCCGGCTCCTCCTTTGGCATCACCTGGAGAAGGGCCGCCTCAAAGCTTTTTTTCACCGACTGCTTTCCGATATCCTCCCCGCAGGCCAGGACCCGGCTCAGCACCCGCAGCACATTGCCGTCCACCGCCGGGACGGCCTGTCCGTAGGCGATGGAGGCGATGGCTCCCGCCGTGTAGCTGCCGATACCGGGAAGGGCCAAAAGCTCCTCATACCGGGAGGGCAGCTCACCGTTGTACCGCTCCACGGCGATCACCGCCGCCCGCCGCATATTCCGCGCCCGGTTGTAATAGCCCAGCCCCTCCCACAGCTTCAAG
>CAZGRM010000302.1:0-3074 GCA_964528295.1 uncultured Lachnospiraceae bacterium
CCTGGCGCTTGTCGTAGAGCTTTTTGCCCTTGGCCAGGCCCACCTCCACCTTGGCCAGGCTGCCCTTGAAGTAGACCCGCAGCGGCACCAGGGTGTAGCCCTTCTCCGCGATTTTGCCCAGCATTTTATTGATTTCGCCCTTGTGGAGCAGCAGCTTTTTCACCCGCAGAGGGTCCTTGTTGAAAATGTTCCCCTTTTCGTAGGGACTGATGTGCATCCCGTAGATAAAGACCTCCCCCTTCTCAATGCGGATGAAGGATTCCTTGATGCTGCACTTTCCCATGCGCAGGGATTTTACCTCCGTCCCGTGCAGCGCGATTCCCGCCTCGTAGGTGTCCTCTATAAAATAGTCGTGGTACGCTTTTTTGTTGTTCGCCACCAGCTTGATTGACTCTCCCATCTTCTATCCTCCCACAAATCACTAAACGTCAGTCCGCCAGCTCAAAGTCCACGGTCCTGGCCTCCTTGTCCGCTCCCGCCACCCGGATCCGGATGGTGTCTCCCAGCCGGAACACCCGGCCCGTGTCGATGCCGTACATCTCGAAGGTCTCCTCTCTGTAATAATACCGGTCATCGTACATCCGGCTTACGTGGATCAGCCCCTCCACGGTGTTGGGCAGCTCCGCGTAGATGCCGTAGCTGGTAAGGCCGGAGATCACCGCGTCGTACTCCTCACCGATCAGTTTCCCCATATATTCCGCTTTTTTCAGCTTCACCGTCTCCCGCTCCGCCTCGTCGGCGCGGCGCTCTGTCCGGCTGCAGTGCTCCGCCACCTCAGGCAGAAGCTCCGAATAATGCTCCAGCCTCTCCTGGCTCATCCTTCCCCGCAGGACCTCCTTGATGATCCGGTGAATCTGCAAATCCGGGTAACGGCGGATGGGCGAGGTGAAATGGCAGTAATGCTTGGCCGCCAGCCCGAAGTGCCCCGCGGACTGGGTGGAATAGACGGCCTGCCTCATGGAGCGCAGGGTCATCCGGCTGATCATGGACTCCTCCGGCGTGCCCGCGATCCGGGCCAGCAGCTTTTGCAGCTCCTTGGGATGGATCTCGTCGGAAATTCCCTTCATTCCGTAGCCGAAGTTGGAGATGAATGCGGTCAGCTTCTGTATTTTCTCCGGGTCCGGGGACTCATGGGTCCGGTAGAGGAAGGGGATTTCCTGCCAGAAAAAGTGCTCCGCCACCGTCTCGTTGGCCGCCAGCATAAAATCCTCGATGAGGCGGGTGGCCACATTGGCCTCGTAGGCCCGGATCTCCTGGGGGACTCCCTCCTCATCCAGCACTACCTTGGCCTCAGGGAAGTCAAAATCGATGCTCCCCCGCTTCCTTCTCTTTTCCCTCAAAAGCGCGGACAGCTCCGCCATCCGCTCAAACATGGGCGTCAGCTCCCCGCAGTCCCGGCGCAATTCCTCATCCCCATCCTCCAGGATCCGCTTCACCTGGGTGTAGGACATTCTCCGGTCCACCCGGATCACCGACTCGGCGATCTCGTGGCTCACCACATTCCCCTTCCCGTCGATCTCCATCAGACAGCTCAGGGCCAGCCGGTCCTCCCCCGCGTTCAGGGAACAGATGCCGTTGGAGAGCCGGTGGGGCAGCATGGGAATCACCCGGTCCGCCAGATACACGCTGGTCCCCCGGTTCAGAGCCTCCCGGTCCAGGGCGCTCTTTTCCTGGACGTAATTGGTCACATCCGCGATATGGACCCCCAGATGGTAATGGGTCCCGTCAAAGGAGAGGGACACCGCGTCGTCCAGATCCTTCGCGTCCTCCCCGTCGATGGTGACCATCAAAATATCCCGCAGATCCAGCCGCCCGGCCCGGTCCGCCTCGCTGACGGTATCCGGCGTCCGCTCCGCCTGGTTCAGCACCCGCTCCGAAAACTGAAAAGGGATCTCATACTGATACACCAGGGACAGAATGTCGGTGCCCGGATCGTTGATGTGCCCGATGATCTCCTTCACCCGGCCCTCCGGCTTCCGGTCCTTTCCCCCGTAGGAGGTGAGGGACACCACCACCTTGTGACCTCCCACCGCCCCCATACTGTGCTCCTGGGGCACGAAAATATCGGTGTTGATCCTCTGGTTGTCCGGAATCACGAAGCCGTAGGTCCGGCTCTGCTGGTAGGTCCCCACCAGCTCCTTGACGGCGTGCTCCAGGATCCGGGTCACGGTCCCCTCCTGGCGCCGCCCCTCGGAGGTCCTGGAGAGTGTCACCTGGACCAGATCCTGGTGGAGAGCTCCGCCGGTCTGGTCCTCGGGGATGAAGATATCCTCCTCCCTCCCCTCCACCTCCACGAAGCCAAAGCCTCTGGGATGGGCAATAAAACGGCCCTGGAGGACCTTCACGGAGGCCTTCCGGTACTTTCCCTTGGCCGTCACCTCAATGCTTCCCTCGGCCATCAGGGCGTCCAGCACCTCCTTCAGCTCCTGGCGGTTTTCCCGGGGCACCTGCAGCAGGATCGCCATCTCCTTGATCTTCATGGGCTGATACTGCTTGTCGCGTATCATATCATAGATTACTTTTTTTCTCCGCTCAAATTGTTCTTCTCTCTCTGTCATATACTCCCTCAAATGTAAAGAGGACCGATACACTACCGCATCAGTCCTCTGTCTCTTCCAAACTCACTGCCGCTTAAAAATTCAGATTCAATATCACCGCAAGCACAATAAACAGCACGGCCAGAATCTTTGTGAATTTAACCAGCTTTCCTTCCATGGAACGTGATTTATTTTTACTCCAGTAGGTATCTCCGATCCCACCGATCGCTCCAAGACCGGCATCCTTTCCCTGCTGGGCCAGAACAATCGCAGTCAATGCAATACATACCAATATAAAAATAATCGTCAAAAGAATTCTCACAGCTAACCACACCTCCTACGTCAAACATAAGTAGTCTAACACAAGATGCGGTGGATTTCAACTACTTTTTGCATTTTTCCGTCCAGTTCCGCTAAAAAGGTTACTGCTCACTCGGACGCCGCCGTGTCGGGTAGAAAACTTTCCAAAACCGGGCAACGGTACGGGTAAGGCCACGCCCGCTTTGCGGACCTGGCAGGTCGGTTCCACCATTTAAA
>CAZGRM010000303.1:0-3062 GCA_964528295.1 uncultured Lachnospiraceae bacterium
GATCCTGCTGGACCCCACCAGCGCCTGCAATATGCACTGCACCGGCTGCTGGGCGGCGGAGTACGGCCACAAGCTGAACCTGTCCTACGAGGACCTGGACAGCATCATCACCCAGGGCAAGGAGCTGGGGATTTATTTTTATATGTATACGGGCGGTGAGCCTCTGGTGCGGAGAAAGGACCTGATCCGGCTCTGCGAAAAGCATTCCGACTGCGCCTTCCACGCCTTCACAAACGGCACCCTGGTGGACGAGGAAATGTGCCAAGAGATGGTGCGGGTGGGAAATCTTTCTCTCTCCATCAGCCTGGAGGGCTATGAGGAGGTCAATGATTCCCGCCGGGGCCAGGGCTGCTTCGACAAGGTGATGCGGGCCATGGATCTGATGAAATCCTACGGCCTGATTTTCGGCACCTCGATCTGCTACACCAGCAAAAACATCGAGACCGTGACCTCCGACGAATTTCTGGACATGATCATCGAAAAAGGCTGCCGCTACACCTGGTATTTCCACTATATGCCGGTGGGAAATGAGGCGGCGGTGGATCTGCTGCCCACGAAAGAGCAGCGGACCTACATGTATCACAGAGTCCGGGAGATCCGGGGCAGAGAGGGCGGCAGAGAAATCTTCGCCATGGACTTCCAAAATGACGGGGAGTTTGTGGGAGGCTGCATCGCGGGCGGCAGAAACTACTGCCACATCAATGCCAACGGGGACGTGGAGCCCTGTGTGTTCATCCACTATTCCGGCGCGAACATTCATCAGGTATCTCTGCTGGACGCGCTCAGGCAGCCCCTGTTTATGGCCTACCGGGAGGGACAGCCCTTCAATGAGAACCACCTGCGCCCCTGCCCCATGCTGGAAAACCCGGAGCTGCTGCGGGAGATGGTGCACAAGTGCGGGGCCAAATCTACGGACCTTCAGTCACCGGAGGAGGTGGACCATCTCTGCGACAAATGCGAATGCTACGCCGGAGCGTGGGCCCAGGAGGCGGAAACACTCTGGACAGAGAATCCTCATCATGTGGAAAGCTTCCACAATTATAAGGGAACTTATCAACAGTAATACTCATCCCCAAAGAGGGCGGCGATCCGGCAGTGGAGAGCCGCCCTCTTTTCGTCTGTGAAAAATCATTGATATTCCGCCCGTTACAGGTTACAATAAAGGGAAAGTTCAAAGCCCGTCCGAAAATTTCTTCCGGGAACGGGGAAGCCTGTTTGCTTCCCCTCGGAGCAATTTTCCGGCGGGCTTGGCGGAGAAAGAATAGTGGGAAGAACGGAGAGGAACGTATGATATTTGACAGTCACGCACATTATGATGACGAGGCCTTTGATTCGGACCGGGAGGAGCTGCTGGCGGCCATGGAGCCGGCGGGGATCGGGGGAATTATCAATGTGGGGGCCAGCCTGAGAGGCGTGGAGGCCAGCCAGAAGCTGGCGGAGCGGTATCCCTTCATCTACGCGGCGGCGGGCATTCACCCGGACGAGGTGGGCTGCCTCGATGAGGATCGGATGAACTGGATGTATGAGCTTTGCCGAAAGCCCAAGACAGTGGCGGTGGGGGAGATCGGCCTGGATTACTACTGGGACAAGGAGAGCCATGAATGCCAGAAAAAATGGTTTGCGGCCCAGCTTCAGATGGCGAAGGACACGGGACTTCCGGTGAATATCCACAGCCGGGACGCGGCGCGGGATACCTTTGACATGATGAAGGCGGAGCATGCCGGGACCACAGGCGGCGTGATCCACTGCTTTTCCGCCTCGGCCCAGATGGCCAGAGAGTATGTGAAGCTGGGGTACCACATCGGCATCGGCGGAGTGGTGACCTTCAAAAACGCCCGGGTCATGAAGGAGGTGGCGGAGGCGGTGCCGCTGGAGCGGATCGTGGTGGAGACGGACTGCCCCTACCTGGCCCCTGCTCCGAACCGGGGCAAACGAAATTCCTCCCTCTATCTGCCCCTGGTGATACAGGAAATCGCCCGGATCAAGGGCGTGACGCCCCAAGAGGTGGAGGAGACTACCTATGAAAACGTGCTTCGCCTGTTTCCAAAGATCAAGAGGGCCGGGGAGGCGGAGGGATCGGAGCGCTTGTAAAGCAGGCTCAAAGTGGGCCGGCCTGGTAATTTTAGCGCCCGCTTGGAGGGTAGTTTTGGAAGGAGTTTTTATTTTATGGAAAAATTATCGAATCCCCAAAAGACCATTGAGGTGATTCAGCGCCATCATTTTGACTTTCAGAAGAAGTTCGGCCAGAATTTTCTGATTGACGGCCATGTGCTGGACAAAATTATTCAGGCGGCGGAGATCGGGCCGGAGGATTTTGTGCTGGAGATCGGGCCGGGGATCGGCACCATGACCCAGTATCTGGCGGAGGCGGCCCGGGAGGTGGTGGCGGTGGAGATTGACCGGAACCTGATTCCCATTCTCCGGGAAACACTGGCGGAGTATGACAATGTGACGGTGCTGAACCAGGATGTGCTGAAGACCGATATCGGAGCGCTGGCCATGGAGCGAAATGGGGGCAGGCCCATCAAGGTGGTGGCCAATCTGCCCTACTATATCACCACCCCGATTATTATGGGATTGTTTGAGAGTCACGCTCCGGTGGAGAGCATCACGGTGATGGTGCAAAAGGAGGTGGCCCAGCGGATGCAGGCGGGGCCCGGCACCAAGGATTACGGGGCCTTGTCCCTGGCGGTGCGGTATTACGCCGAGCCCTACATCGCGGCCAATGTGCCCCCCAACTGCTTTATCCCCCGGCCCAATGTGGGCAGCGCGGTGATCCGGCTGAAAAGCTACCGGGAGCCTCCGGTGCGGGTGCGGGATGAGGCGCTGATGTTTGCCCTGATCCGGGCCTCCTTCAATCAGAGGAGGAAGACGCTGGTGAACGGCCTGAAAAATTCCCCGGAGCTTCATCTGGAGAAGGACCAGATCCTGGAGGCTTTGAGCAGGCTGGGACTCAATGAAAATGTGCGGGGAGAGACGCTGACGCTGAAGGAATTCGCCGCGCTGGCGGAGGCGCTGAGCTAGAGCGTGTTTGAAAATTCATTGCACCTGTCTGGCAGCCC
>CAZGRM010000304.1:0-3047 GCA_964528295.1 uncultured Lachnospiraceae bacterium
CTTTTTGAAAAGAACCTAAAAGATCTTTTGCTTCGTGAGACAATCTATGATATACTCGGATACGGAGTATCGCATAAACATACATAAAGGAGTACAAAATGAAAAAATTTTCTGTCTTCATCGGGTCGGCTCTCACCGCTGCCCTTCTGCCCGGCATCTCCTGCGACGCCGTCAGTGATCCCATCTCCACCGTAGGCTTTTACTTTGACACGGTTGTCACGGTGCAGCTGTATGAGACCACCGATGAAAGCCTGCTGGAGGAGTGCTCCTCCATGATGGAGCATTATGAGGAGCTGCTCAGCCGTACCCGGGAGGGCAGCGATGTGTGGAAGATCAATCACAGTGAAGGCGCCCCTGTCCAGGTCTCTGACGAGACAGCCTTCCTGATCGAATCGGCCCTGTCCTGGTCGGAAAAATCAAATGGCGCCTTCGATATCACCATTGCCCCTCTGTCTATTCTGTGGAATTTCCAGGAGAACACCGGAACCATTCCTCCCGAGGAAGAAATCGCCGCCGCCCTAAAGCACGTGGACTGGCGGACGGTGAAGCTGGAGGGCAATACGGTCACCCTGACAGACCCGGAGGCGGCCATTGACCTGGGCGGTATCGCAAAGGGATATATTGCGGACCGTCTGAAGGAATACCTCCTGGGTGAAGGGATCGGGAGCGGACTCATCAATCTGGGCGGAAATGTGCTGTCCATCGGCGTGAAGCCGGACGGCTCTAACTGGAACATCGGCATCAAGGAGCCCTTCGGGGACGGAAATCTGATCACCGTTGTGCCGGTGGCGGACCTGTCCGTGGTGACCTCCGGCAATTATGAGCGGTATTTTGAGAAGGACGGAGTCATTTACCATCATATTCTGAATACGGAGGATGGATATCCCATCGAGAACGGACTGAACAGCGTTACGATTCTGTCCTCCTCCTCTCTGGACGGGGACGCCCTCAGCACCACCTGCTACGCCCTGGGGATGGAAAAAGGAATGGAGCTCATCGAGTCCCTGGACGGGATCGAGGCCATGTTTGTGGATGAAAATAATGAAACGCACCGGACCAGCGGATTTCCGGAGAACTGAGAAGGAGAGCTTGCCGTGATTGTACGAGTGGAAACACTGGAAGAATTTGACACCTACCATGAATACCTCGGCTACGACCCGGAGAATTCTGTTTTTTTTGATATCGAGACCACGGGCTTTTCCGCCTCCACCTCCTTCTTATTTTTAATCGGCGCCCTCTACCGCCAGGAGGGGAGCTGGCGGCTGTTCCAGTGGTTCGCGGAGGAGCTGACGGAGCAGCCGGTGATTCTGGGGGAATTTTTCCGCCTGGCCTCCCGCTTTTCCACCTTGATTCATTTCAACGGCCTCACCTTTGACCTTCCCTTTCTGAGAGAGAAGGCCGCCGCCTTCCACCTGCCCTGCCCTCTGGACGGCATGGAATCTCTCGATCTCTACCAGCGGTTCCGTCCTCTGAAAAAGCTGCTGGACCTGCCAAGGATGAATCAGAGCGCGCTGGAGGCCTACGCAGGCTGGCAGCGCCGGGACACTGTTTCCGGGAAGGCCATGGTTTCCCTCTATCAGAAATACTCCGCCTCCCGGGAGCCGGAGCTGGCCGATCAGATGCTGCTCCACAACCACGATGATATGCTGGGCATGGGCTGGGTACTGAAGCTTTCGGCCCCGCGGATGTTATTTGACGGCATACTTATCAGTGCGGAGGCGGAGCGCTCCGGCAGCCACCTGCTGCTCTATCTGGATCTTGCGGCCCCTCTCCCGGCTCCTCTAAGGACGGAGAAAGGCCCCTACCGGCTCCGGGGCGAAAAAAAGAAAGGGATACTGACGATCCCCTTCCTCAATGCCACTCTTCTTCATTTTTTCCCGGATTACCGGAATTACTGCTTTTTGCCGCTGGAAAACCAGGCCATTCACAAAAGTGTGGCAGCCTTCGTCGACAAGGAGTACCGCATCCCCGCCAGACCGGAAAACTGCTACGTCCCCAAAACCGGCTGCTTTCTTCCCCAGCCCTCCAAGCTGTTCACTCCCGCCTTTCAAAAAGAATACCGGGATCCGGTTCTCTTTTTTGAATATCAGGAGAATTTTTCCGGGCAATCCGAAGCCCTCCTTCGCTACGCCCGCTCCATTCTTCACTTTTTGAAAAAATAAGCCTACGCTCCGCCTCTGCGGTATTCGCTGGGCGTCTGCCCGGTCTTTTCCTTAAAGAGGCGGCTGAAATAATGTACGTCTCCGATCCCTGTCTGCTCAGCCACCACCTTGATGGGGTTCTGGGTGGTGGACAAAAGATATGCCGCCCGGGAAATCCGGCGGACTGTGACATACTCCGTCAAGGTCACCCCCATCTCCCTTCGGAACAGATCGGACAAATAGGACCGGTTCACATTCAGCAGTCCGGCGAAATAGTTCAGTGTCAGGGGCTGACGCAGGTCAATGTCCACGGCCCGGATAATTTTCTGCACCAGAGGAGAATAATTCTTAAAATCCTTCATCCACGTAAGGCGGCAGCAGGCCTTCACCATCTCCTCCGCCACAGCGTCATAATCCCTTCGGTCCTTGATGGCCGCGATTTTTCTCGTGTACTCCGTATTGACGCTGTCCAGCCGCATTTCATCCACGCCAGTGACCCGAAGGACCTGAACCAGAAGCACCTTGACCTGAATCAGGTCAAACTTGCGCTCCAGCAGCTCGTCCTCCAGCCGCCCCGGCATCCGCAGATTATTCCGCTCCTGGAGCGCCCGCAGAGCCTGATACTCATTGCCCTCCCGCACGCACTGCATAAGCTGATCGGCCAGACGATATCGCCTCTCCACATTCTCCAGATAAAGCTGTATCCCCTCATCCGCGATAGACGGAAGTATCTTTTCCAGTTCCTCTTTCACTTTTTTTCCTCCGGTTATTCTCAGCGGAAAAATGCCGAATCTTTTACATTCGCCCCGCACGGGCCCTCTGTTTTATCCATTTTTCCCAATTTTGTTTTGAGTATAACATATCGCAGCCAAAGGCTGCAATCAAACTTAAAACCAAAAAGAATCA
>CAZGRM010000305.1:0-3007 GCA_964528295.1 uncultured Lachnospiraceae bacterium
CCTGCATAAAATCTCGCTATTTTATTGCGAAAAGTTTTTATTCTTTAAAGCTGCCGCCGGAAAGTATCCGCTCTGCGTTTCGTATCCGGTCCTCCCCGGGCGGACGGACGCCGGAGAGCGGGTATGTAAGGCCCAGCTGCTCCCATTTGAAGACCCCCAGCGTGTGATAGGGAAGCACCTCCACCCGCTCCACTGTTTTCAGGGTCCCAAGAAAGGCGGCCAGCCGGCGCAGGTATTCATCCCTATCACTGCCCCCGGCACCAGCACGTGGCGGATCCACATCTTCTTTCCCAGCTCGGACATGACCTGGGCCATCCGAAGGATGTTGCGGTTTGTGTGGCCGGTGAGACGGCGGTGGGCCTCCTCGTCGATCTGCTTGATATCCAGCAGGGTCAAATCCGTGACCTCCATCAGGGCTCTCCATTTGGAAAAGAAGGGCTCCTCCTCCGTGAAGGGATTTCCGCTGGTATCCAGCACCGTGTGAATCTCCTGCGCCTTGGCCTTCTGAAAAAGCTCCGTCAGGAAATCGATCTGGAGCAGCGGCTCACCCCCGCTGACGGTGATGCCTCCCTGGCCTCTCCAGTAGGAGCGGTAGCGGATTGCCTGCCGCAAAAGAGCGTCGGCTGTCCAGGGCTGCCCGGAGGCCATATTCCAGGTATCGGGATTATGGCAGAACTGGCAGCGCATGGCACAGCCGCTGAGAAAAATCACATAGCGCACCCCGGGCCCGTCCACGGACCCGAAGCTTTCCAGAGAGTGGACGTATCCGATCCTTGCTCCGCTCTCCATCTTCACATTCTGTCGTGGCAGGTCCTGGTGATCACATCCAGCTGCTGCTCTCTCGTCAGGTCAATGAATTTCACCGCATAGCCGGATACACGGATGGTGAAGTTGGCGTACTCCTCCTTCTCCGGGTGCTCCATGGCGTCGATGAGCTTCTCAGTGCCAAAGACATTCACATTCAGATGATGGGCTCCCTGGTCGAAATAACCGTCCATCACCCGCACCAGATTCTCCACCCGCTCCCCGTCCTCGTGACCCAGGGCGCCGGGATTGATGGTCTGGGTGTTTGAGATGCCGTCCAGCGCGTCCTCATAGGGCAGCTTTGCCACGGAGTTCAGGGAGGCCAGAAGGCCGTTTTTCTCCGCGCCGTAGCTGGGGTTGGCTCCCGGTGAAAGGGGCTCTCCGGCCTTTCTTCCGTCGGGAAGGGAGCCGGTGGCCTTGCCGTACACCACATTGGAGGTGATGGTCAGAATGGAGGTGGTGGGCTCCGAATCCCGGTAGGTGTGGCAGTATTTCAGCTTCTTCATGAAGGTGCGCAGCAGCCACACGGCGATCTCGTCCGCCCGGTCGTCGTCGTTTCCGTACCGGGGGAAATCCCCCTCCACCTGATAGTCCACCACGATGCCGCTGTCGTCCCGGATGGTCTTTACCCTGGCGTACTTGATGGCGCTCAGGGAATCCACCACATGGGAGAAGCCTGCGATGCCGGTGGCGAAGGTGCGCCGCACATTCGTATTGATCAGGGCCATCTCGGCCGCCTCATAGTAATACTTATCGTGCATGTAATGGATCATGTTCAGGGTGCCCACGTAGAGATGAGCCAGCCAGTCCATCATCACGTCGTACTTCTCCATCACCTCATCGTAATCCAGGTACTCGGAGGTGATGGCCTGGTACTTAGGCGCCACCTGCTCCTTGGTCTTCTCGTCCACACCGCCGTTGATGGCGTAGAGCAGGCACTTGGCCAGGTTGGCTCTGGCGCCGAAGAACTGGATCTCCTTGCCCGTCTCGGTGGCGGATACGCAGCAGCAGATGGAGTAATCATCTCCCCATACCGGGCGCATCACGTCGTCATTCTCATACTGGATGGAGCTGGTCTTCACGGAAATATAGGCCGCGTACTTCTTGAACTTCTCCGGCAGGCGGGAGGAATAGAGCACGGTCAGGTTGGGCTCCGGGGAGGGGCCCATATTCTCCAGGGTATGGAGGAAACGGAAGTCCGTCTTCGTCACCTGGGACCGCCCGTCCATGCCAAGCCCCGCCATCTCCAGGGTGGCCCACACCGGATCGCCGGAGAAGAGCTGATTGTAGGACTCCACCCGGGCAAATTTCACCATGCGGAATTTCATCGTGATGTGGTCGATGAGCTCCTGGGCCTCCTGCTCCGTAAGGGTACCCTTACGCAGGTCCCGCTCAATGTAGATGTCCAGGAAGGTGGAGATCCGCCCCACGCTCATCGCGGCGCCGTTTTGGGTCTTGATGGCCGCCAGATAGCCGAAGTACAGCCACTGCACCGCCTCCCTTGCGTCCTTCGCCGGCTGGGAAATGTCGTAGCCGTAGGCCTTCGCCATCTCCTTCATCGCCTTCAGCGCCCGGATCTGCTCGGAAATTTCCTCCCGCAGCTGGAAATCTCCCCGGCGCATTCCCTGGCGGTTTGTGGCCGCGAAATCATCCTCCTTGGCCCGGATCAGATAATCAATTCCGTAGAGGGCCACTCTCCGGTAGTCGCCGACGATCCGTCCCCGCCCGTAGGTATCCGGCAGTCCGGTAAGAATCTTATTGTGGCGCGCCTTTATCATTTCCGGCGTATAGATATCGAATACGCCCTGATTGTGTGTCTTGTGGTATTTCGTAAAAATCTCATGGAGCAGAGGACTGGGCTCATAGCCGTACATCCGGCAGGCCTTCTCCGCCATGTTGATTCCGCCGTAGGGCATAAACGCGCGTTTCAGGGGTTTATCGGTCTGTAGTCCCACCACCCGCTCCAGCTCCTTCATGCTCTCGTCGATATAGGCCGGTCCGTAGGCTGTGATGGAGGTCACCACCTCCGTCTCCATGTCCAGGACGCCGCCCTTTGCCCGCTCCTCCTTCTGGAGCTCCTGAAGTCTGCCCCAGAGCTTATTTGTGGCGTCTGTGGGGCCCGCGAGGAATGTCTCATCCCCGTCATACGGTGTATAAACCCCCATGTCCGCACGCTTGACACCACCATAAATGAAACTATGCA
>CAZGRM010000306.1:0-3003 GCA_964528295.1 uncultured Lachnospiraceae bacterium
CGTTTACACCGTAGGGCGTCACCTCAAAGTAGGCTCCCGACAGATTGGCAGGGCTGCCGTGGGTCAGATGGCCGCCGTGGGCCAGATTCATCCCCATCACCCGGTCGCCCGGCTTCAGCAGGGCGAAGAACACCGCCATGTTGGCCTGCGCCCCGGAGTGGGGCTGTACGTTGGCGTAGGTGCAGCCGAACAGCTCCATGGCCCGGTTTCTCGCCAGCTCCTCCACCACATCCACACACTCACAGCCGCCGTAATACCGCTTTCCCGGATATCCTTCGGCATATTTATTGGTCAAGGGACTGCCCATGGCTGCCATGACGGCCTTGGACACCCAGTTTTCCGACGCGATCAATTCAATATGACTATTCTGTCTCTCCTGTTCCGCCACGATCGCGTCCGCGATCTCACGGTCCACACACTTCACTTCATCCAATGAATACATTTTTCATTCCTCCATCATGTATTTGGCTCAACAGTTGATATCATACTTCCCTTTCCTAAAAAAGTCAAGACTTTGTTCGCCTCTATTTTCCATTTGTGCGTCTGCTGCGGACTCTTCCTGTCGTTTTTTCTCAGTTTTCGCTGATTCCTGACTAATTTTGTCACATATCCCATTTTATGTTGACTTTTCATCTTTTTCCATGTAAAATATTTTTTAGTTCTCTCTCTTATTGTTGGAGGTTAATATGAAAGCAATTCTGATTTTATACATAATTATCGTGAACCTGGCGGGATTTCTGATGATGGGCATCGACAAGCGCCGGGCCCGCAAGAGGCGATGGCGCATCCCGGAACGGACCTTGTTTTTGACGGCCCTGCTGTTCGGCAGCATCGGCATCCTGACCGGCATGTATGTATTCCGGCACAAGACCAGGCACCTGTCCTTCGCCATCGGTATCCCCACCATCCTGGTGATCCAACTTCTTCTCATCAGCTTTCTGTTTTCCTGGAACTCCAGGAGGATGGGCAGCCCCAGCCAGGCCGTGGAAAATGAGCTCACTCTGATCCAGAATCTGGATTCCGATACGATCCAGACCTTCGTCTCCTACGAAAACCTTATGAATTCTCATCTTTCCTCCGGCACCATCGGCGATGAGACATCAAAAGCCGTAGAGCTCTTCTTCAAAAATTTCCGCTACAGCATCCACAATGAACAAATCCAGGGAGATTCCGCCACGGTCAGCGTCAATATCACCAACGGTGACATGAAGGCGCTGGCCCAAGATCTCTGCGCCGCCATGGTGGAGAAGGCCGTCATCATCTATCCCGACGATACCAGCTCCACCACCAGCGACTATTACCAGCTTCTCTACGATACCCTCTCCACCCACACCTATGAGCCGGTGGTCACCACCGCCCGCTTCCATCTGAAAAGAGAGGAGTCCGGCTGGACCATTCTGGCCGATGAGACGCTGGAGGATGAGCTGGTGAGCGGCTTCATATCTTATATGAATGATCCCTATCTCCTCCCCGCCTCCAGGGTCCTTTCTCTGAATCTTGAGGCCCTGAAGGACCTGACGGCCTCCCAGTGGAAAACGTATCTGGCCGTGGAGGACGTGTTCGCCACCTACAATACCGACTATTATCAGTCCATCGACCAGGAGTACGTAAACCAGCTGGCCTCCTATTTTGACTATGAGATTCTCCGCTGCCAGGAGGAGGGAGATACCGCCACGGCGGCCATCCGGATCACCAGCCTGGATATGCCCGGCATCCTGTCCGCCTACAAAAAATCCCTGCTGAAATACGCCGCCAGCACCAAATCCATCCGGGATAACGATGTCCAGATCTCCAACGAAGCCTCCCGCCTGCTGCTGGAGGCCCTGCAGGAGAATACCAGCTCCTCGTCCACGGATGTGGAGCTGACCTTCTCCAATAATGGCACCACCTGGGAGGTCTATTTTGACAATGAATTCATCAACGCGGTGATGGGGGATATGGCGGAGGCCATCGATACCTTCAATTCCATCACAAAGGAATTCCTCTCCGGCAGCGGAGATTTCTAAAAAAACAGGGCCGCGCGCACGGCCCTGTTTTTCTTATTCCACCTTTGTACACTTCAGGCAAAGCTCTGCCAGCTGTTTTTCGTCCACCGCTCCCGGCGCCTCGCTCATCAGATCGGAGGCGTCCTTCACCTTCGGGAAGGCAATCACCTCCCGGATACTGTCGCTGCCCGCCATCAGCATCACCAGCCGGTCCAGACCGAAGGCCAGTCCCGCATGGGGCGGTACTCCGTATTTGAAGGCATTCAGCAGGAAGCCGAACTGCTCCTGGGCCTGCTCCTTTGTGAAGCCCAGCATGTCAAACATTTTACTCTGGATATCACTCTGATGGATCCGGACACTTCCGCCTCCCAGCTCCGTGCCGTTCAGCACGATATCATAGGCCTTGGCCCGGACAGCTCCCGGGTCCGTCTCCAGCTTATCGTAGTCCTCCTCCATCAGCATCGTGAAGGGATGATGCATGGCGGTGAAACGATTCTCCTCCTCATTCCACTCCAGCAGCGGGAACTCTGTCACCCAGAGGAATTTGAAATCATCCTTCTTCAGAAGTCCCAGGTTCTTCGCGATCTCAATCCGCAGCGCGCCCAGCACATCCCAGACCACCTTATTTTTGTCCGCGGCGAAGAGAAGCAGGTCTCCCGGCTGGCCCTCCATGGCCCGCACCAGCCCCTCCATCTCCTCCGGCGTCATAAATTTCCCGAAGGAGGATTTGAGGGTGCCGTCCTCATGGATGGCCACATAGGCCAGACCCTTGGCACCGTAGCCCTTGGCAAACTCCACCAGAGCGTCGATCTTCTTTCTCGGCATCGCGCCCTGTCCCTTGGCGTTGATGCCCCGGACCGTGCCGCCGGCCTCGATGGCTCCCCGGAACACGGAGAAGCCGCATTCCTTCACCACATCCGTCACATTTTTCAGCTCCATGCCGAATCTGAGATCCGGCTTGTCGGAGCCAAACCGGTCCATGGCCTCCTGCCAGGTCATTCTGGGAATGGGAAGAGAT
>CAZGRM010000307.1:0-2991 GCA_964528295.1 uncultured Lachnospiraceae bacterium
CTCTTCACCGTCTCCTCCTCGGTCAGGGAAGCGGTCTCGGCCTCGGTCTCAGGAGCGGTCTCCTCCTCCAGAGCAGTCTCAGCCTCCGTCTCAGCGGCGGTCTCCTCCTCCTGAGCAGTCCCGGCCTCCGTCCCGGCGGCGGTCTCCTCCTCCTCAGCGGCCTCCTCGGTCTCTGTCTCCTCCTCGGTCTCCGTGGAAGGAGTAAACATGGTATACTGGACTCTTCTCTGGGCCGCCTCCTCGTCGGACACCTCGGTGTCCACATCGGCGCTCATGGCCTCCTGCACCTTGGTCTGGACGGTCTTCAGCTCCAGATAGCGCTCCACGATCTCCTGGGTGCCGCTGATCTCCGCCAGCACCTCCTCCTCATTTGCCTCGATAAACTCTGCGGCCGCGGCCGTGATGGCGGATTTCTCCTCATCCGTCAGCTCCACGCTGTACTCCTCCATCTTCTGCTCCGCCAGCGCCATCTCCGTCAGGTCGGTGACAATGTCGTCCCGCATCATGCTGCCCAGAGTGCTGCCGTTGCCGTACAGATCCACATTGAAGGGATCCTCGGAACCGGTAAAGGAGGAGTAAAAGCCCTCCACCAGGGACTGGGAATAGCGCGTGGCAAAATTTACCAGCCCCGCCGAGAGCTCCGTCCCGTTCACTGTGACTGCCGCCGCGGCGGCGTCAAATGTCTCTTCTTCTTCCTTCTTGGAGCAGCCTGCCAGGGAAGTCAGTGCAAGGCAAGCACAAAGTCCCACCGCAGACGCCTTTTTAAAACTTGTATTCATCATTTCCTCCGTTCTTCGCC
Source organism: uncultured Lachnospiraceae bacterium (assembly GCA_964528295.1). Lineage (GTDB taxonomy): Bacteria > Bacillota > Clostridia > Lachnospirales > Lachnospiraceae > Choladousia. The sequence goes on from CAZGRM010000307.1 coordinate 800, forward strand.
GCTCCTTCGCAATCCCTGCTTTTCCGGCGCAAACAGGCGGACGCGGTCACCCTCATCCCCCTGTATTATCGTTCATTGCGACAGCTCAGATTTCATCCCTGCCACATGCGGAATCCATTTGAGGCCATCCTCGGCGACGGGACCCCGCACTTTCGAATCCTTTCCTTACGGCCCGCTTCCCCGCCGGCCTTTTTTCCTGTCACAATCCATTTTCCTATTATAATCGTTTTTTCCCCATCCTGCAATCATTTTTCTCGTTTTCACTGGTTTTTCACAGTTGCGGGTTACTGTTCGCCAGCCTGTATACAGCCACCGGGGCGGGTAGAGGACTTTCCAAAACAATGGAAGGGCGCTTTTAGGCGCAGGTGAGATCCACTGCTTAGTCGCAGTTAGCAGTTAGCTCAGCGGAGGTTCCACCCATCGCAAAGCGATTTTAAATGGTGGAACCGATCTGCCAGGTCCGCAAAGCGGGCGTGGCCTTTCCCGTGCCGTTGCCCGGTTTTGGAAAGTTTTCTACCCGCCACGGCGGCGTCCGGGTGGCAGTACCAGTTGCGGCGGCTACGGTTCTCTCCCGCCGTCCTCCTCCCCGCACAGCTCTCCGAAGGCGTCCAGCAGCTCTCGGGCCGTCTCCAGCACGTTGTCGGTCTCTTTTCCCGCCTTCTTCGGGCGCTGATAGATGAAATAGGGATTTTTATCAATGGTAAATTTCAGCTTTCCCCGGTATCTTTTCAGCAGGCCGTCGATCCCCGCCGTGTTGATCCTCGCCTTCTCATAAAAGACAATGCGGATCTCCTCCCCCTTCTGGGTAAGCTCCGTGATGTAATACCGGTGGGCGTCCGCCCGGAGCCGGGCCGCCAGCAGGAGGTTCTGGACAGATTTGGGCGGATCCCCAAAGCGGTCCATCAGCTCCTCCAGCATGTCGTCGTACTCCTCCTGGTTCTGAATGCCGGCGATCCGCTTGTAGATATCCAGCTTCTGGTACTCATTCAGGATGTAGCGGTCCGGGATGTAGGCGTCGATATCCAGATCCAGCGTGGTCTCGTAATCCTCCCGGGGCCTGTCTGTCCCCTGGATTTCCCGGACCGACTCGTTCAGCAGCTTGCAGTACAGATCATAGCCCACCGCCTCCATGTGGCCGTGCTGCTCACTTCCCAGCAGATTTCCGGCTCCCCGCAGCTCCAGGTCCCGCATGGCGATCTTGAAGCCGCTGCCCAGCTCCGTGAATTCCCGGATGGCGGAGAGGCGCTTCTCCGCCACCTCCCGCAGAAGCTTATTTCTGCGGTACATCAGGAAGGCGTAGGCGGTGCGGTTGGACCGGCCCACCCGGCCCCGGAGCTGGTAGAGCTGAGAGAGGCCCATGCTGTCCGCGTCGTGGATGATCATGGTGTTTACGTTGGAGATATCCAGCCCTGTCTCAATGATGGTGGTGGTCACCAGCACATCGATATCCCCGTTGATGAAATCAAACATGATTTTTTCCAGCTCCCGCTCCTTCATCTGGCCGTGGGCAAAGGCCACCTGGGCCTGGGGCACCAGAGCCGCCACGGTGTTGGTCATCTCCACGATGGTATTGACCCGGTTGTACACGTAGTAAACCTGGCCGCCCCGGCCCAGCTCCCGACTGATGGCCTCCCGCACCATCTCCTCGTTGTACTCCATCACGTAGGTCTGAATGGGGACCCGCTCCTGGGGCGCCTCCTCCAGCACGCTCATGTCCCGGATCCCCACCAGGCTCATGTGAAGGGTCCTGGGGATGGGGGTGGCTGTCAGAGTCAGAACGTCCACATCGTTTTTCAGCTGCTTGATTTTCTCCTTGTGGGTGACGCCGAAGCGCTGCTCCTCATCGATGACCAACAGCCCCAGATCCTTGTACTCCACATCCTTGGACAAAAGCCTGTGGGTGCCGATCACAATGTCCACCATCCCCTTTTTCAGGTCCGTCAGCGTCTTTCTCTGCTCCGCCGCCGACCGGAACCGGCACATCAGATCCACCCGCACCGGAAAGTCCTTCATCCGCTGAACAAAGGTGTTGTAATGCTGCTGGGCCAGGATGGTGGTGGGCACCAGGTAGGCCACCTGCTTGTTTTCCTGGACGGCCTTGAAGGCGGCCCGGATGGCGATCTCCGTCTTGCCGTAGCCCACATCCCCGCAGATCAGGCGGTCCATGATCTTCGTGCTTTCCATATCCTCTT
>CAZGRM010000308.1:0-2959 GCA_964528295.1 uncultured Lachnospiraceae bacterium
CTGCGGCAATTATCTGGACATGAACCTGCCCATGGCCAAATATCTGGCCGGCAAATATCTCCGGGAGGTACTGGAAAATATTTCCCCGGAGCGCCTGAACTATCCGGCCTGAAAAAATCTTGTAAAAATGGAGGTGACCGTTCTCAAAGAACCGGCGTCACCTCCGTCTTTTTAAATCTCATATCCTCTCAGATAGTAATCCTTCACAAACCGGATCAGCTCCTCCTCCCCTCTCTCATCCAGGATCCGCAGCATCCCCCGCAGCTCCTTCTTTGTCTGGGGATGGATCAGATAGTGGCCCCGGCCCCGCTCAAAATAGGCCAGGGGATCATGCTGGGTGTAGGTCTCTTTATTATAATTTTTCGAGGCGGATATCCGGTCCATCAGCATTTCCGCCACGTACTTTCTTGGCATCTGTACCGCCTGGAGAGGGTACTTTTCCTGGCCGGGATGAAGGGCGTAGTCCAGCCAGTATTCAAAATGATGGCGGTTCCTCCCCTTATGGTGAAGCCAGGCGGCGGAATACCCCCGGGCCCGGCGCTCCCCGTTGTTCGGGCTGCTCTTCCCGTCGTCATAATACATACAGCCCGCCAGAAATTCAATCGGCATATATTTTGACAGGTCGTGCATGAGCCCCTGCCGGTACAGCCCGATCTGGAAACAGTGCCGCATCACCAAAAGCTTGTGCTCCGTAATTGTCTTAAAGTGTCCTTTTATTTTTCTCCATCTGATCTGCTTCATCACTTCTGCCAGCTTCATACTCTCTACCTTCCAATATTATAATGGTTCTGGACGCCCCCAAAAATGACTTGACCCTTCCCAACTCCTGGGCCTCCTCCGGAAAGCTCTTTTCCAGAGAAGTATCCATCACCTTGTACCAGCCCATGCCTCTGGGCAGCAGCGGAAGGGCAAATTCCCGCTCCATCCAGTGGAAATTCCAGGCGATGTAGAGGAAGCCCTTCTCCCCCGCGTACATCCCGGAATACATGCAGCCGATATGGCGGCTGCCCCGATCCATGTCGCAGTACCAGGCATTGTCCCCGTGGAAGGACAGATCCGGGAATCCGTCCGCCCGCATATCGGTGCAGGTCAGCTCCCTTGTCTGACGCAGCACCTTGTGGGCCCGCCGGTAAGCGATGGCATCCTTCACAAACTGAGTCAGCTCCTGGTTCGCCTTCTGCCTGCTCCAGTCCACCCAGGTCAGCTCGCTGTCATGGCAGTAGGGATTATTATTTCCATCCTGGGAATTTCCCAGCTCGTCTCCCGCCAACAGCATGGGAGTACCCTGGGAAAACAGCATCATGGCGTAGGCGTTCTTCCTCTGCCGCATCCTCAGCCGCAGGATATCTCTCTTTCTGGTGGGGCCCTCCAACCCGCAGTTCCAGCTGAAATTGCGGTCGCTGCCGTCCCGGTCCTGCTCTCCGTTGTCCAGATTGTACTTTCTGTCGTAGGTGACCAGGTCCGCCATGGTAAAGCCGTCATGGTTCGTTATGTAATTGATGACGCCGCAGCGGGAAGGGCCGCGCCGGGTCCGGTAGGTGAACGCTCCCAGCATCTGCTCATCGCCCTTCAGCAGCTTCCGGCAGTCCTCCTGAAAGCCGTCATTGCTCTCCGCCAGAAGGCGGCGGTTTTCGCCCAGATTTTCCCGGGTCAGGTGATCCGGGAACCAATTGTAAATCAGCTTTACGGTGCGAAACAGGGGCAGTCTGGCCAGCTCCGAGGCCACGCTTTCCCGGGCCATCAGCTGAAAGCCGTCCACATGGTACTCCTCCGCCCAGTAGGTGAGGCAGCGGATCATCTCTTCTATATCCGTCCCATCGGAAAAGGAAAACTCCATCAGAATCTCAATGCCGAGACGGTGGGCCTCTCTGACCAGGGTTTTAAACTCCGAGACAGGGTCGCCGGAGGCCGCGTAGGAGGATTTGGGGGCAAAGTAAAACCCCGGTCCGTATCCCCAGAAATTCATCCGAAAACGGTCTTTTACCGCAGGAGCCGGGTTTGAGAAGCCGCCCTTCACCGCACCGGCCGCGTTTGAGAAGCTGCCCTTTGCCCCGTCGGCCGGGTTCGTAACCTGCGGTATGCCCGCAGTCATTTTGCCGGACACCGCCGGTCCGCCGGGCGCTCCCAGCACCTGTCTTTTTCCATCCATATCAAGGATCTCCGGAAAATCATAAGCCGGCATCAGCTTCACCTGGTTGACGCCCAGCTCCTTCAGATAGGGGAGCTTCTCCACAAGCCCCGCAAAGGTCCCCTTTTTTCTGACGCCGGAATGCTTCTGCTTTGTGAAGCCCCGCACATGCAGATGATACATCACGGCCTCGCTGTAGGAAAGCTCCGGCCTTCGGTCCCCCTCCCAGTCGAACTGTTTTGTCACAAAGCCGCCCCGAAGCCCATGATCCTTCGGCGGAGGCGTCTGGCCAAAAACCTCCCTGCCGCAGATTTTTTTGGCATAGGGGTCCGTCACGATCCGGTCTCCCTCCCGAAAATTATATTCATACATGGACGCCCGCAGCTTCACCTTCATGGAATAAAATCTGCCGGCGCCGCGGCTCTCCGGGAAAGGGATCTCCCCGGCGATCTCCTCCGATCCTCTCCGGTACAAAATCAACACAGGCCTGTTTAAACCGGACGCAAAGTAACCAAAATGTACCCCATCCTTTTCCACCACCGCACCAGGCTCATAGCTTCTGTCTTCCACTATTCTGAATTCTGCCTCGTTCATATCCTGTCACCGCCTCCTAAGTGCTTTTCCTCGCTGCTCAAATTTTCAGATATACGTACACGCTCCATATGGTCCCGCTAAAATCCCTGCCTACAGCTCAATATCCAGCTCCACCGGACAATGGTCGGATCCAAAGACCTCCGTGTGAATCTTCGCGTCCTTCAGACAGGGCGCAAGCGCCTGGGAGACACAGAAATAGTCGATCCGCCATCCCGCGTTCTTTTCCCTAGCACGGAA
>CAZGRM010000309.1:0-2889 GCA_964528295.1 uncultured Lachnospiraceae bacterium
CGCCCCTCCCACAGCTTCAAGAGCCGGTCCTCCGGGCACTGGGCCAGGGCCCGGACATCGGGAAGAGCCTCTGTAAAACGGGCAAAATAGGGCTTCACCGCCTCCACTCTGGTCTGCTGGAGCATGATCTCCGACACCCACACATAGTAGGGCCGGGGCTCCCTGCGCCAGGGCAAATCCCGGGCGTGTTCCTCGTACCAGGCCAGAAGAGGCCCCTCCAGCCCTGTCAGTCTCTCTTTTTCCATCAAAATCATCCCTCACTGTGGCGGCGGATTTTCCCCGGGGCGCTTACGTGGTGATGAAGGTGGAGTACCCCCGCCTCCTCAGCTCCTGCTCCATCCGCACCGCATTGTCCAGCTCCCGGAAGGCTCCCACCTGCACCAGATAGAGCCCATCCTGGAACACAAGAAAAGCCGGGAAATTCTCCCTCTGGAGCTGGTACAGCAGCTCCTCCGCGTATTCCCGGTTCCGGAAGGCCCCCGTCTGCACCCGGTAATACCGGCTGCCGCCGCTGCCCTGATCCATTCCCAGTGTCTCCAGCACCCCGTTGGCGATGGCCTGGGCGATCCCCTGGAAATTTTGGTCAAACAGCTCATTGTCCGCCTCCGTATTGATAAAGCCGGCCTCCACCAGCACTGCCGGCAGCTGGGAGCGCCGCAGAATCACCAGGCCGGGCCGCTCCTTGATTCCCAGATCCCGAAAGCCCGCCTCCGCCAGCTCCCGGTTGATATTTTCCGCCAGCTCCACCTTTTTTCCTGAATTGTCAAATACCAGCGTCTCCGCGCCGGAATACTGGTTGGCCTCGGGGCTGGAGTTGCGGTGGATGGAGATCAGAAAATCTCCGCCCTCCCGGTTGGCGGTCTGAGCTTTCTCCAGAGGCGTATCGTACACATCCTCCGTCCTGGTGTAGGCCACATCCACTCCGCTGTTCTCCAGAATATCCCCCACCGCCAGCGCCAGACGCAGCACATCATCCTTCTCCTGCCTGCCCTCATAGACGGCCCCCGGATCCTGTCCTCCATGACCGGCGTCGATCACTACCTTTGCCATAAAAACTCCTGCACATCTTTTCTATAGAATATGCAGGAGTCTCTCATCTGATACAAAGGCCTCAGTCCTTACCGTCCAGCAGCAGACGAATCTTGGACTTCACCATGTCGAAGGCGACATTGTTCATACCGCTGTTGATCACCACGTCCGCCTTGGCCCTGGTGGGCTCCACGTACAAGTAATGCATGGGCTTTACCGTAGTCAGGTACTGCTCCACGATATTGTCAATATCTCTGCCCCGCTCCTTCACGTCCCGGACGATCCGGCGCAGGATCCGCTCATCCGCGTCCGCCTCCACGTAGATCTTGATATCCAGCAGATCCCGCACCCTGGGGTCCGCCAGCAGCAGAATTCCTTCTATCAGTATAATTTTTCTCGGCTCGATCCGAACCGTACGGTCCGATCTGTTGTGGAGGGAATAGTCGTACACCGGACAGTCCACGCTCTCCCCGTCCCGAAGCTTTTTGATATGCTGAATCAAAAGCTCCGTCTCCAGCGAATCGGGATGGTCATAGTTCAGCTTTTTCCGCTCCTCAAAGGGCAGCTCGTCGTGGCGCCGGTAATAGTTATCATGATAAATCACCGCAATATCGTCCCGAAACTCATCCCGCAGCCGGTTGGTGAAGGTGGATTTCCCCGACCCGGTCCCCCCGGCGATACCAATTATAATACAGTCCATAGCGCTCCCCCTTTCTCATCCTTCCGTCTCATTCAGGTTCTTTACCGACTCGCCCTCCACCAGCTTTCCCTTGATCACCTGATGCTCGATCAGCGCCGTCTTCGGATTCTCGATCAGCCGGATCAGCGCGTCCGCGGCCGCCCTTCCGATCTCCCCGGTGTCCTGGGCTACGGTGGTCAGCCGGGGCTCCAGCACCTTGGAAATCATGATCCCGTCATACCCCGCGATGGAGATGTCCTCCGGTATCCGAAGCCCTCTCTCCTTAATGGCGTTGATACCTCCCAGTGCCGCGAAATCATCGGGATACAGAATGCAGGTGGGCGGTACCGGCAGGGACAAAAGCTCATGGGTCATCTCCTTCGCCGTCACGGAATCCCGGTAATGGCACTCTTTCATGTACTCATCCGGCACATTGATCCCTTTTCCCACCATGGTCCGATAAAAGCTGCTGATCCGGTTTCTGGACACAGAGGTGTCCTCCCCGTGAATATAGGCTACTTTTTTGTGCCCCATGTCGCAAATATACTCTGCCAGCTCCTCCATTCCGCTGATATTGTCAGAAAGTACCGCCGCCCGGTTATCAAACACATGGTCAATCGTCACCACCGGGAGATCACTGTGTATGAGCTGCTGCACATTTGGATTATAAAAATCAATGCAGGCAATCACCACACCGTCTACTCCCCGGTAACGGCAATGCTCATAATAGCTCATCCGACGATTGTTGATATTACAATTTGTAAAGGTAATGTCATAGCCTCTGGATTCCGCCTGCACCTTAAAGCTGTCCAGAACCGCGGCAAAAAAATCATGAGTCAGACCGCTCTGGGAGCTGTCCACAAACAGCACACCGAGATTATAGGTCCGATTGGTCTTCAGCGCCCGGGCAGAGGAATTCGGAAAATATCCGGCCTCCTCCGCGATCTTCTTGATCCTCTGCTTCGTGGCCTCTCCCACGTCACTGTAGTCGTTCAAAGCCTTGCTGACCGTAGCCACTGACACACCGCACATTCTTGCAATATCTCTCATTGATATCATAGTTACATCCCTCTTCTTCTGTCGTTTTTTTCTGTCTGTCTCCGAGTTCTTAAACATTATCGCTATCAATTTACTGTGAAACATTAACTTCCGGGTAGCCAAAAAAGCGCAAACTACCCCTA
>CAZGRM010000310.1:0-2855 GCA_964528295.1 uncultured Lachnospiraceae bacterium
CAAGGCTGAAAAAGGAGGAGCAGGAGCTTTCGAGGCTTCAGAAAAAACTGGAGATTCTGGAGAGGCACATCCCGGAGGCCATGGCGGGGGAGTATCCCCTGGAGCTTCCGGAGCTTTTGGAGCTCATCAAAAGGCACAGAAAGGAGAAGGAAACGCGGCGGGAGCGGGTGGACCGGCGGGCGGAGGAGCTGGAAAGCATATCCGCCGGCATTCAGGCCTGGGAGGGGAGAGAGAAGAAGCTTCCCACCTGGCGGGAGGTGTTTCTCCAGGGAGATACCGCGACAAAGCGGCTGGTGATCAATCAGCTGGTGGAGCGGATCGAGGTGACGGAGACGGAGCTTACCATCCGCTTTAAAATCGGCCCGGGATGAGGGCGTCATGCGTTGCCCTCCCGAAAAACCGGTGATGCCGGGGTACCGGAACAAGGGCTACAATTTCACCATCACCTCCTCCACCGCCTTCGACCAGAAATGGATGTACGGCCGAAACATCTTTGAGAGCATTGACGCGGCGGTGGAGGATGTATTTCTGAACTACCTGTCCCGGCCCAACGTAAAGCAGCCCATCCTGACCCAATACTGCGACGGCCGCCGGGTGCAGTGTCCTCAGTGGATGACTCAGTGGGGCAGCCTCTCCCTCGGGGAGCAGGGCTATACGCCCATTGAGATTCTGCGGAATTTCTACGGCCCCTCCATCTATATCAATGTGGCGGAGGAGGTGTCCGGCGTTCCGGCCTCCTATCCCGGCTATCCCCTGTCGGTGGGCTCCGTGGGCAGTGACGTGATGAAGATTCAGGAGCAGCTGAACGCCATCTCCAACAATTACCCGCTGATCCCCAAGCTGGTGCCCGACGGAATCTTCGGGGAACGGACCCAGGAGGCTGTCCGGGTCTTCCAGTCCGTCTTTGGGCTCAACGCCGACGGAATCGTGGGCAGCCGCACCTGGTACCGGATCCAGGATATCTACGTGGCCGTGACCAGAATCGCCGAGGGTGTCTCCTGACACCCTCCTGATCGGCCCGCAAAAAACAGTTGAAATCTAAAAACGAATGTGATAGAATCACACCCGAAATATGACCAGCAGAGAAAGGAATACGGTGATAGCATGAAAGCATATCTGATACTGGAAGACGGCACGGTATTTCAGGGGACAAGTATCGGCTCGCCCCGGGAAGTGATCAGTGAGATCGTCTTCAACACATCGATGACCGGTTACCTGGAGGTACTGACTGATCCCTCCTATGCGGGACAGGCCGTTGTCATGACCTATCCTCTCATTGGCAACTACGGAATCTGTCATGAGGACATGGAGTCCGACAGGCCGTGGCTTGACGCGTTTATCGTCCGAGAGTTATCACGTCTCCCCAGTAATTTCCGTTCAGAAGACACCATTCAAAATTTCCTGTTAAAATACGATATCCCCGGAATCGCCGGAATCGATACGAGGGCTCTCACCAAAATTCTCCGTGAAAAAGGCACCATGAACGGCTGCGTCACAACGGATGAAAATTATCAGCTCGATCAAATTCTCCCAAAGCTTCGACAATATACCACCGGAAAAGTAGTAGAAAAGGTCACCTGCCGGGAAAAGTACGTCCTGGAGGGGGATGGACCGAAGGTAGCCCTGCTGGATTTGGGGGCGAAACGGAATATCGCCCGCAGTCTGAATGAAAGAGGCTGTCAGGTCACCGTCTATCCGGCCCTGACCACGGCGGAGGAGATCCTGGCGTCTTGCCCCGACGGCATCATGCTGTCCAACGGCCCGGGAGATCCCAAGGAGTGCGGCTCCATCATAGAAGAGATCAAAAAGCTCTACGCCTCCCAGGTGCCCATCTTTGCCATCTGTCTGGGCCATCAGCTCATGGCCCTGGCCAACGGCGCCGACACCTACAAGATGAAGTACGGCCACCGGGGCGGCAACCATCCGGTGCGGGATCTGTCCACCGGGCGGGTGTACATTTCCTCCCAGAACCACGGCTACGTGGTGGACACGGAAAAGCTGGATCCCTCCATCGCAGTGCCCGCCTTTGAGAATGTCAACGACGGCACCAACGAGGGCCTTGCCTACACAGGAAAAAATATTTTCACGGTACAGTACCATCCTGAGGCCTGTCCCGGACCCCGGGATTCCGGGTATCTGTTTGACCGTTTTATGAAGATGATGGAGGTGAATGCGTAATGCCGAAGAATCCGGAGATCAAAAAAGTACTTGTGATTGGGTCCGGCCCGATTGTCATCGGACAGGCGGCGGAGTTCGACTATGCCGGCACCCAGGCCTGCCGTTCCCTGAAGGAAGAGGGGATCGAAGTGGTTTTGCTGAACTCAAATCCCGCAACGATCATGACGGATAAGGATATTGCGGATAAGGTATATATTGAACCACTTACCGTAGAGGTGGTGGAGCAACTTATATTAAAGGAGCAGCCGGACAGTGTGCTTCCGACTCTGGGAGGACAGGCCGGACTGAATCTGGCTATGGAGCTGGAGGAGAGAGGCTTTCTGCGGAAAAACAATGTGCGGCTGATCGGAACAACCTCTGAGACGATCCGCAAGGCGGAGGACCGTCAGGAATTTAAGGATACGATGGAAAAGATCGGTGAGCCCATTGCCCCTTCTAAAGTGGTGCGCAGCGTTCGGGAAGGCGTGGAGTTTACCCAGACGATCGGATATCCGGTGGTGCTGCGTCCCGCTTACACTCTGGGCGGCAGCGGCGGCGGAATTGCCCACAATTATGCGGAGCTGGCAGAAATCCTGGAAAACGGCCTGCGTCTTTCCCGGGTGGGGGAGGTGCTGGTGGAGCGCTGCATTGCCGGCTGGAAGGAGATCGAATATGAGGTGATGCGGGATGGAGCCGGA
>CAZGRM010000311.1:0-2835 GCA_964528295.1 uncultured Lachnospiraceae bacterium
CTCCCTGGGGGAGGAGGAACGGAAGAAGGCGGAGATCATCCGGGGGCAGAGTCTGATCATCGGCCAGCTGATTGCGGACCTGAACCTGACCTCCAAGCTGGCCTATCATTCACAGCCGCTGAAGAAGGAACTGATTTCTCCCGCGGTGCTGCTGCGGGAATGTGTGGCGGGGTATTACAACCAGGGGCTGGGGGAGGAGTATGAGATCGGACTGTCGGTGGAGGCCGCCGCGGAGCAGGGAAGGCTTTTTGGCGATCCCGGCCTTTTGACCAGAGCCTTCCGCAATCTGATCGGAAACAGTATCCGTCACAACCCGGACGGCTGTCAGATCAATGTGGACCTGCGGCAGGAAAAAGGGGGGATGCGGATTCTGTTTACGGACAGCGGGGAGGGCATCGGGCCCCGGATCGTCCACCGGATGGAGCGGGAGGCCAGAGGAGAGCAGCCGGAGGCCTGGGACTCGGAGCGGCTGGCCCGGGTACAAAGAGGGGAGACGGCGGCCCCGGTCCACATCATGGGACTGCGGATCGTGGGGCAGATCGCCGCCGCCCATGGGGGCAGGCTGGAGTTTGTCCGCCGGATCAGCGGAAACTGCGATGTGCGGCTGGTTTTGCCCTTGGAGGAGCCGAAGGCTCCCCCAAAACGCGGGACAAAAAACTATGTGTGAAAAAATTATTTTTCTATCGTCAATACCTGAACGGAGTATTCCGCCGCATGGAGCTCCAGGCAGCCCTCGGTGACGGGGATCGCGTACTTCTCCGGCTCAATGACGTACACCGCCTTTTCGGCGAAGGGCAGGTCGTTGCGGACCTGGGGATCCTGGCTGTGAAGCCGGATGACGGAGGCGGAGGAGCCGGCGGCGGGCAGCCGAAGCGTCAGGCTGGCCGGGATATCTCCGGTATTTACCACCTTTACGTAGACGGCTTTCTCATCCTCCGTGGCGGACAGATACAGGTTTTCCGGCAGGCTGCCCTCGTAGGGGAGATACCGGGTGCCCAGGTGGGTGGAAAACATCTGCTGGACGTAGTAGTTGGTGGACAGACACAGGGTCTGGGGGTTGAAATTAATCAGATTGTGGTTCCACTGGTCACTCTCCACCAGGTTAAACAGGGGAGCGTAGGAGGTCATGGCCACGATGTCGCTGTTTCGCTCCACGCCGGTGAGGAAGGCCGCCTCCCCAAGGGCGGTGTCCAGCATGTTGCTCTGGTTCATGGGGCGCATCCCGCCCTGCTCATCCTCCTGGCTGGACTGGAAGCCGTCCTCCGGCACCTGGCCCGAGGCGTCCTCCGCGGCCGCCAGCATTCCGTTGGCCGCGTACTCTCCGAAGTAGACGCCGGGACCGCCGCGGTCGTACCCGTCAAACCGGGTGGACTGCCGGGCGAACCATTCCGGGGTGTGGTAGGAATGCTCATCCACCAGCACATTGGAATACTTTGACGCCTCCTGATAGGCCCGGCGGATACCGCTGATGCCCATCAGATCCTGGTAATAGGGGTGAACGCCGCCGCAGAAAATGCAGATCATCTCCGGATACCTTTCATGGATGGCCTTCTCGATCAGTCCAAACCGCTGGAAATACGTCTCGTTGTAATTTTCATTTCCCACGCCGATCCGGTCCAGGCCGAAGGGCTCCGGGTGTCCCATTCTGGCCCGAAGCGCCGCCCATTTGCTGGTCTCCGGGTCTCCGTTGGCGAACTCGATGAGATCCAGGTAATTGTCGATCACCTCCGTCTGGAAGGCCGGACTGTCCACCGGGATGTTGGGGCACTCCGCCTCCATCCTCTGGGCGGAGCGGATCTGGCAGTTCAGACCCACGGTCAGGGTGGGCAGGGGCTTCATGCCCAGGTCCTCGCAGAGGCAGAAATACTCATAAAATCCGATCTGGTAGGACTGGTTGTACCCGCCGTCCGCCAGCTTTTCCGCCCACAGATTGTAGTTGCTTTTGCGCTCATACAGCTCCCCCACCGTATCCTTCCAGTGGTACTCGTTGCCGGGCAGCTGCCCCTCCACGATGCAGCCTCCCGGGAAGCGCATAAAGGCAGGCTTCAGATCCGCCAGCGCCTGGATCAGATCCCTCCGGAGCCTGCCGTGGCTCCACTTGGGATCCTCCTTGTTCCACCAGTCCTCGTCCATCAGGGAGACACAGTCCAGATCCAGCCGTCCCTTTCCGTCCGCAGTGATCTCCAGCTTTCCGTATCCGTTTACGGTCCCCGGGATGGCGCAGGAGACCCGGCGCCATCCGGCCGCCTCCTCCTGGGGAGAGAGGGCCAGTGTGCCGGTGGTGGTGAGGGGCAGGCCCATGTCGCTGCTGATCTGGATACTCACGGTGCCCTGAAAGGCCTCGTCCCGCAGCCAGCACTCAAACAGATAGCTGTGCCCCGCGGAAATGCTCATGGCGCATTCCTGGCTGTGGGCTTTGCCGCCATTGTAGCCCAGATTGGACAGGACGGCGTGACCGTCCACCAAAAGAGAGCCGTAGCGGCTGTTCTCGTGGAGCGCCCCCTTCGTTCCGCTTTCCAGCGTACCGCCCTCCACCTTCCAGCAGCGCAGCGGATCTGTCACCGCTTTCTGCTCCGCCTTGGAATAATAGACTCCGTCAAAGCTGTAATTGTTTACCATGTTGGCGTTGATGCCCCCGTCGCAGGAAAAATTAATATCCTCAAAAAAGATTCCGTACAGGACGGGGCTCACCTCATGGCCTTCGTCGGATCTGCAAAATGTAAGATTGCAGGTATTGCTCATGACAATATTCCCCCTTTGTTTTAGTGATAGATAAAAATATTTTCTCATAGAACCTCGGACAGCGCAAGTATTTTCTGAAAATAAAATAGGGGT
>CAZGRM010000312.1:0-2835 GCA_964528295.1 uncultured Lachnospiraceae bacterium
ACGCCCTTTAAAAGCATCAGGAACTCGGGAATCACTTCTTTGATATTATCCGCGATAAATACCTGATTGTTGTACAGCTTGATGGTGCCCTCAATGGTATCGTACTCCGTGTTAATCTTGGGGAAGTAGAGGATACCCTTCAGGTTAAAGGGATAGTCCATGTTCAGATGAATCCAGAACAGGGGCTCCTTGTAATCCATAAATACCTTGCGGTAGAAGGTCTTGTATTCCTCCTCGGTGCAGTCGTTGGGATGCTTGGTCCACAGAGGCTTCGTGTCGGAGAGGGATACGGGACGCTTGTTGATCTTCACCCGGTCTCTGGCAGGAGATACCTCTACCGTCTCCTTCTCTCCATTCTCATTTTCCTTCTCCTCCGTCTTGGCGTCCTCGTGGATTCTCTCCACCACCACGTCGTCCTCCCGCAGCTCGGATTCGTCGATGGTCTCATACTCCTGCTCCGCGTTGGCCTTGGAGAGGAAGATCTCCACCGGCATGAAGGAGCAGTACTTAGAAATCACCTCCCGGGCCCGGTACTCATTCGCGAACTCCACGCAGTCCTCGGAGAGGAAGAGGGTAATCTCCGTGCCTACGGTCTGGCGGCTGCCCTCCTCAATGGAATACTCCGTGCCGCCATCACATTCCCAGTGAACCGGCGCGGCTCCCTCCTGATAAGAAAGGGTGTCGATATGAACCTCCTCGGCCACCATGAAGGCAGAGTAAAAGCCCAGGCCGAAGTGCCCGATGATTTCATCCTCCGTGGTCTTGTCCTTATATTTGTTCAGGAAATCGGTGGCGCCGGAAAAGGCGATCTGGGTAATATATTCCTCCACCTCATCGGCGGTCATGCCAAGACCCGTGTCGATGAACTTCAGCGTCTTCTCCTCCGGATTTACGATGACCTCGATCTTTTTCTTGTAATCATCGGGGTAGGAATATTCGCCGATGGCCTCCAGCTTGGCCAGCTTTGTGATGGCGTCGCAGCCGTTGGAGATCATCTCCCGAAAGAAGATGTCGTGGTCGGAATACAGCCACTTTTTGATAATCGGAAAAATATTTTCGCTGTTAATGGAAAGGCTTCCGGTTTTCTTGCTCATTTTACAACAACTCCTTTTAAAGTGAATGCGTATTTTTGTTTTTTCTTATCTTAATACTACGATTGTAAAATGTCAAGGAGAAATTAGCACTCATTTTCAGTGAGTGCTAACAAAACGGAATTTCTTTTTTGCGGAAGAACCGCTCCAGCATGGAGTCCCAGGCCTGCTCCAGGGATTTGTCCAGGGTAAAGAGTTTTAGGGAGGTGCCGCTGACGCAGTTCAGCTGGGAGCCGTCAAAGAGGAGGTTTAAAAACAACCCGTCCACGCTGTCCGGGTCCAGGGAGACGCCGGACTGGCGCAGGAGCTGCTCCACGTTGTGGGGGGCCAGCCGGAACACGATCTGAAACTGGAGGGGCGTATTTTTTCCCTTCATGATCTCCAGGAAAAAGGGCCGGAGACGCCGCCACAGGGCGTAGCCGCACTGTTCCACCGTCAGGGCCTTCTGCTCCTCGGTGCCGAAGTAATCCGGACGCAGCTTCCCGTCCACATGAAAGGTAGCGTAGGTCACCACCGTGGCCTCCGACAGGAGAAAGGTATCAAAGGTATCTAAAATCAGGAGCTTTTTCATAAAATCCTTGATGTCTTGAATCTGAAACGCGCGCAAGAGCGGAACCTCCTTTGTGTGAAAGACATAATCATATCTATTATAACTGAGAGAAGTGGGAAATGCCAGAGCCTGTTTCTTTTTTATATTTGATTTTTCGCGCTTGTTTTTTTCATTTTCCTCTTTTCAAGCGGCATGACATATGCTATGATAAGTAGTAATGAATACTAGATTATAAGATTATAAAAACATGAACAAATCGTATTTGTCAGGAGGCTTTATATGGATTACGTAATTGTGATGGATAGCTGCGGGGAACGGACCGATGAGATGAAGGAAAAGGAGCAGGTGATGTCGGCGGCGCTGACCATGCAGGTGGACGAATATTCTATTGTGGATGATGAGACATTTGATCAGGCGGACTTTTTGAGGAAGGTGGCCGCCAGCCCCAACTGTCCGAAATCGGCCTGTCCCTCCCCTGATTTTTATAAAAAAGCTTTTGAGAAGAGCGGGAAGCGGGCTTATGCCGTGACCCTCTCCGCCGAGCTGAGCGGCTCCTACAACAGCGCCATGCTGGCCAGAGATCTGGTGCTGGAGGAGCGGCCCGACATGCGGATTCACGTGTTCAATTCCCGTTCCGCCTCCGTGGGCGAGACGCTGATCACCTCCAGGATCCTGGAGTGCGAGGAGGCCGGGATGGAGTTTGAGGAGCTGGTGGAGACGGTGGAGGCCTACATCGACGGGCAGAACACGTATTTTGTGCTGGAGAGCCTGGAGGCCCTGAGAAAGAACGGCCGCCTCAGCAATCTGAAGGCCTTCGTGGCCAGCGCCTTAAAGATCAAGCCCGTGATGGGCTCCACGCCGGAGGGCACCATCGTCCAGCTGGACCAGGCCAGGGGCATCAATAAAGCGTTGATGAAGATGGTGGACTACATCGTGGACAGGGTGGAGGAGCCGGAGAAAAAGGTGCTGGGCATCACCCACTGCAACTGTCGGGAGCGGGCCCTGATGATCCGGGAGGCCATTTTGGAGCGCATCCATGTGAAGGATGTGATTCTGCTGGATACGGCGGGGATTTCCTCCATGTATGCCAGTGACGGGGGGATTATTGTGGTGATCTAGAGCGTTGGTGCTGTTCACACGTCAGCCAGTATACAGCCACCGGGGCGGGTAGGGGACTTTCCAAAACAATGGAAG
>CAZGRM010000313.1:0-2835 GCA_964528295.1 uncultured Lachnospiraceae bacterium
CTCAAAGCCGGGGAGAAGATGAATGTGGTGGTTCCCACCGGCAATTTCGGCAACATCCTTGCGGCCTTTTACGCCAAAAACATGGGCCTTCCCATCGGAAAGCTGGTGTGCGCCTCCAATGAAAACAAGGTGCTCTACGACTTCTTCCGCACCGGCACCTACGACCGGAACCGGGAGTTTGTGCTGACCTCCTCCCCCTCCATGGATATCCTGATCTCCAGCAATCTGGAGCGGCTGATCTACCGTCTGGCCGGGGATGATTCGGAGAAAAACGGGGCGCTGATGAAGGAGCTGGCCGAGACGGGCTCCTACACCATCACGGAGGAGATGCGCCGGGCTCTGACGGATTTTGAGGGGGGATACGCCGATGAGGCCCAGACGGCGGCGGAGATCGCCAGAGTATACCGGGATACGGGATACGTGCTGGATCCCCACACGGCGGTGGCCTCCCGCGTCTGCCGCGGCTTCCGGGAGCGGGGGGAGAACGGGGCGGTGCCCACTTTGGTGGCCTCCACAGCCAGCCCCTACAAGTTTGCCCGCAGCGTCATGAGCGCCATCGACGGGAAGTACCGGGATATGGATGATTTTGCCCTGGTGGATGAGCTGAGCCGGATCTCCGGCACAAAGGTCCCCCGGGCCGTGGAAGAGATCCGAAATGCCCCGGTGCTCCACGACAAGGTGATCCAGGTGGAGGAGATGGCCTTGGCGGTGAAGGAATTTCTTGGAATAAAAGGAAACTGAGAAAAAATAAACAGATCAAACAGCGGCAGGGAAAAATCCCTGCCGTTTCTTTTCCATAGCTATTTTCTTTTATCCAGAGGCACATAGGCCACCCGGTCCGCCACGTTCATATAGGCGGGACGGATGATCTTGCCGTTGTTGGTCAGCTCCTCGATTCGGTGGGCGCTCCAGCCCACGATGCGGGCGATGGCGAAGAGGGGCGTGTAGAGCTCCAGGGGCAGATCCATCATCTGATAGACGAAGCCGCTGTAGTAGTCCACATTGGCGCTGACGCCCTTATAGATCCGGCGCTTCTCAGCGATGACCTCCGGCGCCAGCCGCTCCACGGCCGCGCTCAGCCGGTACTCGTTGACCCGGCCCTTCTCCACGCTGAGCCGCTCCACGAAGCTCTTGAAAACCTCGGCCCGGGGATCCGAGAGGGAGTAGACCGCATGGCCGATCCCGTAGATCAGGCCGGAGTGATCGAAGGCCTCCCTGTCAAGGACGGCCCGGAGATAGGCCTTGATTTCCTCCTCATCGTTCCAGTCCCGGATCTTCTCCCGCATATCGTCAAACATTTTCACCACCTTGATGTTGGCACCTCCGTGCCGGGGGCCTTTGAGGGAGCCCAGGGAGGCGGCGAAGACGGAGTAGGTGTCCGTGCCGGAGGAGGAGATGACGTGGGTGGCGAAGGTGGAGTTGTTTCCGCCTCCGTGCTCCATGTGAAGTACCAGGGCCAGATCCAGGATCCGGGCCTCCAATTCGGAATAATGGCTGTCAGGACGGAGGATATGGAGAATATTTTCGGCGGTGGACAGCTCCGGCTTTGGGGCGTGGATGTAGAGGCTCTTTCCATTGTGGTAGTGCTGGTAGGCCTGGTAGCCGTAGACGGAGAGCAGCGGGAAAATGCTGATCATCTGGAGGCACTGGCGCAGCACATTCGGGATGGAGATATCGTCGGCCCGGTCATCGTAGGAGTACAGCGTCAGCACGCTTCTGGCCAGGGTGTTCATCATGTCATTGCTGGGAGCCTTCATAATGATATCCCGGACGAAGCCTGAGGGCAGGGAGGAACGGTAGTCTGCCAAAATGGAATTGAAGGTGTCCAGCTCCTTTTTGTTGGGCAGCTTTCCGAAGAGCAGCAGGTAAGCCACCTCCTCGTACCCGAAGCGGTTCTCCGAGACGAAGCCGTGTACCAGGTCCTTGATGTTCCGGCCCCGATAGAAGAGCTCGCCGTTGCAGGGAACCTCATTGCCGTCCACCACCTTCTTTGAGCATACCTCGGAGATTTCGGTCAAGCCCGCCAGCACACCCTTTCCGTTCAGATCCCTCAGCCCCCGCTTTACGTCGTACTTGTAATAAAGCTCCGGGTTGATCTGGCTGACATCAACGCACATTTTGGAAAGCCTCAGCAGCTCCGGCGTGATTTCCGAGTAGTATAAATCCTTCATGGCATGTACCTCCGTTCCTGATTTTTTGAAAAAAATGTTTTCTTATTATATCACAGGAGCGCCATACTTTTCCAATGAAAAAAATATAAACAAATTCCGGTGGAAAAAAGTGGCCAGAGAAGGCTGTGAGACGCAAAAAATGGGATAAAAGTACATGCAATTTATTTGTGAAAGTATTGACATTTTTCAGGAAAGATGTAATAATGTGGAAGACTTAGGTTTTTGTAACTGGTTTACTATTTTGAAGAAAAGAGGTTAATGTAAGATGGCAGAACTTAATTTAAGCAAGTACGGGATCACTGGTACTACGGAAATTGTGTACAATCCTTCTTATGAGATGTTGTTTGAAGAAGAGACAAGAGCTGACCTGGAGGGTTTTGACAAAGGACAGGTGAGTGAGCTTGGCGCGGTTAATGTCATGACCGGAGTTTATACCGGACGTTCTCCAAAAGACAAATATATTGTTATGGATGAGAATTCCAAGGACACCGTTTGGTGGACAACGGATGAATATAAGAACGACAACCATCCCATGACAGAGGAGACCTGGAATGTGGTGAAGGAGATTGCCAAGAAAGAGCTCTGCGATAAGAGACTGTTCGTGGTGGACGCGTTCTGCGGAGCCAACAAGGATACCCGCATGGCGATCCGTTTTATCGTTGAG
>CAZGRM010000314.1:0-2769 GCA_964528295.1 uncultured Lachnospiraceae bacterium
CCATCTGGAGGATTCCATCGGAAGAACCTGGCAGTGCGGAACCATCCAGCTGGATTTCCAGCTTCCCCAGCGGTTTGAGTGCGAGTATATCGGCGCGGACGGCGAGAAGCACCGTCCCATCATGATTCACCGGGTGGCCTTCGGTTCCATCGAGCGCTTCATCGGTATCTTGATTGAGCATTTTGCGGGAGCCTTCCCCACCTGGCTGGCTCCGGAGCAGGTGCGGGTGCTGCCGATTTCTGACAAATACATGGATTATGCGAACCAGGTGAATGCGGAGCTGGT
Organism: uncultured Lachnospiraceae bacterium; assembly: GCA_964528295.1. GTDB lineage: Bacteria > Bacillota > Clostridia > Lachnospirales > Lachnospiraceae > Choladousia. The sequence continues at coordinate 286 of CAZGRM010000314.1, forward strand.
GGCAAATGGCATCCGCTCCAGCGTGGACACCAGGGCGGAGAAGATCGGCTACAAGATCCGGGAAGCCCAGCTCAACAAGGTGCCCTATATGCTGGTGGTAGGCGGCAAGGAGGAGGAGAACGGTCTGGTGTCCGTCCGCAGCCGCTTTGCCGGAGACGAGGGCCAGAAGAGCCTGGCGGACTTCATGGCGGCGGTGAAGGAGGAGATCCGCGTCAGAGCTATCCGTGAGACCGTGGTAAAGGAAGAGGAGAAAAAATAAAGGCTGACCCTTTTCGGGAATAATTCCTCTGAAACCGCGGATACTATCTCCTGAAACAAAAATAGCGACCGGTCCGGTATCCCCGGATTCCCGCAAAACGGCGGGAATAGAAAGGCGGATGCCCTCCGGCGCTGGATAACAGGAGGTAATATCATGCCAGCTTTAGTTTGTTCCGCACAGAATTGTGTGTATAACAACGCAATGTATTGCAGCAAGGGCGACATCAAGATCGGCGGCTCTGACGCCAGCGTCTGTCAGGACACCTGCTGCGAGAGCTTCCAGGAGCGCAAGAGAGAAAGCGCGAAGAGCTCCATGGGCAGCCCCTCCGTCGAGATCGCCATCAAGTGCGAGGCGGAGCACTGCAAGTACAATGATTCCTGCGTCTGTCACGCCAAGCACGTGGACATCGCGGGGGCAGCCGCCTGCCGCTGTGACGAGACCGAGTGCGTCACCTTCGACGAGGCAAGATAGTTCCAAGGACCAATCCCACCGGCCGGAAGAGACAAGAGAGTTTCTTCCGGCTGTTTTTTTGAAAAAATGGATCGCCGGGATAAAAGAAGGGGATAGGCAAATCCCGGAAACGCGGGTATACTGTCAGTGGATGTCGCACATTTAGGAGGATCACATGACAGTAGAGACATTGTGTGGAAAAGTAAAAGGAGTTCGGGAAGAGAAATATGAGGCCTTCCGGGGGATTCCCTACGGAAGAGCGCGGCGGTTCGGGCGGCCCTCGGGGGTTTGCTGGGAGGGCACCCTGGACTGCGCCCGATTTGGGAAAAAGGCCATGCAGGTATTTTCGGAGCAGCCGGTGTTTCCCTGGGAGAAACCTCAGTACCGGGAGGAGTTCGGCGAGGACTGCCTGAATCTGGCCGTGTACCGGCCGCTGGATATGGAGGAAGAGGAGAAGCTGCCGGTGCTGGTTCATATCCATGGAGGAGGCTTTCAGGGCGGGAGCTGCCAGGGCCTCGATCCGGCCAGGGTCATCCGGGACCGCCGGATCATCCTGGTGGCGATCCAGTACCGCTTAGGGGTCTGGGGGTATCTGTATCTGGGGGAGGCCCTGGGAGAGGAGTACGCCCACAGCGGAAACTGCGGCACACTGGATCAGCTGGCGGCCCTTGGCTGGATCCATGATAATATCAGAGCCTTCGGGGGAGATCCGGAGCGGATCACCCTGTGCGGGGAGTCGGCCGGGGCCAAATCCATCGGCGCCCTCCTGTTTCGGCCGGAGCTGGAGCGGTATTGCCGTCAGATTCTGGTGACCAGCGGAGCAGTCCAGAGCATTCGCACGAAGAAGACGGCGGCGGAGGTGACCCGGCGCTTTCTGGCGGCAGTGGAGATCCGGGATCCGAAACAGCTTTTGACCATGTCCCCGGACGAGCTGCTGGCGGCCCAGAAAAAATTCTGTGACGTGGACGGAAACACCTGCTTCTTCGGCCCGGTGGCGGACACCGCGGTGCTGCCTGAGGATTGGCAGCGGAGGTATGCCAGGGGAGAATACTGGAGCGGGGCGGCGCTGGTGGGATGCAGCCTGCGTGAGATGGGAGGCTGCCCGGTGGAGGGAGAGGACTTCACAAAAAGGGCGCCGGTGATGGCGGAAAATTTGTTTGGAATAAACTCGAAGATCGCTCTGGCGGAGTACCGGGAGTGGGAGGAGCGGCACCCGGAGGCGGGAATGGAGGAGAGGACGGAGACCTGGATCTCCCTTCTCAGTGATTATATGTACCGTTTTTACAGCTACCGTCTGGCAGAGCGCCTGGCGGCGAAGGGCTGCGATGTGTGGCAGTACAGCTTTGAGCTGGGGGAGGCTGCCCACTGCATGGATTTCGCCCTGACCTTTTGCGATCCGGCAAACAACTGCTTCACCCGCCGCAGCGTCGGGGAGATGGCGGCCCTGGGAGACCGAATCCATCAGGCCTTCCTCCACTTTGTGGAGACCGGAGATCCCAACTGCGCCGCGATTCCCCGCTGGGATAAGCTGTCAAAAGACAGCCGGCGTCAGCTGATATGGGACATCCCCTGTGAGGTGAGGCCCATCGCAAAGTCCCCGGTACACAGCCGCTTCCCGGACCAGGTATATATCCTGAATTGAGACAAGGCCCCAAAAATCAAGCCAAAAGCGGCGACAAAAACCATTGACAAACCGCGCCCACTGTGCTAAAGTAACTACGGTTGTAATTAACAGGAAAGCAGAGTATCCACTCTCACCCTGGCACAAGAGGTGA
>CAZGRM010000315.1:0-2754 GCA_964528295.1 uncultured Lachnospiraceae bacterium
GGGAGGACATGGGGAAGGCGGAAATCCCGGCGGCCCCCACCATGGGATTGATCTTCTCTCTGGAAAAAAGATTCATCAGCTTCGCCAGCAGCACGCCGCCGATGGTGTCCATCACAAAGGCGAACAGCCCGATGGCCATGATCATCAATGTATCCACATTCACAAACTGCTCCGCCTGCATACTGAAAGAAATGGTAATGCCCAGCAGCAGCGTAATCAAATTGGTCAAGGTGTTCTGGGCGGTCTCCGACATGGTATTCAGCACGCCGCACTCCCGGATCAGATTGCCAAACATCAGAAAGCCCACCAGCGCCACGGAGGAGGGGGCGATCAAGCCCACGATCACCGTCACCGCAATGGGGAAGGCGATTCTCACCTGCTTGCTCACGGTCCCCGGCTCGTATTTCATCCGGATCTGCCGCTCCTTCTTCGTGGTCACCAGCTTGATGGCCATGGGCTGAATCACCGGCACCAGCGCCATATAGGAGTAGGCCGCCACTGCGATGGCTCCGATGTACCGGGACTTTAAGATCTGGGATACCAAAATAGAGGTGGGGCCGTCCGCCGCTCCGATAATGGCGATGGACGCCGCGTCCTTCAAGTCAAAGCCCAGCACCGCCGCCAGCAGGAGGGCCGCAAAGATGCCGAACTGGGCCCCCGCCCCGAAAAGAAACATCTTCGGATTGGACAGGAGGGGGCCGAAATCGATCATGGCCCCGATGCCGATAAACAGCAGGATCGGCATGGCCTCCGACGCCTCGATACAGCTCTCAAACAGCCATTGGATGATGCCTCCCGTCTCCCCCACGCCGCTGAGCACCTGGTCCAGCACCCCTGTGTTTGGCAGATTCACCAGAATCGCTCCAAAGCCCATGGGCAGCAGCAGCGCCGGCTCATAATCCTTTTTGATGGCCAGCCAGATCAGCAGGATCCCCACGCCGTACATCACCACCTGCTTCCAGGTCAGCAGCATCAATCCTTCCACTAAAAATTCCATGTCATTTCCTCCTTCATAGCTGTGATACGCGGCTGCCGGAGCCTTTCCCGAAAAAAAGAGACCTTTACCACAGCATAAAATACTGTAGTAAAAGTCTCGCTATTTCAATCTCTGGCGGGCAAATGCCGTACTGACGCCCAAAGATCCATATGTCTATGGCAGCTACTCCCTTTTACCGGGAAATCGATCATGGTCCTGCTCCGGGCAGACCGCTTTATGCTCCCATTCTAGCACCGCTTTGAAAAACGCGCAATACCAAAACAGGAAAAATCTGGCTTCTTTTTACTCCTACGTTACTGTTCCCTCGGACGCCGCCGTGTCGGGTAGAAAACTTTCCAAAACCGGGCAACGGCTCCGGTGAGCTAACTGCTAACTGCGACTAAGCAGCTCAGGAAAGCCTTCGCAGCTAAGTCTCCGTAAGCAGTGGATCTCACCTGCGCCTAAAAGCGCCCTTCCATTGTTTTGGAAAGTCCCCTACCCGCCCCGGTGGCTGTATACTGGCTGACATGTGAACAGTTTTACTCCTCCCCCATATAGGGATTCACATGGATCATCACATGCTTGATGTTGTCAAATTGGCTCTCCAGTCCGTCATGGACCCGCTCCGCGATATCGTGGGCCTTTTCCAGGGTTTGTCTGCCGTCCACCTCCAGCTCCAGGTCGATGTAAACCTTCTCCCCGAACAGCCGGGTCCTGAGAAGGTCGATGCCCCGGACTCCCTCCTGCCGTTCCACGAAGGCCCGCACCTGCTCCGTGTACTCCTCGTCACAGGCGCTGTCCGTCAGCTTCCGTATGGCGTCCCGGAAAATATCCACCGCCACCTTCAGAATAAAGAGGCAGATCACCACGCTGGCGATGGGGTCCAGCACCGGAATCCCCGCCCTGGCCCCCGCGATGCCGATGAGGGAGCCGACGGAGGAAAAAGCGTCGGAACGGTGATGCCAGGCGTCCGCCAGAAAGGCGGAGGAGTGAATCTTATTCGCCCAGGCCCTGGTGTACCAGAACATGCCCTCCTTGGCCGCGATGGAAACGATGGCCGCCAGCAGAGGCAGCACCCCCGGCACCGCCAGCTCCCGGTAGTTGCCCGCCGCAATCTTTTCGATCCCCACCGACCCGATCCCCAGCCCTGTCATAAACAGGATCACCGCCAGGATCTGGGAGGAGACGCACTCCAGCTTCTCATGCCCGTAGGGATGGCCCCGGTCCGCCCCCTTCTTTGATATTTTCACGCCGATCATGGCGATAAAGGTGGTCAGCACATCGGACATGGAGTGGATGGCGTCCGACACCATGGCTCCCGAGTTTCCCGCCAGGCCGGCGATCAGCTTGAAGGCGGAAAGCACCACATTTCCCCCCACACTCACCGCGGAGATCCTGGCCACAATCCTTTTTTCCAGCGCCCCGTCCACCCTGGCGCCCTCTCTCTTCTGTTCTTTTTCTCCCGTCTGGAAATTTTCTGGTTTCATATCAAGTCCTCCTTTTTTAGAATTCAACAACTCAATAGTGCTACCGCAATTCCGTTTTGGGGTATAAAAAAACACCCCGGAAACGATAGTAATTACTACTTACTACTGTCCCGCAGATGTCCAAAAGAACCCGCTGTCGCATCCCGCGACCCGGCCTGAGCCGAATCAAGTCCGGCTGCTTACCTGATCAGTTTGTACTGTAGATTATATGCAGTGCAAAGATGTTTATGAATTATCATATGATACAAAATCCCAAAAGTCAACCCCTATTTTATTTTCAGAAAATACTTG
>CAZGRM010000316.1:0-2725 GCA_964528295.1 uncultured Lachnospiraceae bacterium
GAGAGCATCTGCCTTACAAGCAGAGGGTCATAGGTTCGAGCCCTATAGGCCCCAGTTTCTTTTACAATCAAATAGGCCGGCGTGGCGGAATTGGCAGACGCAAGGGACTTAAAATCCCTCGGGGGAGACTCCGTACCGGTTCGAGCCCGGTCGCCGGCAGCATAAAAAGTCTGTAATTGCAGACTTTTTTTGTTTAGGAAAAATACTGCGGAAAAGGGAGGGACACACTATGGGACTGCCCGGGGATTGTGGGCTGGAGCTCTGGTCGAGATGGCCCAGAGGGGAGAGGAATTTGATCACGGATGTGGCCGGTGTGAAGGTGGGACACGCCACGCTGAAAAGCGGGGAGGTGAATACGGGGGTCACGGCCATATTGCCCCATGGGGGAAATCTGTTTCGGGATAAGGTGATGGCGGGGGTCTCTGTGATCAATGGCTTCGGGAAAAGCGCGGGGCTGATACAGGTGGAGGAGCTGGGAACCATTGAGACGCCGATCATTCTCACCAATACCCTCAGCGTGGGGACGGCCTGCGAGGCGCTGACCAGGTATATGCTGGAGCAGAATCCGGATATCGGAGTGCTGACCGGTACGGTAAACTGTGTGGTGGGAGAGTGCAATGACGGGCGGCTGAACGACATCCGGGGAATGCATGTGAAGGAGAGCCATGTGCGGGAGGCCCTGGCCCATGCGGAGGCGGAGTTTGAGGAGGGGGCCGTGGGAAGCGGCGCCGGAATGGTCTGCCTCGGGCTGAAGGGCGGCATCGGCTCCGCGTCCAGGAGGCTGTCCGTGGACCGGCAGGAGTATACGGTGGGAGCGCTGGTGATGTCAAACTTTGGCGCCGCCGGAAACCTGGTGATCGGCGGGAGACATTATGACACAAAAAAGGCGCTCCGCTATGTCCGGGAAGCAAAGCAGAGGGAGGGGGAACACAGGGATCAGGGGTCTATTATCATTCTAATCGCCACAGACCTGCCCCTGTCGGAGCGGCAGTTAAAGCGGGTGGCCAGAAGATCCATGATCTCCCTGGGACGCGCCGGCTCCTACTGCGGCAACGGCAGCGGCGATATCGCCGTCGCCTTCACCACAGGAAACCGGGTTCCCCACTATAGCAGGCAAAATCTCTTAGATATGAAGATGTTTTACGATGAAAATATAGATATGGTCTTTGAGGCGGCGGTGGAGTCGGTGGAAGAAGCGATTATCAGCTCCCTGTACCATGCGGAGACCACCAGGGGGATTCGGGGCAATACGTATCTGGGGCTGCGGGAATTTCTGGAGAAATGCGAGAACCAATCATGGTAAGGCCAAGAGGAGGAGAGAAATGGGAGAAAAATTATATTTTATCAGCGCCGACTTGGAGGGAGTGACGGATGTGACTGCCTGGTGTGAGACAGAGATGGGGAAGCCGGGCTATGAGGAGGCCCGGCGCCAGATGACCAGGGAGGTGGCGGCCGTCTGCGAGGCAATTCTGGAGGCCGGCGGCCAGGCGGTGGTCAGGGACGGACACGACTGTGCCAGAAATATCATTCATGAGCTGCTGCCCCGGGGAGTAAGGCTGATGCGGGGCTGGGCCTGCCATCCGGGAGGAATGATGGCAGGGATTAGCGGAGAATACTCCGGGGCCTTCTATGTGGGCTATCATTCTCCGGCCGGGACGGATAAAAGTCCTCTGGCCCACACCATCAATAAAAATGTGATCCGCTGTCTGAAAATAAACGGGAGAATCGCCTCCGAGTTCACGGTGAATTCCATGTTTGCGGCTCAGGCGAGGGTCCCCTCTCTCTTCATCAGCGGGGACGAGGGGATCTGTGAGCTGGCCGGGGAGGAAATCCCGGGAATCCGCCGGGCGGTGGTAAAAAAATGCCGGGGAAATTCCACCTTCAATCTTCACCCGGAGGACGCCTGCCAGCTGATCAAGCGGGAGGCCGCCCTGGCTCTGGGCTCGGAGCTGCCGGTGCGGCGGCTGCCTGAGGAGATCGAGGTGGAGGTGAGGCTTCAGGAGCATCAGGATCTGCGCAAGGCCTTGGCAAATCCGGCAGTGCGCTTTGCGGGGGAAGACACCGTATGCTTTACTGCCCGTACCCCCAGAGAGGTAAACTTTATGCTGGATTTCATCATCGGCTGATGGATCAATATCGGACCGTCATTCATTGGGATGGCGGTCTTTTATTATTCTTTTTTATTATTTGAAAAAAAGCAGTTGACAATCGCGGCAGAGCGTACTATCATGAACATATGAACAAATGCTCATATGTTCATGAAAAGGCCGCGGATTTACCGATCGGTGAAGAGGCTGCCGGAGATGGGGAAGAGGAGGCGATGGTTTGGCGGTAAACGAAGTGGAATGCTGTGATATTGTTTGTGTACATAACGATTTGCTGGGAAAAGTGAATGAAATGATGCCGGATGTGGATGTGCTGTATGATCTGGCAGAGCTTTTCAAGGTCTTTGGGGATTCCACCAGGATCCGGATTTTGTTTGTACTTTTTGAGGCGGAGGTGTGCGTCTGCGATCTGGCAGAGGCGCTGAGTATGACCCAGTCGGCCATCTCCCATCAGCTTAAGCTTCTGAAGCAGGCGAAGCTGGTGAAGAGCAGGCGGGAGGGAAAATCTGTTTTCTATTCCCTGGCGGACGATCATGTGCGGACCATCATCGCCCAGGGCATGGAGCATATTGTGGAACCATAGACAGAGGTAATACGCCGGGGCAGCAGCCTCGGGTATC
>CAZGRM010000317.1:0-2684 GCA_964528295.1 uncultured Lachnospiraceae bacterium
CCGGAGGTGGAGGGCGTGGAGCCTTACACCGTGGATCTGAGCGGCGCGCTGGGTTATGATGCAGAGGCGGCCGTGGATCAGGCCTATGAGTATGACCGGGGCGGCAGCTTCCTGGCCCGGGGCATCCATTTTCTGGCCACCTTGAACGGCGGCAGGACATATTCCGTGATCCCCTGCGCATCGGATGAGGCCGCCGTTGCCGCGGCGTTGAAAGAATCCGGCCTGCTGGATCTGAATACCACGGTCCAGACCAGCTATGAGCTGAAGGAATCGACCCTGGATTTCACCATGGGCACCAGCGGAGTCTCGGTGGATGAGGAGGCCCTGATCCGGCAGATCATGGAGAACACAGCCCGGGGCGACTATTCCACCATCACCTGCCCTCTGGTGAACGGCGCGCCCGATGAGGTGGATGTGCAGGCAATTTATGATGAGATCTATGCCGAGCCCTCCGCGGCCACTCTGGATGTGGCGGAGGATAAGAGCTATACCATCGTGCCCTCGGTGCAGGGGATCCGCTTTGACGTGGCCCAGGCCCGGGAGATGCTCGCCGCAGCCCAGGAGGGCCAGGTGGTCAACGTGCCGCTGGACCGGACTGATCCGGCCATCGACACCGCCACGCTGGAGTCCGTGCTGTTCCGGGATGTGCTGGGCGAATACACCACCAACGTCTCCGGTACCGCCGACCGAAAGACCAACGTGAATATCGCGGCGGAAAAGATGAACGATGTGATTCTGCTCCCCGGCGAAGTGTTTTCCTATAATGAGACGCTGGGCGAGCGGACGGTGGAGGCCGGCTACAAGGAGGCGGGTGCTTACCTGAACGGCGAGACGGTGCAGGCCCTCGGCGGCGGCATCTGCCAGGGGTCGAGCACTCTGTACTGCGCCTGCCTTTACGCCAATCTGGAGATTGTGGAGCGGCGCAACCACTCCTTTGTGTCCACCTATGTGCCCATTGGTATGGACGCCACGGTGTCCTGGGGCGGCCCGGATTACCAGTTCAGGAACGACACCGATTATCCGATCAAAATTTCCGCCCATTACGCCGACAGCAAGCTGACGGTGCAGATTTTGGGCACCAAGGTCTCCGATTTCAGCGTAAAGATCACCAGCAGCACGCTGGCGGTGATCGATCCCCCTGTCAAGGAGGTTCAGGACCCCACGCTGCCTGTGGGCACCACCGTGGTGGACGAAAAGGGGCACACCGGCTATAAGGTGCAGACCTACCGCTATGTCTACGACGGCAGCGGGGAACTGATCAGCCAGAGCGACGAGGCCTACAGTACCTACCGCACCACGGATAAGGTGGTCCGGGTGGGCACCATGGAACCGGAGCCTGTCGTTGAGCCGGAGACGCCCGTTGAGACTCCGGCGGAGACGCCGCCCGCGGAGGAAACTGCGCCTCCCGTGGAAGGGGCCCCGGCAGAGGGATAACTACAACAGAAAAGGGGAATTCCCGCACAAAGTCCTTTGTGCGGGAATTTTGCGGGTGAAAGACGATGTTTCAAGGATTTTCTGAAAAGGCCATTGATTTTCTCTGGGGGATTCGCTTCAACAACCACCGGGAGTGGTTTCTGGAGCACAAGCAGGAGTATCTCGACTATCTCTATGAGCCCCTCAAGGAGCTGGGGGCGGAGCTGATGGAGGCCGTCGGGGAGGAATATCCGAAGGAGAACCTCCAGCTGAAGGTTACCCGGATCTATCGGGACGCCCGCCGGGTGAAGTATGGCGGGCTTTATAAAGATCACCTCTGGCTGGTCATCCGCCAGCCCAGCGAGGATTGGACTGCCCGGCCCGCGTTCTATTTTGAAATTTTCCCTGAGGGCTACGAGTACGGCATGGGCTACTACTGTGCCCGCCCGGTCCAGATGGAGCAGTACCGCCGCCGCATCCTGCGGGACCCCGCCCCTCTGGAGAAGCTGGCCCGGAAACTGGAGCGCCAGGAGGCGTTCCACCTGGAGGGGGAGGAGTACAAGCGCCCCAAGGGGACCTGCTCCGAGGTGCTGAAGCCCTGGTTCAACCGGAAGGACATCACCCTGTGCTCCTTCCACGCCCCCGATGAGCGGATGACCACCCCGGAACTGAAGGAGGATATCCTGGCGGGATTCCGCTGGCTGATGCCCTACTATCGGTATTTCAAGGAGCTGGAGCTGGAGCCTCCGGTGACAGACTGAGCTTTTCAATCTATGGAGTGAAATAAAGTGACAAAAATGAAAAGAATTCTGAACTGCATGGTGCTTTTGGCCCTCGTCTTTCTGTGCGGATGCGGAGCCGGAAGCGCAGGGAGCGGGGATGCTCTGCCCACGGAACTGGGAGAGTTGATTTATGAGTCGGAGCAATCGCCCAATGAAGCGTATGCGGAAAAGGAAGAAGATAAAGTCATCTACGAGATCCGGGTATATCAGAACGAGGCGGGGACGATCACAGTAGAGGCCTCTTCCAACTCGGCCTTTTTTGAAGATATTCAGTATGAAATTCCACATGAAGGCCTGATTTCTGAGGCGGATGTAGATGTTGTCTGGACGACTTTGATGGGAAGTACGGAGCCAACGGAGGAAGATCAGCTTGTGGTGGCGGATGTGTCACTGTCCTCAGACGGAGCGGTGTTCAGTGAACGAAGGATAAACTTTATGAGCAAAGCGGTGGAACTCGTCGTTGACGCCGTCAATGACTGATGGCCCCGC
>CAZGRM010000318.1:0-2683 GCA_964528295.1 uncultured Lachnospiraceae bacterium
GGAGGCGATTTCCGGCTGCGAGAAGGAGATCGAGCTGACCCTGAAGGATGAGTGCGGCACCTGCCACGGCACCGGGGCGAAGCCGGGTACCTCCCCGGAGACCTGCTCCAAGTGCGGCGGCAAGGGCCAGGTGATTTTCACCCAGCAGTCTCTGTTCGGCACGGTTCAGAATGTGCAGACCTGTCCGGAGTGCCACGGCACCGGAAAGATTGTCAGGGAGAAATGCCCCAGCTGCTACGGCAGCGGCTATACCTCCAGCAAGAAGAAGATCAAGGTATCCATCCCGGCGGGCATCGACAACGGACAGAGCATCCGCATCCGGGAGAAGGGGGAGCCGGGCACCAACGGCGGCCCCAGAGGAGACCTGCTGGTGGAGGTGGTGGTGGGACGCCATCCCATTTTCCAGAGACAGGATATGGATATCTACTCCACCGTTCCCATGAGCTATGCTCAGGCGGCTCTGGGCGGAGATATCAGGATCAACACGGTGGACGGCGACATTATGTATACCGTGAAGCCCGGCACCCAGACCGACACCAAGGTGCGGTTCAAGGGGAAGGGCGTGCCCTCCCTGAGAAATAAGAGCGTCCGGGGCGATCATTACGTGACCCTGGTGATCCAGGTACCCACGAAGCTGAGCGAGACGGCGAAGCAGGCGCTGCGGGAATTTGATCTGGCCACAGACAACAGCCTGGGGCAGGACAGCAGGGCGGAGAAGCAGGATAAGCCCAAAAAGAAGGGCTTTATGGATAAGCTGAAGGAGACCTTTGAGGATTGACCCGGAAGACCTGCGGCCGCGGATTCTGATTACTCTAGAGCTGTCCCGGATCCATTCGAATAGAGAAGGAAGAAAAAATCATGCGTTGGAATAAATTTACATTGAAGACCCTCACCGAGGCGGAGGATATCGTCATCTCCACACTGGCCGACGCCGGTGTGGAGGGGGTGGAGATCGAGGACAAGGTGCCCCTGTCCGAGTCGGACAAGCGGCAGATGTTTGTGGATATCCTGCCGGACGGCCCGGCGGACGACGGGATCGCCTATCTCAGCTTTTACCTGGAGGAGGACGCGGATAAGGAGGCGGTCCTGAACCGGGTGAGAGAGGAGTTGGAGGAGCTTCGGAATTTTATGGACATCGGGGAATGCTCCATCCAGGAGAGCCAGACCGAGGATAAGGACTGGATCAACAACTGGAAGGAGTATTTCCATCAGTTTTACGTGGATGATATCCTGATCATCCCCTCCTGGGAGGAGGTAAAGGCGGAGGATCAGGACAAGATGATCATTCACATTGATCCCGGTACGGCCTTTGGCACCGGGATGCACGAGACCACCCAGCTCTGTATGCGTCAGCTCAAAAAGTATGTGACCCCCGAGACGGAGCTTCTGGATGTGGGGACTGGCAGCGGCATTCTCTCCATCGCGGCTCTGACGCTGGGGGCGCGTCACGCGGTGGGGACCGACCTGGACCCCTGCGCCATCTCCGCCGCGAAGGAAAACCTGGAGGCGAACCAGATCGAGCCGGGACGCATGGAGGTCATGATCGGAAATATCATCGACGACAAAGAGATACAGGACCGGGTAGGCTATGAAAAGTACGATATCGTGGTGGCCAACATCCTGGCGGACGTGCTGGTGCCGCTCACCCCGGTGATCCTGGGTCAGCTGAAATCCGGCGGCATCTATATCACATCGGGAATCATCGATGAAAAGGAAGAGACGGTGGCGGCGGCTGTCAGGGCCGCCGGACTGGAAGTGGTGGAGGTGACCCGCCAGAACGACTGGGTGTCGGTGACGGCGAGGAAAAGATAGGAAAAGACCAAATCCCGCAGAAGGCAAAAGGAGAAACATATGTACCATTTTTTTGTGGCGCCGGACCAGATTGGTCCTCACAAGATACGGATCGAGGGCAATGATGTAAACCACATCCGCAACGTGCTGCGCATGACGCCGGGAGAGCAGATCACGGTCAGCGGCGGGGACGAGGGCCGGGAGTACCGCTGTGAGATTGAGACCATCGGGGCGGACTTGGTGACAGCCAAAATCATGTGGGTGGAGGAGGAGGCCGCCGAGCTTCCCTCAAAGATCTGCCTGCTCCAGGGGCTTCCCAAGGGGGACAAGATGGAGCTGATCATTCAGAAGGCGGTGGAGCTGGGAGCCTGCGAGATTGTGCCGGTGGCCACGAAGCGGGCGGTGGTGAAGCTGGACAAAAAGAAGGAGGAGGCAAAGCGGAAGCGCTGGAACGCCATCTCCGAGAGCGCCGCGAAGCAGTCCAAGCGGGGGATCATACCGGAGGTGAAGCCGGTGATGACCTTCCGGGAGGCGGCGAAGTACGGCGCCTCCTATGACAGAAGGCTGATTCCCTACGAGCTGGAGAGAGGAATGGGCCGGACGAGGGAGATCCTCGACGCCATCCGCCCGGGAGATTCGGTGGCCATCCTGATCGGCCCCGAGGGAGGCTTTGACGAGCAGGAGGTGGCCCTGGCCCGGGAGGCGGGCTTTGAGCCCATCACCCTGGGACGCAGAATCCTGAGAACAGAGACAGCAGGCATGACCGTGCTGGCGGCCCTGATGCTGCGGCTGGAGGGGGAGTAGAGCGTTTCGCTTGTCACTGTTCACACGCAGCCGGTATACAGCCACCGGGGCGGGTAGGGGACTTTCCAAAACAATGGAAGGGCGCTTT
>CAZGRM010000319.1:0-2591 GCA_964528295.1 uncultured Lachnospiraceae bacterium
AGAACACCAGCTTCCCAAGCTGGATAGGCGGGTTCGATTCCCGTTATCCGCTTTATATATTTGTGCAGCCCCGCAGTATATTGCGGGGCCTTTGTTTACCAGAAAAGAGGGAGAAGAGAGTATGAGGTTGAAAAAATGGGCAGTTATGATGGCCATGGTTCTTGCGTTTGGCGCGGAGGCCTGTGGGGAGGAAGTCTGTGAGAAGGAGACAGAGGTGCTGACCGTGTCGCCGGAAGCGGAGGCGGGCACAGACCTCTTGGGAGACTGGACGGATTTTCAGCTCCAGATTGACGGGACTGTGTATCAGTTCCCCATGCTGTACGGCGATTGGCAGGAGCTGGGCTGGACAGCAAAGGACAGCCTGGAGGAGTCTCTGGAGCCTTACCAGTATGCTATGGTCCAGTATGAGAAGGATGGGAGAGTATGTACCGTATACATCCTGAATCTGGGAATAAATAATGAGATGTTGGATCACTGTATTGTGGCAGGCATGAGTGTGGACGATTATGATTGGGATATGGCGGAAGGTGAGATTCTGCTGCCCGGGGGCTTGTTCAGGGGCCGGTCCACCGGGGAGGAGATTCAGGCTGCCTACGGTGTGCCCACCAATACCTACGAGGGTGAGCTGTATACCCAATATACCTATGAGATAGAGTACAACAGCAGAGTGGAAATGACCGTGGGAAAAGAGAGCGGCGTGCTGGAGGATGTGGAGGTCCGCAATTTCGTTGAGCCCGAGGGCTTTGATGCCGGAGAGGTCAATATGGAGGTTCCGCCCCTGGTGACCGCTTACCAGAAGCCGGAAGCGCTGTCGGAGGATATGTCCGCCTATGAGATTGAGATGGATGGTCAGGTTTACGCCCTTCCTGTTCCGGTCAGTGTATTGATTGAGGATGGCTGGGAGCTGGAGGAGTCCAAGACAGAGAAATTCATTATGGCCCACTATTTTGGCTGGGTGGAACTGAGCAAAGGCGGCCAGAGCTTCCGGGTGATAGCGACTAACGGTGAGGATTACGCGACCCTTCCGGAGAACTGCTGGATCGAGAGTCTGGAGGTGGGCGGATTTGATCTGGAGCTGGACGGCGCGCTGCCGGGCGGCGTCCGCATCGGAATCACCGAGGAGGAGCTTCAGACTCTTCTCCAGAATAACGGCGTGGAGTATGAGCTGGAGGACAGCGGTGATTTCAAATATTACACCTACAATTATGGGAGCTATGATCAGAGCTGCGAGGCCATGGTGTACGCCGGAGACAGCGGCAGCTTCCCGAAAAACACAGTGGTGGAGGTTACCTGCGGCAATCCCCGGGAATAACCGCCGATTTTTCATAAAGTGCTTGCATTTCCCATTAATTGGTGCTATGATAGCAAAGAATTAGATCATATTACTAGAGTAGGAGTGGACCGAAACGGTCCACTCTTCTTTGTAGGTAATGATTCGGGAGCGGACCAGGTGCTGTCCGCGGCCGGGATCATGAGCCTGAAAGACCGGCAGGAGGATTTTGGATGAGTAAAAAAGAAACCTACGAACAAAAGACAGAGGCGCTGCTTCTTCCCATTATCCAGGAGCATCAGTTTGAGCTGGTGGACGTGGAGTATGTGAAGGAGGGAGGAAGCTGGTATCTTCGGGCTTATATTGATAAGCCGGGCGGGATCGCGGTGGATGACTGCGAGATCGTCAGCCGCGCTCTCAGCGATCTGCTTGATGAGCAGGATTTCATTGAGGAGAGCTACATTCTGGAGGTGAGCTCACCTGGCCTTGGGAGACCGCTGAAAAAGGATAAGGACCTTGAGCGCGGCCTGGGGGAAGAGGTGGATGTTCGGACCTTCCGTCCCATCAATCATCAGAAAGACTTCACCGGCATCCTGAAGGAGTATGACAAAGAAAGAATTGTGATAGAATTGGAAAATGAGGAGTCCATGGAGTTTAACCGGGCCGACATCGCGCTGATCCGGCTGTCCTTTGACTTCTGACTGGGAGGATACAATCATGAATAACGAATTGTTTGAAGCACTGACGATTCTCGAAAAAGAAAAAAACATCAGCAAGGAGACATTGCTGGACGCCATCAAGCAGTCCCTTCTCCAGGCGTGCAAAAACCATTACGGCAAGGCGGAGGCCAACAATGTGGTGGTAAACATCGATCCCCAGACCTGCGAGTTTGAGATTTATGCGGAGAAGACCGTGGTGGAGAAGGTGGAGGATGAGCTGGCGGAGATCAGCCTGACCAACGCCAAACTGAAGGATTCCCGCTATGAGCTGGGCGACATCGTCCGGGTGGATATCAAATCCAAGGAGTTCGGCCGGATCGCCACCCAGAACGCGAAGAACGTGATCCTCCAGAAGATCAGGGAAGAGGAGCGGAAGGTGCTCTACAATGAATACTATGAGAAAGAGAAGGACATTGTGACCGGTATCGTTCAGCGCTACGTGGGCCGCAACATCAGTATCAATCTCGGCAAGGTGGACGCCATGCTCAGCGCGGAGGAAATGATCCGGGGCGAGACCTACCGGCCCACCGAGCGGATCAAGGTATATGTGCTGGAGGTGAAGGATACGCCGAAGGGGCCGAAGATCCTGGTATCCAGGACTC
>CAZGRM010000320.1:0-2562 GCA_964528295.1 uncultured Lachnospiraceae bacterium
CCTGTCCGCCGGGGTTGCCGCCCTGCTGATCGCAGGAGGAATGAAGAAAAATTTCAAAACGCTTTGACAGCTTTGGACAATTTCGTTGCTTTTTTTTTAAAAATGATATGGTTTCGCGGTGGACATGGGAGAGCATCGGTTGATATAATGGATTCAGAGAAGACTTGAACCGGGAAGAAAAGGAGGGACCATATCATATGAAACAGATGATCGGGCTGCTGTTTGTGCTGGCGTTTACCGCTTGCCTGCTGGCGGCCTGCGGCGGACAGAACACACAACCTGCGAAGGAGAGGGAGTCTGCCGCCGCAGAGACTGCCCCGGAGGAATCCGGTGGAATGGAGGAAAATGCCGGCGGTAACGGGACACCGGAGGCTGCCGGGGCGGATCGGACAATGCTGGAGGCGGAGGGCCTCGAACGCCTGACGGAGCAGGTGGAACTGCCAGAGGATCCGCAGACCGAGTACGAGGTTACGGACATCCAGACATATGAGGAGGAGACCGTCTGGCGCTATGCCCAGACCTATGGCGGGGTGGAGGTCTACGGTTCCTCTGTGTTGGTGGCATCTGGGGCAGAAGACTACGTTGCGGGAATCTGCTATGATCTGACCGAGGCCTTTGAGGAGAACTTTGACGCCCAGGTCGCGGAGGCGGAAACAGTTCCCTCCTGGATGACAGCGGAGGAGGGCGAGGGGGCCAGCCTGACCTATGATACCGGGACGCTGCGGGCGGTGATCTACGTCACTGGAGAGGAGGCGGTGGTCGCCCGGTGCGTCGAGGTCCGGCTGGAGACGGAGGAGGAAAGCTGCGTGTTTGAACTGGTGTTCAGCCTGGACGGGTCGATCCTCTATGATTACTCTGAGCTGAACCAGACAATGGAGTTTTCCGACGCTGAGATCACCGGTGCCTACTCCCTCACCCTCAGCGTGGAAGATAACACCTACTATGCCTACAACCAGGAGTACAACTTTTTTGTGACGGATCAAAGAACGAGGAAGAAGGCGTCCGCGTGGGCCGAAGCCCACAGCGCCTGGGATGAGGCGCTGGGCCATCGCACGGTGGAGCTGGACAAAAGCGTGATTTACAGTACCGGTACTTCGAGATGGACCAAAGGAGCGGCATCCACGGTGCTGGAGAGCGCGGCGGTGTTTTACGACGTGGCGCGGTGGTATGACGAGCACTTTGGCTGGGTGGGGCTGAATAACGACGGCTCCGCCTGCATGATCCAATTGACCGATGAGTCCGGATCGCCTGCGGCGAACTATTCCTCCGCCGTCATTTTGATGAACAGCGAAGTGGTTCAGGCTCCTGAGGTCCTGGCCCATGAATTCGGCCATTCTGTTTTCTCGGGTCTGACCGGTTCCTCAAAAACGGAGAATGAGTCCGGGGCGCTGAATGAAGCGGTCTCAGATGTGTTTGCCGTCCTCTACCTGGGGGACGGAAGCTGGCGGATTGGAGCCAATATCGGCAACTGTAAGGATCTGATTTCTGCCCAGAAAATTGTGGACGGCGAGGTGACCCAGTGGCCCATTGCCATGAAAGACTATGCGATGGATTCGGTGTGGTTTTCGGAAGAAATGGATTGGAAAACCACGGTAAAAAAAGTGCTGGACTTTCTGCCTGGGGTGGATATCCGCTGCGAGACGTCAAACCAGCACACACACGGCAACAGCGCCATCGTATCCCACACCCTGTACCGCATCTGGGATGAGGTCCTGGACCGGGACGATGAGGTACTGGGCAATCTGCTGTTTCAGTGCCTGCGGTATGTGCCGGTGGGCGGCGGCTTCTCCCAGTTCAGGGACGCCTTCCTCTATGCCATGAGACAGCATTGCGACATAGACACGGTGATGTACGCATCCACCTTTTTCGATATGGCAGGGATCTGGTCCGCCGGTTCCGACAATTTGGCTCGGATCCGGAGGCAGGTGCTGGCGTCTACAAATCAATGCATTTTCGATGTTGCCAGCATGACCTATGGGGAGCTGTGCGCCCTGGGGCTGGACATGGAGATCTTTGAGGATCAGGACGGATGGATCTGTGATGTCCGCTGGAACGATGCTGTTGTGGCCTACATCAGTTATGCCAGCGGAGATATACCGAAGGAGGAAACTTATCCCTACTGGGTTAATGTGCAGGACTTCCAGGGCGGAGCCGCCTACGCCCCGGTAATGGAGGGGATCACCACCGGCATGACCTATTATGAGTTCATCGCCGGGAACGATGATCCGCCGGAGCTTTACAGTTCGGAATTCTTTGGCGTGATGTGCGCCGATTTCGAGACAGAGGATGGAGCTTTGGTCACCCTGTATTTTGAGGATCCGGAGGAGAGCGGCATTCTCACTATGGCGGAGATCATCTACCCGGATCGAAAGGGGAATTGAATTAAGCATAAAAAGTCCGGAGCGGGATCCGATTCCGCTCCGGACTTTTTTCGTTGGAAAGGATTATTCCCCGCCGGATGAAGCGGGGAATTCCATTTGGAGCAGGTCAGTCAGGCTCAAAGCCTCTTTACGGGGCTTTTTTGTTAACATTTTTAACGGTATTTTAATCGATGTGGTAACT
>CAZGRM010000321.1:0-2562 GCA_964528295.1 uncultured Lachnospiraceae bacterium
AGCCATCGGGGGAAAGGCCTGCGGAATGCTGCTGGCGAGGAAGATCATCGAGAAAACCCATCCGGAGTACCAGCTCCACTCGGAGCAGCACGACTCCTTTTACATAGGATCGGACGTGTTTTATACCTACATCGTCTCCAACGGCTGCTGGAACACCAGGATCCGGCAGCGCACCGAGGAGGGCTATATCGCGGCCTCCGGGGAGCTGAAGGAGGCGTTGTTAAAGGGCAGCTTCCCCAACAACATCCGGGATAAGTTCCGAAATATGCTGGAATATTACGGCCAGAATCCCATCATCGTCCGCTCCTCCAGCCTTCTGGAGGACGGCTTCGGGAACGCCTTTGCCGGGAAATATGAGTCGGTCTTCTGTCCGAACCGGGGAGACCTGAGCGAGAGGCTGGAGGCCTTTGAGCAGGCGGTGAGGACGGTCTACGCCAGCACCATGGACCCCTCCGCCCTGGAGTACCGGAGGCAGCGGGGGCTGGCGGACTGCGACGAGCAGATGGCGGTGCTGGTGATGCGGGTCTCCGGCTCCTACTACGGCCCCTACTTTCTGCCCTGCGGGGCGGGGGTGGGCTACAGCTACAGCGCCTACAAGTGGATGCCGGATATGGACCCGGCGGCGGGGATGCTGCGGATTGTCATGGGCCTTGGGACCAAGGCGGTGGACCGGACCGAGAAGGACTATCCCCGGCTGGTGAATCTGGACCGGCCGGAGGTGACCATGCTGGTGAAGGTGGCCGACAAGCACCGGTTTTCCCAGCACAGGATCGATGTGGTGAATATGGGAGAAAACAGGCTCCAGGAGCTGGCCCTGCGGGACATTCTCCCCCACCTGCCCCAGTGGTACAAAAATACCATGCTGGAGCATGACTATGAGGCGGAGGAGCGGCTCAGGGAGTCGGGCACCTATCGGGACGTGTATTTCGTCAGCTGCCAGCGGCTTCTGGCCAACCGGAAATTCACCTCCATGATGAGAACCATACTCCGGGAGCTGCAGCAGGCCTACGGCAATCCGGTGGACATCGAGTACACCGTGAATCTCAGCAAGGGGGAGGATTTTGTGGTGAACCTGCTCCAGTGCCGGCCCCTGTATGTGGGGCGGGAGGGCGGTTCGGTGAGATTGCCGGAGCTTCCCCGGGAGCAGATTTTCTTTGACATTGCGGACTCCGCCATGGGAGAGTCGGTGGAGAAGGAGATCCAGGTGGTGGTGCAGGTGGAGCCAAAGGCCTACTATGAGTTTGAGCACAACAGAAAGCCCCTGGTGGCGGAGGCCATCGGGGCGGTGAACCGGCATTACCGGGATCAGGGCAAAAATCTCCTGCTGACGGTTCCGGGGCGGATCGGCACCTCCTCGCCGGAGCTGGGCGTGCCGGTGCGGTTTGTGGATATTTCGGGCTTCTGCGCCATCTGTGAGGTGACAGATACCCGGGCCGGCTACATGCCGGAGCTGAGCTACGGCAGCCATATGTTTCAGGATCTGGTGGAGGCGGAGATTTTCTACGGCGCCATCTTCGGCGACCGGAGAACCAGACGCTACGACCGGGACTTTTTCGTGGGGCAGGAAAATCTCTTTTCGAAGATCTGCCCCGAGAAGGAGGAACTGTTCGGGATCCTCCGGGTGTACGAAGTGGAAGGAATCCGGCTCTGGGTGGACGGAATGAAAAACCACGCCCTGTGCGGGCGGAGAGCCGAAGAATAGACGAAAAAGCGGCGCCGTTTCCCGTCCGTGGGCGGTCCAATGGCGTCATAAGAAACGGCAGGGAAAATTTCCCTGCCATTTTTATTGGCCTGCGTTATCCCTCGGTCTCCGACAGCCGCTCCCACTCCTCATAGAGCCGGTCGATCTCCTCCAGCAGTCCGGCCTTTTCCTGGCTCAGCTCCACGCACTTTGTCACGTCGGTGAAGATTTCCTCCTGGGACATGAGCTGGTCGATCTCAGAGCTGCGCTCCTCCAGGGCGGTGATCCGCTCCTCCGTCTTTTTCAGGTCGTTCAGGCGCTTCCGCTCCCGGGCCTGCTCCTCCTTCTTTCTGGCCCAGTCCTCCTTGGAGGAAGCCTGGGGGACCTCCTTCTCCGGCCCCTCCGCCTTTGGAGCGTAGATTTTCGTCAGCTCCTCATTTTTTTCCAGATAATAATCATAATTTCCGATGTAGTTTACCAGGGTTTGGTTTTTCAGCTCCAGGATCCGGGTGGCGGTCCGGTTGATGAAATAACGGTCATGGGAGACGTAGAGCACGGTGCCCGTGTAGCCCCGCAGCGCCTCCTCCAGGATTTCCTTGGAGGTGATATCCAGGTGGTTGGTGGGCTCGTCCAGGATCAGGAAGTTGGATTTGGACAGCATGAGCCGGGCCAGGGAGAGACGGCCCCGCTCGCCTCCGCTCAGATCCCGGATCCGCTTGAACACGTCATCCCCGGTGAAGAGGAAGGCGGCTAGGACATTTCGGATCTCCGTATTGGTCATGGAGGGGTACACGTCGGAAATCTCCTCCATCAGGGTCTCTTCCATGTGGAGGACCTGGTGCTCCTGGTCCTAGTAGCTGATATGTAACCGGCCGCCCAGG